>CAMCYH010000049.1 GCA_945883745.1 Candidatus Kuenenia stuttgartensis
AGGGCCACGACCGACCACTTCGCCGTCTCGTCGTCGACGCGGATCACGTTCACCGGCTTGCCCGCCTCGAGGTGCTCGAGGCTCCAGCAGAGATGGGCCAGATCGATGCGATACATCGTGGCGCACATGCAGACCACGGGGGAGAGAAACCGGATCGTCTGCTCCGGATGGTTCTGCTCCAGTCGCTTGACGAGATGGAGCTCGGTGCCGATCGCCCACGAGGTGCCCGGCGGCGCCTCCTCGACCTGCCGCAGAATGTAGCTCGTCGAGCCGGCGAGATCGGCCTTGTCGACCACCTCCATCGAGCACTCGGGGTGCACGAGCACCTTCACACCCGGCAGGTTGGCCCGCATGGCGTCGACATGCTCGGGCTTGAACATCGCATGCACGCTGCAGTGACCCTGCCAGAGGATGACACGGCTCTTTTCCAGCTGCTCGCGGGAGTTGCCGCCGAGCGTGGGATCGTGCGGATTCCACACGCACATCTCGTCGAGCAGGATGCCCATCTTTCGCGCCGTGTTGCGGCCGAGGTGCTGGTCGGGAAAAAAAAGCACGCGGCGGGTGCGGGCGAAGGCCCAGTCGAGCACGGCGCGGGCGTTGCTCGACGTGCACACGATGCCGCCATGGCGGCCACAGAAGGCCTTGAGGCTGGCGGCCGAGTTGATGTAGGTGACCGGCGTGACTTCGGCGGTGTCGATGACGGTGCCGAGGTCGGCCCAGGCGTCTTCGACCTGCTCGATCCCAGCCATGTCGGCCATCGAGCAGCCGGCAGCCATGTCGGGAAGCACCACCCTCACCCGCCGCCCGCCGCGGGCGGCCACTTTCTCCGGCCGGTTCACGAGGATGTCGGCCGTCTCGGCCATGAAGTGGACGCCGCAGAAGGCAATCGCCTCGCAGCCCTCCCGCTCGGCGGCCGATTTGGAAAGCTGGTAGGAGTCGCCCTGCAGGTCGGCGTGGGCGATGACGCCGTCCTGCTGGTAGTGGTGGCCGAGAATCACCAGCCGCGGCCCCATCCGCCGCCGCACCGCCTCGATCCGCTCCGCGAGCACGGCATCGTCGAGCCCGCGGTAGGCGGGAAAGGGGCTGGCGAGAGGGATGTCGGCGACGGTAGACAGCATGGCGGGGCGGGCTCCGAGGGTCTCCTCAAGTATAGAACGGATCGAATGGCACTGTGCCTGGAGGGAGACACGCTATACTGCCGCCGCACGCGGCGAACGCTTCGCCGCTCGGACCAGACTGGCTGAAAGGGCTGACATGGCGAAGAAAGCGGCGACCGACAAGGCAAAGGCCACCAAGAAGGCGGTGAAGGAACCCAAGGCGAAGAAGCCGGCGAAGGAAAAAGTCGCCAAGGAGCCAAAGGCCAAGAAGGCGACGAAGAAGGCGACCCGCAAGAAGAAGGTCGCGAAGGAGGCCCGCATGAAGGCCTTCTGGGGAGTCTTCAGCCCGTCGATGAAGCGCGTGGTGATGTTCGAGTACGCCGACAAGAAGGCGGCCGAAAAGAAGGCCTCCGAACTCTCCGCCTCGTCCCGCTCGGTCCACTTCATCCAGCTCGTGAAGGAACCGATCGCGGAGTAGGTGATCGCTCCGAGTCGTGCTTCGTTTTACTTGCCGCGGAAGAGATCGCTGTCGGCCACGAGGTGAATGATCGTGCGGATGCCGTAGCCGCGATCCTGCGCTTCGGCCACAATGCGGTCGATCTCTCGGCGGTCGGCGTAGTGGATGTCGGTGCCGGTGGCATACATGAGCAATTGCTTGACGAACCCGCGGGCGAGCGTGTCGGGGTCGGCTGCCAGCAGCGTGCGGAGACCATCGATGTCGGTGAAGCCACGACCGTCGGCCAGCGAGCCGCTCGCGTCCACCGGCGGCCCCTGGCGCCACCCCGGCTTCCAGCCCGCGGCAAAGGCAACGTCAGCCGGATCACCTCGGCCGATCGTGCGGTAGCGGTCGCGATACCCACCGATGACGTCGAAGCTCTCGAGGGCGAAGCCCGGCGGATCGAGCATCCTGTGGCAGGCGGCGCAGGATGAGTCGCTCTGGTGCTTGGCGAGCTGCTCGCGGATCGTCGTCGCCCCACGGGTGTCGGGGTCGATTGCCGCCACGCTTGCCGGCGGCGGCGGAATCTTCTCGCCGAGCAACCGCTCCATCACGAACCCCCCGCGGGTCACCGGCGAGGTGATCGTGCCATTGGCCGTCACCTTGAGCACCGCGGCCTGCGTGAGAAAGCCGCCGCGATGAGACTCCGGCGGCAGGCGCACCCTCCGCAGGCCACAGCCCTCGATGCCGGGGATGCCGTAATGATCGGCCAGCGGCCGATTGAGCATGGTGAAGTCGCTGGCCACGATGTTCGTCACTGGCAGGTCGTGCGCGACGAGTTCCGCGAGAAAGGCCCGCGACTCCGCCACCATGCTTTCGCGAAGGATGTGCCGATACTCGGGATACATTCGCCGATCGGGCACGGTCTCATCGAGCTTGCGGAGGTTGAGCCATTGGTCGAGGAACCGTTCGATGAACCGCTCGAACTTCGGATCATCGAGGAGCCGATCGACCTCGGTGGTCAGCACGGCCGGATGCTCGATCCCGCCATTGCGGGCCAGAGCGAGCAGCCGCTCGTCGGGCACCGAGTCCCAGAGCCAGAGCGAGAGCCGCGTCGCCAAGGACTCGGCCGTGAGCCGGCGACCGGCATTCGCTGTCGCTGGTCCGGCCGGGGGCTGCTCCGGAAGGTTGATGTAGAGAAAGTCGTGGGAGCAGAGCACGGCCCGGTAGGCGGCCAGCATCGCCTCCTCGAAACAGTCGCCGGCGGCGAGTCGCCCACGCATGATCGCCACGTAGCTGCCGATTTCCTCGGCGGAGACAGCACGGCGGAAGGCCCTGGGGAGAAACGCTGCGAGAAGCCTCGCTGCGTCGTCGTCCGGTGTGCTCGAGGCCACCGACTCGAGCGGCGGGTCACGATCGGCCGCGGGGATGTCGCCGTGGTATGGCCGGCATTGATGGGCAATCTGCTTCACGGGCTGGCGGGGCGGCAGGTGGGTGAACTGCCTGGCGTCGAGCGGCTCGATCGGTACATCACCGAACAGCCGGCGGTGGCTTTCCGGCGGCCATGACTCGTGAATCGGCCCCTCTACCTCGTACCAATCGATGGCAATCCCCGGGCCCGAGTAGCCCACAGCCGATCCCGGTTCCTGCGCGACCCAGCGGCCGTGCTTCGGGCCAAATCCTGTGAGCGTGCCGACTTCAAACAACAGCTCTTCGTCCACCTCCATCCATTCGACAAACTCGTGCACGCGGGGCCCGCCCGCATCGAGGGCGGGTGCATCGAACATGCCGAGTGTGCGAGCCTGATTCTGCGGATGCCTGATGCCGGGCTCGGGCAGCCACAGCGAGAGCATGAAACTTTCGGTGCGTTTGGCGGGCTCGACCACGCCCTGATTCCACCAGTAGCTCCAGGCCGACATCCGCACCCGGTAGCGGCCGGCATAGACCGGCGCGAAGTGCAGCGTGAATCGCCAGTCGTTGTCGACGGGACCGGAGAAAAAACCGACGCCCCCTTCGTAGTCGCGGAGCTTGAGCTGATCGATCAGCCCGCGTCGTGCCTTTGCATCCGCACCATCGAAGGGCATTTCTTCGGGCAGCGGCAGCGGCACGTGCGGATCATGCCGGCCCTCTTTCAGGGCGACCGCGTCACCGCGGGCCAGCCAGTTCCAGGTCTCGGTCACCTGGGTCGGGTAGATCCGCTTGCGGTAGACGGGCGGCGGCGTCGAGCGGGTGGCCACCGCCTGCCGCAATGCGTGGTCGGCGGCCTGCATGTATTTGGCGAGATGCACCGGGGACAGGCTGATCGCCTCGCCGAGCTTGTCATAGCCGTGCCGCAGGTCGTCGGCGGGCAACTGCCGCCGCAGCGAGAGCCCTGGCAACGCGAGCAGGTCGCGAAGCACGGTCTCATATTCAGCCGCCGTCAATCGCCGCGACCGGGCGCGTCCCTCGATCGCGATCCGCGCCTCATCGACCGTCACCAGCCAGCGGTCAAGTGCCGCCGTGTAGGCCTCCGCCTCGGCGGCGTCCGGCCGGGCCTCGCCCGCCGGCGGCATCTCACCGGCCACGATCCGGTCGTGCACCCGCACCCATGTGTGAAAGGCATGGCCACCGTCAGCGGCGTCGGCCGGGAGTGATGTGAGATCGAGCCCGCCCTCTTTCGTCGCGGAGTCGTGGCAGGCGATGCAGTGCTGCTCAAGAAATGCCCGGTCAGGCGGCGTGGCCGCCGCTGCGAAATTCTCGCCGGCGATGAGCCACGCCATCGCGGTGGTGATGAGCAAACATCGAATCGCGAGCATGCCGTCAGACCATCTCCAGCCCCGTGAGCGATCCTGTGCTCGACGAGAACGAATCGGTTTCCAGACCGAGCCGCTGCAGCATCGACACGAAGACATTGCACAGCGGCGCGTTGTTTTTTTGGTCGAATGCGAGATGGTGGCCATGGCGAAACCCACCTCCTGCCAAGAGGATCGGGAGGTTCGTGTTCAGATGAGCGCTGCCGTTACTCATGTTCGACCCGAAGAGCACCATCGTGTGATCGAGCAGGCTGCCGTCTGCCTCGGCCACTCCGGCCAGACTCGCGACAAACCTATTCAGTTCCCCGAGCACCGCCTCGTCGATTCGCTGGAGCTCGGCGAGTTTCTCCGGCTCGTTGCCGTGGTGGGTGAGCGCGTGGGTCCGCTGCGTGACGCCCGGAATCTTCGGAACGACTTCCAGGGGATTGAGGTAGAGCGTGACAAACCGCGTGCTGTCGGTTTCCACGGCCAGTTTCGCCATCCGATACATCAGCTCCATCCGCTCGACCGTCTGAGCCGTGTCGAGGATGTCCTGCGGCTGCTCGGCCGACACCTGCGGCTTCGGCCGCGTCTGCCAGGACCGACCCCGCTCGAGCCGCTGCTCCAGCTCGCGAATACTCGTGAAATACTGATCGAGCCGGGCCCGGTCGGCAGGCACGAGGGCCCGTTCGACCGGCTTCGCCCGCTCGAGTACATGGTCGAGGATGCTCGTGCCCCGCTCGATGTCGGCGAGCCGACGGGCCGATTCCTCGGCCGAGTCGGGCAGAAAGAGTTTTCGGAACAGCTGCGAGGGCCGGTCTTCCGGTGGGATGAAGACCCCTTCCCGCGTGACCGACAAGAGCCCGTCGTGCTTCTCTCCCACCGAGAGCACGAGCGACTGAAACCGGGTCGCGTTGCCAAGCTGCTCGGCAGCCACCTGGTCGACCGAAATCGAGTTTCTGAACGTCACGCTCCGTGGCTCGCGGGCTCCGGAGAGAAATACCTGCTCGCCGCAGTGGCCACCGCTCACATCTGGATGAGACACGCCGCTGAAGACGGTCATCTGCCGCCTGAGGTCACCGAATGGCTCGAGGTAAGGGCTCGGCTCGTAGTCGGCACCTGTCTGCTTCGGGAAAAAGCGATCCGGGATGATCCCGGTGTTGACCATCACGCAGACCATGCGTTGCGGCGGTGGTCCGGCAGGCACGGTCACGCCACCATCGCCCGCCTCGGTGCGGGCGATGCGTGCCGGCAGTGAATCCAGGATCGGGAGCGCGACGGCAACTCCGGCAGCGCGAAGCACAGCCCTTCGTGGGATTCGCCCGCATGCGAGGGACAGCGGATGGCTCGGCGGAAGACTCATCGTGTTCCTCGGCTTTCGTGGAGTTCGAGGGAGATGTCGTCGACAAAGTGGCCACGAAACACCGCCGGGTCGCTGGATCGCCGAGGCACATCTCTGACCGCCGACACGTGCAGCAGGAAAAACTTCGCGTCGGGGGGCAACGAGGCATCCACAGACACCCGCTGCCAACCCGTTTCGCCGCACACCAGCGGCACCTTCTTCATGCCGGACGCGACGCAGTTGTCGAGCACCCAGCTCAGCGGCAGAGGATCGGGCGAATCCGTGATGTCGCGGTCGAAGGCATAGATTCGCACGCTCGCCGAATAGGCCTCGCCGTCTGCGCAGGCGTCGGGGGCCAACGCGAAGCTGGCTGTCAGCCGCGCGGACACCGGACCGCCCTCGGAAATCGCCAGGAACGGCCGGGCATCGACGAGGCGGTAGACATCGCCCCAGGCACTGGCGGGAGAATCTTCACCTGCGAACGTCGATCGCCTGAATCGGAGCATCCGTCCCCCGGCGACCGGTTCGACCTGGTGCCACGTGGTGACGACCTCAGCGTCGTCGCCCCTCCATAGCGTGCCGTCAGGATCGGTCAGTCCGCGGGGCAACCCGCCCACTGTGGCAGCCGGACCGGTCTCAAAGCTCTCTGAAAACACGGGGATCGTCGCGTCTGTCCCGCCGACGCGTGGGAGCGTGAGCGCCCAAACAGCCGATGCCCCGCAGACCCCGATCATGAGGCCTGCGGCCGCCACGGCAATCCCGGGCTTCGCAAGCAGGCGATTTCGCTGCGGCAGTGCTGCAGCGACCGCTGGCATCTCGGGCACGACGATCTCCTCACGACTGCGTTCGGCGGCGGCCATGAGCCCAAGGTCGATATCATTGCGAAGAAACCATACACGCCGCGCATCGGAATCGGCCGCCAGCGCCGCGGTCAATTCCGCGTGCTCTTCCGGCGTGATCAGGCCGTCGGTGTGTCTGCTGATGAGATCGTGGAGGCGTGACAGGCAGGCCGCTCGGTCGGGCATGGTCGGGCCAAGGGGTGTGGGGCGGAAAGACATACCTCACTGGAGGATGTCGCTTCGGTTCCAGAGTTACCGTGGACCGCGTCGGCAAAAACGACGATGGCACGAGCAACTGCGGGTCTCGAAAAACCATGCCCGGTACCGTTTATCCCGCCTCGGCGGCCAGCCGCCGTTCGACGCAGGCGGCGACCGCGCGGCGGAGCGTATTGAGCCGATTGTAGAGTGTCTGCGGGGCCCGGCCGAGCTGCTCGGCAAGCCGGTTGATCCCGGCACGGTCGATGTAGGCCGCCAGCAGGAGCCCCCGGTCTTTCTCCGGGAGTGCCGCGAGGCATGACTCCAGGGCCGCCAATCGCTCCTCGTAAAGCGCCAGGTCTTCGACCCGCTCGACGGCCAGAATGGCCAACAGCCGGTCGTCAAATCGCAGCGGCGACCGGGCGGCGAGCCGCTGGAAGTTTCTCGCCTCATAAAAACAGATCGTGGTCGCCCAGGCGAGGAAATCGGTGCCGGACGTAAACGAATCGAACCGTCGCCACATGGTGAGGCTCGCCTTTTGCAAGACATCCTCGGCGTCGTGCCGTCGTCCCAGGAGCGACAGGCAGTAGCCGAGCAGCCGCGGATGATTCGCGGTGAGCAGGCCGACGAACTCGGTGTGGCGATCGGTCGGGTCGGAGGGCAAGGCAGCCATCCCAGGAGTGTACCCCCAAAGAGTTTCACAAAGCCCCTGTTCTCGGCTCGCGCCGGGAGTCAGCCGCCCGAAATAACGCTAACGGCAGGACCGGGACGCGATGACCAGATCCTGTGGCTCCGCGCTGGGAAAAACTGCCAGAAAAAATTTTCTGGTAAATGCCGTTAGGTCGAGACATACCGAGATAGAACGTCTTTTCGTCGCCTTCGGGCGGTCTGGGTCGGGAAATGAGGGGCTCCATGAAACGTCAGCCGAGTAAGGCCATTGGGCCAAAGCGTGGGTTCACCCTGGTCGAGCTTTTGGTCGTGATCGCGATCATCGGCGTGCTCATCGGTCTGCTGCTGCCGGCCGTGCAGGCAGCCCGCGAGGCGGCCCGACGTACAAGCTGCGTGAACAAACTCAAACAGTTATCGTTGGGCTGCCTGAATTACGCATCTGCCTTCGGCATCTACCCACCCGCGTTCACCGACGCGGGGTTTGCAGAGCCCAGTGACACATGGATTAATAAAAACGGGCCCACCGGATTGCCGTATGCAATGACGGCCCCCTGGACCGTGCGAATCCTGCCTTTTACCGGAGACCAGCCTCGCCATGATGCGTTCAACCAGGCCGCCGGCTCATTCGGTGGCGATAACGTGGGCTATCCAGTAGTGAATAAAACACAGGCCTACACGCCGAACTCGGCCTACCAATGCCCATCGCACACCCGCAGCACTCCCACGACGCCAAACACCGACTACTTCGGCGTGTCGGGAGGAGGCCAGACGACCGCCCCGCCCTCGGGCAGAAAGCCCAGCGATGGCTACATGTGGGCCACGAATACTTTTGGCAATCAATGGTTCTTCGGGAACGGCGCGATCATCGTCAACGGATCCCTGCGAAGCAAAGACTTCACCGACGGCACATCCAAACAGTTCATGCTGGCCGAGACCCGCTACCAATTCACGCTCGAATCTGAGCAAGCGTGGGCGATTTCTACGAATGGTTCGTTCTGGGTCAATCGTGTCAGCCGGCCGTCGTGGGCGGGCGCCTCCCGATCAAATACGTTCACAGGCCCGCACTCAACGACCGGAGCCGCAGCCAATGGCATCAACACCTCCGACTTCGTAGACACGAGCGCAGCGCCGGCCTCTGGCTGTGGCACGACCACATGCGGGGGCGAAATGACGAGGACCTTCGGCAGTTACCACCCCGGCGGCTGCCACATGGCCTTTGCCGATGGCAGCGTGCAGTTCGTCACCCAGTCAATCGACATCACCCTCTATCGGCGGCTTGGATCCCGCGCGGATGGCAACGCGGGAGGCTATCCTCAATGAGGGTGCGACGGCTTGGCCACCTGCAACTGGGCGGCTTGGTTGCATTGGCCATCACAGCCTGTGTTGCCATGGCAATTGCCGGCTGCCGAAAGCCCGACGGCCTCACGGCAGTCTCCGGTCGGGTGACGTGGCGTGGTGAACCGGTGCCAAGAGGCGACGTGTACATCGAGCCCGATGCCTCGCAAGGGAACAAGGGCCCGCAATGCCGGTCGAGCATCATCGACGGGGCCTTTGTGTCCCGGCCGCAGTTCGGAGCCATTCAGGGGCCCGTCGTCGTGACCGTGGTGGGCACTCACACCCCTCCCGACAGTGAATTCTCCGTACCGCTCTTTCCCCGTCATGAATTCAAAACGGAGATCCCGAAGGGAACGTTCACGCTCGACATCGTCGTGCCCGACGACATCGCCGCCACGCCGCAGCGCCGCTGACGAAACGCGGTAGGTTGCGGATGCGTGATCCGTTGCTCCCTCACCCCCACGGGCTCTGCCAGTCGCCCCAGGCGGCGAGGTAGCGGGCCAGGCCGGGATGCTTGTCGGCCGTATTTGTAGCGATAACGGGGCTGGTCGAAGTTGCGGCGATCCTCGGCAAACCAGTCGGGCGGCTGAATCCCATCGCGGAAGGCACAGAGCTTGAGCAGCGGCATGTCGAAGCCCCGCCCGTTGAAGCTCACCAGCCGCGGCAGGCGTGCCGCCGCCGCTGAAGCACCGGCATCGGTATCACGGAGTCTTCGCACCGAATCACTGGCTGCGGAAAGCCGTCACGGCACTCGCCATCGGGAACATCGGCAAGCGGCGCGAGGCCACAACGGCCGGACTAGGAGAGACTTCGCGCCAACTCCAGAAAATCGCCACTCCAGGCGCCAAGGCGGGACTATCGCGAACCGCTTTTGGGGCCCGCGAGGCGGGAGCACGTGGCTCACGAGCCGTCCATCAGCCCGGAACTCATTGCGGAAGTGCCATTGACCGGGCTATCCTCGATTGGCCGGGCTATCCTCTCCTCAGTCTGAAGGAGGTTTCAAGTGGCGACCACTGACACATACCCCCATATCGGCCTCGCGAACAACGGCAAGGCGTTCATCGAGGGCACTCAATACACCGTCGAGCACATCGCCACCGAGCAGTATTTCTACGGCTGGTCTGCGGAGGAGATTCTGCGGCAGCATCCGGACCTGCGACCGGCCGAGGTCTATGCGGCACTTGCCTACTTTCACGACCACCACGACAGCATGGTCGCAGCCATCGAGGCTGGGAGAGCTCGGGCTGAGCAGGTTCGTGGGCCTGAGCCCGTCTCCCGTGACGAGCTTCTCCGGCGTCGTGCCGCAGCCCAGGGCCGCAACGGGTGACCCAACCTATGCCGCTGGCCGTTTACATGGACGTGCATGTGCCAGCGTGCGTTTCGGAGGGACTCCGTCGAAAAAAGATCGATGTCCAAACCGCCCAAGAAGACTCCGCGGGCCGGATGGCGGACGATGACCTGCTCACGCGAGCAACAGCCGTCGAGCGGGTGTTGCTGACGCAGGATGCCGACTTCCTTGAGATCGCGGCGCGGTGGCAGCGGCAAGGCATCGCCTTCAGTGGAATTCTGTTCGCGGTTCAGGGTACGCCGATTGGACGGCTGATTGATGACGCCGAGCTCTGCCTGGCGGGCATGACCGCGGACGAGTTTCGCAACCGCCTGGTTCACTTGCCGCTGCGATAGCAGATAGGTTTCCCGCCTCCCTGCAGCTATCCAACGGTCACCCAGCGGGAGCTCCTACGTGATGACCGTTGGATCATCTCCGAAACGGCACCACTTTCCACTTTTTAACCAGCGTTCACAAACCATCGACCTCTGGCGAGAGCAGTTGCGGTCCTTTGGCAGCCGGCATCCCGGCGGCATTCGCGGCCTGCATCGCCGCGCGCTGGGGGGCCTGCTGGCGGGGCGATGCATCCCTTGAGGAGTGTACGGGCGATCACTCGCGCTGCCCCCGCCCCGGTTCGCCCATGATCGGACGCCCAGGTCCTTCCCAACCCAGGCTCACGAGTCGCTCGGCAGCCGGAAGACCGGTGCCGAAGTGCCATTGACCAGGCTATTCTTAGGTGATCACCGCGGCATTGCTTCTAGGAAGGGGAACGGGCCGGCGGCCCGCAGGCCGGCGGAGGCGTCGCCGCTATAGGTTTCGCCCGCCTTCAGCGGCAGCCGCTTGACCACCGCACCCGCCGTGAAGTCAACCATGTCGAGCGGAATCCAAAACACCGTCGGACTCGTCGCCGAGTCAAAGTAAAGCACCCGATCCTTCTGGTCATAGACCGTCCGCCAGATCGTGCTGGCCACATTCGGCTCTCCGGGTGTCGAGATACCCAGTGGTGCCGAGGCGTTGCGGATCACACTGAAGACCGACGCAATGGCCTTCGTGCCGGAAAGGTTTTTCGGAATCGCATCGATGTAAAAGCTCGCTCGTACGAAGCGGTCACTGGCCCGGATCGTGCCCGGGAGCATCACGTCCCCGCCGATTTCCTTCCAGTAGGCGTTGAGGGCGAGTTGGTCGTTGAAGGGGGGCGAGTTTGTCATCACGACATACTGGCGGCCGTGATGGATTTTCAGACGCCCGCCGATGTACTCGAAGATCGCCGAGTCGCCCGATGGATCGGAAATCGCCAGGTGAGCGACGCCCGGATCGCCGTTGGGGAGCACCGGCGCGATGATCGTGAACGGTTCCTTCTCCAAGTCAACCACCGCTTCGGCAACCGTCGCATGGGAGTCGAGGACGTACTGCGCCCAGCCGCCGATCGAGAGATTCGGCCGGCCAGCCACGGCCGGCCCGTAGTCGCTCTCAGCCAGGTAGAGCAGATTGGCGACAAGCCCCTTCTCGTTGATGCCACAGGCGGTCGCCACGCCGTAGAAGCTCACGCCCACCGAGCCGTGCTTGCTCGTCCAGGCGAAGCTCTGCGGGCCGGCATTGCCCTGCCGCTTCATTCCCCGCGGGAAGACCCAGATCTCCGAGCCTGGATCCTCGACCCAGTCCATTGACCGCCCGACGACCGCCGTGCCATCGGCGAACACATGCAGGCAACGGGTGCAGGCCGAGGCCGGCATGGTGGCCAGGGGCATGGTGACCAGAGATGCAGCCGCCACCGCAATGACTGCCATCCGAGACACACCAGACGCATGAAATCGGTTCATCAGTTCCTCCCTTATCGACGCCTTCAATACAGTGATTCGCAGTTCCCTCAACCCCACGGGCTCTGCCAGTCGCCCCAGGCGGCGAGGTAGCGGGCCAGGCCGGGATGCTTCTCCGCCTTCGCCTCGATCCACGCTCGGGCTTCTTCGATAAGAGCATGCTCCCGCTTGAGGTCGATCTCACCCGCGACCACGCGGGACCGGAGAAACACGAAGTACGTGTCGAGCACGTCGCCCCGACAGTAGTCGTGGATCTCAGCCGACTTACCAGCGTCCCACAGGTCCTGCACCATGTGGCCGGCGACGTCCATCTTACCCGGCTTGCCGATCAGGTTGGCCGCCAGCGAAAGCCCTCCGTTGAACCGTGAGGCGCCGCTGTTGGTGAGCCACTCGTGGAGATCAAAGTGGTCGGTCGTGTTGTACCGATACCGGGGCTGGTCGAAGTTGCGGCGATCCTCGGCAAACCAGTCGGGCAGCTGAATCCCGTAGCGAAAGGCACAGAGCTCGAGCAGCGGCAAGTCGAAGCCCCGCCCATTGAAGCTCACCAGCCGCGGCCGATTGTTTCGCCGCCAGCCCTCCCAAAACATCTTCACGATCTCGTGCGGCCGCGACTGTTCCTCGTCGAGCGCCACCAGATCGAGCAGCCGGTAGTCGGCCGCCACCTTCGCCACGACGAGCGAAATCGGCAGCTGAAACGTGTAGGGAATGAAATCCTTCCCGTTTTCGACGAGCAGCTCCTCGCGATACTTCTTCACCGCCGCCTTCGGGTCGAGCTTCTCTCCCGGATACCGCAGCCGCGCGATCAACTCGCCATCGGCAACGCTCTCGATATCAAACACGAGGCAGGCAGTGTCTTGCTTCGCCATGAGCGACTTTCCTTTCTCTTGATCGGCAAGGTTTTCGACTGCTCAAGCGAAGACGAGGCTCGGGGGTCGGCGAACGCTCGAGGAGCGTTGGCGTATCCTCGCCCCGCGACGAGACTTTTGCCGCCCCCGAGCCGGCGTTTCTTTGATCGGCTCAGCGCCTCGCCAACGGGTGCTTCAGCGGCAGCCAGGCGCCGTCGGCCTTGCTCGAAGCCACTGACTGCTCGATGAAATACATCCCCTCCACCCCATCGTGGACGTTGGGATAGACCGTGTTCGTCCGCTCGAAGGGCTTGCCGGTCAGCGCCAGCTCCATCGCGTCGTAGGCGGCGCGGTAGATATTGGCGAAGGCCTCGAAGAAGGCTTCGGGGTGGCCCGAGGGGAGCCGGCAGGCCGCCTTCCCCATCGCGTTCATGAACGGGGCGTTGGGATCGCGGGTGTAGATCGCATGCGGGTGGCCGTTGCGGCGCAAGAACAGCTTGTTGGGCTCCTCCTGGTGCCATTCGAGGCTCGCCAGTGTGCCGTCGATCTCGATCCGGACGTCGTTCTCCCGGCCGTGGCTGATCTGCGAGGCGGTGACCGTGCCGAGCGCCCCGTTCTGATAGCGAATCACGGCATGGCCGTAGTCGTCGAGGGCGCGGCCCGGCTCAAACACCTTGAGATTCGCGCTGATCTTCTCCGGCAGGATGCCGGTCATGTACCGGCCGAGGTTGTAGGCATGCGTGCCGATATCGCCGAAGGCTCCGGCAGCGCCGCTCTTCTTCGGATCGGTCCGCCAGGCCGCCTGCTTCTGTCCCTCACTCTCGAGCCGGGTCCGCAGCCAGCCCTGGATGTACTCCGCGCGGATCGCCTGGATATCGCCCAGCTCACCCGAAAGGATCATCTCCCGCGCCTGCCGCACGAGCGGATAGCCGGTGTAGTTGTGAGTGACGGCAAACACCCCGGGCGCCTTGGCCACGATTTCGGCCAGTGCCTCGGCCTCGGCGAGCGTGAGCGTGAGCGGCTTGTCACAGACCACGTTGAATCCCGCTTCAAGAGCCGCTTTCGCCACGGGAAAGTGCATGTGGTTGGGCGTGGCGACCGAGACAAAGTCGATCCGGTCGCCCACCGGCAGCGAACGCTCTTTGGCAAACATCTCCTCATAGGAGCCGTAGGCCCGCGCGGGATCGACGGCGTAGTCGGCGGCGCTGGCCTTCGACCGCTCGGCATCGCTGGAAAACGCGCCGGCGACGAGTTCGGCTCTGTTGTCGAGGATCGCCGCCGTCACGTGCACGCGGCCGATGAACGAGCCCTGCCCGCCCCCCACGATGCCCATGCGGAGTTTTCTGCCCAGTGCGCCGTTGGTCCCCATCGTCAATTCTTCCTTTCCGTTGTCGACTCCCATCTCCGGATCGGGAATGTAGCACAGGAGCCGCCACCCGGCAGCAGCCTGCCACGGAGCCCGTAGTTGCCTCTCCCGGCGGCCGCGGCCTACGATGCCACGAATGGGATTCAACGACCGACGCTATTCATACGATGATCGCGGCCTCTTCATGGCCGACTGGACCGCGGTGCTCACGATCATCGTGGTCACCGTCGCTGTCTGGGTCGCCAATCTCGTCGCCGCTGGCAGCCTGCCAATCAACCGGTTTCTCGCCCTCCGCGGTGATCTGCCGCAGCACCTGCTCGAGGTGTGGCAGTTGGTCACCTATGGGTTCGTGCACGACGAAACCGGCCCGTGGCATCTCCTCTTCAACATGATGGCCGTCTACTTCTTTGGCCGTGAGGTGGAGGCCCTGATGGGCCGCGGTGAGTTTTTCCGATTTTATCTCACGGCAATCGTGCTGGCCGGAATCGCCTGGGTGGCGAGCGTGCAGATCAGCCAGCCAGGCTTCGCGGGCCAGACCTTCCTGGTGGGTGCGAGCGGCGCGGTGATGGCAGTGCTGGCAATGTTCATCTGGTACTTTCCCCGACAGACGGTCTACATCTATGGCGTGCTGCCGGTGCCGGCCTGGGCACTGGGCATCCTGTTCGTGGTCCTCGACCTGCAGGGAGCCGCCTCACAACAGGGCAACGTGGCACATGTCGCGCATCTGGCCGGTGCCGCGTTTGGCCTCCTCTACGCCTGGCGGGGCTGGAGCCTCGGCGGCCTCACCGATCTTTCGACGCAGCTGCGGCGACGGTGGCGGGGCATGCGGGTCGTGCGGCCCGATGACGATGTGCCGACGCCACGGCAACGCGAGCGGGCCGATGACGAGGCGCTCCAGATCGAGGTCGATCGCCTGCTCGAGAAGATCAGCCGCTCCGGTGAGGCAAGCCTGACGCCCAAGGAACGGGAGACGCTCACCCGTGCCAGCGAGCGATTCAAGCAGCGATCCCGGTGATGCTCGTGCCGATGCCAAGAATGACCATCCAACCGCCGGCCTGCCGGTCCATCCTCGGCTGGATGTGTGTGGCGATAGCCCTCTTCCTCGGCCGTACCGCCCAGGCCAACGAGGCGGGCATGCCCAACCCCCCGGCGTCGCCGACACGCGTGAAGTGTGCCCTGCTCATTCTCGACGTCATCGACATCGACGATGTCAATGAGTCACTCGAGGTCGAACTGGCGCTCCTCGCCACCTGGCAGGATCCCCGGCTGGCCTTCGATGCCGCGGAGGAGGGCACGCCCTGCAAGCTCTATCAGGGCGACTTCCAGTTTGCCGAAGTGTTTCGTGGCTGGTGGCCACAATTTCTCATCGTCAATCAGGTCGGCCGGGGCGAAACCAGCGCCGTCACCGTGAGGGTCTTTCCCGATGGCACCGTAACGTATGGCGAGCAGCGGAATGCCACGCTCGAAACACCCATGTCCCTCCATGACTATCCGTTTGACACCCAGCGGCTCCAGATGTTTTTGGTGCCATTCGGCAACACGGCCAACGAAGTGGTGCTCGAAGTCGATGAGCGATACCTCGGCACCACGGAGGATCGCGTGCGGCACGACAGCCAGGTCAACGTGGCCGGCTGGGATCTGCAGAAACTGGAGATGGAGGCCGATCAGGCCCACCTTGCCGTCAGCGATGGTCAGCGGACATTTTCCCGGATCGTCACGACGGTTCAATTCCAGCGCCGCAGCTGGCAGCTCGTCTGGCAGATGCTCTTTCCGATGCTGGTCATCGTATCGATGATCTGGTCGATCTTCTGGATCGACATCGAGTCGCTGGCTGACCGGCTCAACGTGTCGTTCATCGGCATCCTGACGATCGTCGCCTACCAGTTCGTCGTCATGGACAACATGCCGCACATTTCCTACCTGACATTCACCGACACGCTCCTGCTGGTGTCCTTCATGACGATGTCGGCCACGATCCCGCAGAGCCTGTTCATCCACTCGCTTGTGCGGCAAGGACGGCAGCGCGACGCGATGGCGATCGATCGCGCCTGTCGCCTGTCGTTCCCGATCGTCTACACGCTGCTGATCGCCGCCACGTTCGCCTGCTACAGCCTGGCCTAACCGGGGAGTGGCTACCGCACCACCGGCACCGTCGCTGCGGCGGTAATGATCTGCGGACGCGCGGCAAGACGCACCTGATCGATCGTGGCGGCCAGTTCCTCGACGATGCGATCATCGAAGGGGCCTACCTGGACGCCGTAGACCCGACCGCGGGTATCGAGGATGGCGACACTGGGAACCCCCTTCACCAGGCCGAACTGCTGATCCATCGTGTCGCCGAAGTCGAGCCAGACCGGGAGTTGTGGCGACTCTTTGCGGATCCGTGCTCGCACCACAGCGTGCATCGGCTTGGGCACCTCGGCGAGGCAGGCCACCGGGATCGCATGGACGTTGGGCACACGGACCTCCGCAGGCCAGCCAGGCAGGCCGGTCACCGGCTGATTCGTCCACTCGGCGTCACTCGCCGTGGCCGCGGTGGGATGGAAGCGGATATGCAGTTTCCGGCCGAGGTCATGGGCCGCCTCGGCCCCCTTCCGTTCGGCAAACACAAGCACGACCACGTCACCGAGCAGGGCACCCGTTTCCCGCCGTGTCCGAAACTGGTCTTCCAGCGCGATATTGACCACGCGGCCGCCTGTTTCACCGCGCGCGGACCTCTCGAGAAAGCCTGTCATCGTCGTGAATACCGTGAGTGAAGCGAGGAGAACGTGGAATGACCGGGACCGCGGGGGCAACCGAAACCACATGATAACACCGAGACGGGTGGAGGGGCTTTGCGACGATGGGGAGGTACCACGCCTGCCGGATCGGGCACAAGGCGGCTTTCCAGCTATGGCCACCATTCTCACTCGTCGGCCGACTCGCCCCGCCGCATCATCGCCAGCACCACCGGCAGGAAGACCAGCGACGTGAGCGTGCACGTCGTCACTCCCAGCGTGAGCACCCTACCCAGACTCTCCAGCCCCTTGTGGCTGGCCACCATGAGTGCACCGAAGCCGAGGATCGTCGTCAGCGCGTCGACCAGCACGGCATTGGCGGTCGAGGCACTGATCGAATACGGTCCGGGCCGCTCCAGCGCGTCATGCACGATGTGCACGCCATAATCGACGGCAATCCCCAGGATCAGCGGAATGCCGATGAGATTGGCCGGGTTGAGATCGATGCCCACCAGCCCCATGAGGCCCAGCGTCTGGGCCATGCCGATCGCCAGGGGCAGGCCGGCCAGCAGGGCGTAGGTGATGCTGCGGAAGTCGAGCCACAGGACGACCATGATCACAGCCAGAGAATAGAGGGCGGCCTGCTCGTAGCTCTGCTTCATCTCGAGCGACGCCTCATACGCCTGCAGGGGATTGCCGGTGGCCCGCGGATCGACGCTGCGCACGTCCTTCACAAACTTCTTCAGCGACTCGAAGTTCCAAATGTCGCCGCGGCCGTAGATCTTGAGCAGGTGCTTGCCGCTTTGCCCCACAAACCGCTCCACGAGGCTCGGGGGAAGGTCGTCGAGGGCCGGCGGCTGGGGATTGGCGACGCCGGCGAGCGCATGGAGCCGGCTGAGCAGTTCGCCGGCCGACCGTTGCTGAAAGGCCGCCAACGCCCGAAAGCATTCCTCCGGGGGCATCCTTCGCAACGCCTCGCGGGTCCGCTCCAGATGCCAGGCGGTTCGCAGGCCGGCGGGCCGCTTGGCCGCCTCCGACTGGGCCCAGGCGAGCGTCTCACCGAGGCTGTCGAGACGATCGACCGGGATTTCCGGCGGACGTTCTGGCAGCGTGGCAAGCCGGTCGTGGATCCGCTCGATGATCGGCTGTTTGAGATCCTCGTCGACCGGCAGGAGCGAAGCGATTTCGTCCACCCGCTCCACGCTCGGCAGATGCTGCAGCGCCTCCTTGCGGGCCAGGAGTTCCTCCCGGGAATCGGCAATCGAGAGGGCATACCACACGCTCTGATCGCATTCCTCTAAGAGCTTCTTCTCGACCGCCACGCTCTCGAGGCCGTCGGCCTGCAGGTTGAGCAGGTTGTGGTCGTACTTCAGTTCGTGCAGGCCCGAGGCGATGGCGAGCGTGGCGGCCATCGAGGCGAGGGCGACAAGCCGCGGAACTTTGAAGATCGGCGCCAGCCAGGCGTGCACAGGCACCGGCTGGGGAATGTGCTTCCCGAAGACGCTTCGATCGACCAGCGCGATCACGGCCGGCAGCACGAGCAGTTCCGCGGCGGCACAGAGCAGGATGCCGCCAGAGGCGATCGTCCCCAATTCCGACACGCCGACGAAGCTCGTGAGTGAGGCCGAGAAGAAGGCGACCGCCGTGGTGATGGCGCCGGTGAGGATGCTCGGCCCGACCGCACCGCTGGTTTCCAGCAGTGCGGCCTCGCAGTCGAGCCCCCGCCGCCGGCCCTGCAGATAGCGGGCGACATAGTAGGTGCCATAATCGATACCGACGCCGATCATCGTCACGGTGAACGTGACGCTGAGGATATTGAGGTGCCCCACGCTGGCGGTGGCCCAGGCAAACGCCCAGGCCATGCCGATCACGAGCACCCCGTTGGCCATCAACGCATGCCGCACACCGCCGAAGCCGGCCGTGATCACCAGGGCCACGGCCGCCAACGAGAGGCCGCTGGCCCAGACCATCGACTGCTGGCTGGTTCGCATCTCATCGTCTTCCATGATCGGCAGGCCGGTGAGGCCAATCGTCGTGGTGGGATGGCGGCCAGCCACGTCGTCGATGATTCGTCGCAGTTCGTCGGTAGCCGCTGCCGTGCCCGCAAACCCACCTTCAGTCTTGGCGAGTCGCAGGAGCACGAAGCCCAGTTGGCCGTCCTTGGCAAGCAGGTGCTCGCTGGAAAGATCCCGAAGCGTCGACAGCGACTCGGGCATCTGCGGCCATGGCGACGGCACGGCCGTTGGCGAGGCCGTCCGGTTGGCCGGATCGACGCCGGCCAGCAGGCTTTCGGTGTAGCGTTCGAGCACGGCGGCGGGGGCTTCGTCACGGGAACCGGCCTGAGGGGCCGCACCGGCCACCATCTGCCCGGCCATGCCGGCCACCATCGACCCGGCCTTCAGCTGGGCCCAGCCGCCGTCGATGATCGGCTGCGTCTGCTCGACGAACTGCTCGATAGCGGCCAGATCGGCTGGCGAAAGATAGTGCAGCCCCTTGCCACGAATGGCCGACAGGTCGACCTCATGAAGCACCGCATGGAACAGGTCGTCCCGGCGACCTGCCTCGCGAGACACCTCCTCCAGCACCTGGATGACGGTCTCCCGCGATGGACCCTCGACCACGATCACGGCATCGTCGTCATCACCGAACTCCGCGATGTAGTCAATCCACAGTTTGTTGTATTCGCTCTCCGGATCGAGCAAGTCGACGCGGCTCACCTTGTAGCCAAGGTGCTTGGCGGCGTAGATGCCACTGGCAGCCGCCAGGAGGATCGCGGCGACCGTGATCACTGCCGGCGCCTGCAGACACCACTTCGTCCAGGCCACGAACCCGCGGCCCAACAGCCCCTTGGGCGACGCACCCGATGGGGCGGTCGCGTCATCTGGGTGGGGCGTGGCCTGGCCGTGTTCGTTATCCATGAGCAGGCGATCGTAGGAAACCTGCGCAGCGGGGCCAAGCCACGCTCGCCCGCATGATGGCAAGTCGGGCAGGCTGGGCAACTGTCGAAAAAACGACCGGAATGACTGGGCCGAACCATCGTTCCAGGCCGAAAAGTCTCTCGGCAGAGAGAGCGGATCGGTCGCCGCTCGACGGCCACATGCGGGGGGGGAGTATGACTTCGCGGATAGTGCCAGCCCTGCTGGCTGGTGTTGGAATCATCTGGTTCGTGACAGGAGCGGCCGCCGCCGAGGATGCGCCTGCCTCCGATTCGGTCTCCGCGTTCCTCGCCGATGGAGGGTCATCAAGCCACGCGGCCCGGCGGGCAGCGGTCGAATCGCTACCCTTGGAGCGGATCAGCCAGCCTCACCGACAGCACGTGGAGCGATGCCTCCGCGAAACCACGCTCTACCGTCACCTCCCCACGAAGGTGTTTGCATGCGATGGCGAGTTGCTATCCTTCGCCCTTCACAAGCCGGAGACGATCGTCGACATCTGGCGGGTACTCGGCATCAGCCGGCTCGCCCTCGATCCGGCAGGCCCCGAGCAATGGCGGCTGAGTGATGGCTATGGCACGGTCGGTGGATTGCGGCTCGTCTATCGAGAACATCATGGCCAGACCGGCCTGATGGTGTTTCATGGGCGTGGCGCCTACACGGGGCCGCTCGCACCGCGAACGCTGTCAGGATCGTGCGTGCTTCTCGTCCGCCATGCATCGGCCGGTGTCAACGCTGCTGGTCGAAAGCAGCAAATGATGGAGATCGATGCCTTCGTCGACATGGATGGCAAGGGGCTGGAGATCGTCACCCGCACCTTGCATCCGCTGATCGTCCGTTCGGCAGCGGCGAACCTCCACGAGATCTGCCTGTTCATGAGCAGCCTGTCGCAGGCGGCAGAAACCAACCCCGAGGGTGTGGTGCGGCTCGTGAGCCGGCTCCCGCGGACCGAGCCGGCCGACAAAGAATCGTTGGCCGGCATCGCACGGGCCGCCGGCCGCGGTCGGGTGCGAACGGCCGCCGCCAGCGACGAAGAGAACGTGCAGACCGAGCTGGCCGCCCGCTGGCTGCCCAACGAAAATACCCGGTGAACAACAGGGCCAGCGTCTGGTGCGACGTAGAGAGCCGCTTCGGGGCCGGCCGCAGGCCGGCACGATCACTAGCGGATCGCGTCGGTCGATGACGGTGGCGCGGTCGCCAATCGCGGCCGAGCTTCCGTCGCCACCATGTAGGGCCGCTTGTATTCGGGCATGTAGCCCTTGGCGCCGCGGACCGACACCTGCTGCCCTACCAGCGGCGCGAGATTGACGCCGGGCGACGGCGCGACGAAAGCCACAACGTTGTTGTTGCCGTCGACAACCGCCCAGCGGGGCGCGTCGGGCCGCCGTGACACGACCGTCGCGAGCCGCCCGGTCGTCTCCATCTGCTCCGGGGGCGTCCATGTCGGTTGCCCGTCGGCAGGCGCACCACCAGGCAGCACACCAGGACGGACCGGCCGCGATCCGATCTCGGAGAGGCTCGACCACATGCCACCCAGCCTCAGGGGCGAGGGATCGCCACCGGTGTTGGCGACCATCGCCCGGTGACGTGCTTGGATCGACTCAAACCGCGCCAGACGGGCATCGATGGCTTCAACACGAAGCCGTTCAGCCTGAGTTGCCGTCCGCTGGGCGGCCAGCCGGAGCCGTTCCCGCAGTGGTGCCAGGTTCCACGATTCGCTGGGACCCGACACCGCGAGCGAAAGGGCCAGGTCGATGTCGGTCAGTTCGTCACCGGAGGCCGCAACCGCACCACTGACCGCCACGGGGGCCGCAGGGGCCGTGGGATCGAGCACGCTGGTGCCCAACGGCAGCCATCCTGAAAAGAGACGCTTCGCCATGGGCATCGGCCCGAGGGCCTGAGGCGGTGCCGAATCGACCAATGCCGGTGTCTCACCGGCGGCCGGGTTTGCAGCTGTTTCGCCTGCTGTCGCAATCACTTCCGCCAAGGCATCTCCCGCTTCGCGAAGTGCCGCTGTAGCCTCGGCGGCAACGGCGGCCGTCTCGGCTTCGGCGACCGCATTGACCGGAGGTGGTGGCGCGAGCTCCGGAGGCAACGCGATATCGGCGGCCCGCACCCACCGATACTCGCCAGCGGGGGGCTCGATCTGTGCCCAGAGGCCGGCATGCCGGCCTGCAGGGATCCGCACCATCCCGAGCACCCGCACCCGCTCACCCGCCTCGAGCCGCACCTGGGCAACGTGCCGCAGATCGTTGAGCTGTGATCCGACTCGTGAGACCGCGCCATCGGTAATGATCACGCCCACGAAACTGTCGCGAGGATCTTTGGGTGGTTCCCCCCTTGTATCGCCCGTAGCAGCCCGATCATCGAGGGCTTCCACATCATCAACGTCGGCGGCCCGCAGCCAGCTAAAGCTGCCCTGCACGGGCCGCACGGCGCAGTAGCCCGCCGGATCGATGGCCCACACCTCGACAGTGTCATCCTGTCGCAGCCGCTCGGTGGGATAGAAATCGTCGCTCGGCCCGGCGCGGAGATAGGTGTGATCGGCGGTGACGCGGACGCTCAGAGGGAAGCGGTCGTCCCCAGCATCGTCGCCGACGGCTGCGGAGCAGAACCCACAGGCAAAGAGCACGACGATGATTCGCTGTCGTATAAGCATGGGCGACCGATTCAGGCGATCTCGAAGGAAACGGCCGGGAGAATGAAGATCGCGGAAAGCAACGTCAAGCCAGGCTGGTTGGGGCTGCCCGGAGGCCGGCAAGCGGAGCGAGGCCAGGATGGCTCGCGCTCTCGGTATGCACGCCATTGGACCGCGTCGCTGGAGGCGACGCCCCCTTCCGGCCGGAGGCCGGCAAG
>CAMCYH010000050.1 GCA_945883745.1 Candidatus Kuenenia stuttgartensis
CGGTAGCCGAGGTCGAGCAGGTGGGCGGCCAGGTAGGGGCCATCCTGCCCGCCGATGCCGCAGATGAGCGCTGTTCTGTTTGAGGAATCGGCCGCGTCCATGCCGTGAATGTAGGACAGGTCTCCCGACCTGTCACGGTGAACACGTCACGCCCTCTCCGCGGCCGCCCGCTCCGCAAACCACTCCGCCGTTTTCTGGAGTCCTTCATCGAGCGAATCGCTTGGCTTCCAGCCGAGCACGTCGGCGGCCAAGGAGGCATCGACGAGGTTCGACCGCAGGTCGCCGGCACGGGCGGGCCCGTGGAGGGGCTCCGGGAGCGTGGAGTTCTGATTCTTGGCCGCCAACAGGTCAGCCACACGCTGGCGAATCATGGCCTCGAGTTGGTTCACGTCGGTTCCAATGCCGGTGCCGATGTTGAGGCTCGTGAGCGTTCCGGGGCGGATCTGCGGCAGGTCGGCCGTGAGGGCGAATACGTTGGCCCGCGCAACGTCCGGGCCATACACATAGTCCCGCACATAGCGGCCGTCGCCATTGATGGTGGCGGGCTCACCGGCGAGGAGTTTTTTGCAGAAGATCGCCACCACGCCCGCCTCACCGTGCGGATTTTGCCGGGGGCCGTAAACATTCGAATAGCGGAGGGCGACGGCTGCGAGGCCATGTTCGCGGGCATAAAACTCGAGGTATCGCTCACCGACCCACTTCGTGATCCCGTAGGGGCTCACCGGGTTGGCAGGGGTCGTCTCAGGGGCCGGCGTCGTCACGTCGCCGTAGAGCACGCCACCGCTGGAGGCGAACACGACCCGCTTGCAGCCGGTCTTCACGGCGGCATCGAGCACATTGATGAGCCCGATGCAGTTCACCTGGGCGTCGAAGAGCGGCTCCCGCACCGACCGGCTCACCGACATCTGTGCCGCCTGATGGCAGACCGCATCGGGCCGCTCTTTCTCAAAGACAGCAGCAACAGCCTGGCCATCGACGATATCGACCACGTGGGTCTCGACCCCGGCCGGCAGGCTGTCCCGCGAGCCGCTCGAAAGGTCATCCAGCACAACCACGCGATGACCCGCCGCGAGCAGTCCATCCACGATGTGGCTGCCAATGAACCCGGCCCCGCCGGTCACAACTACTTTCATACTGCAAACCTTATTTCTGAGAACCCCTGTTTCAAATGCTACCGGAACTCCGAATTCGTTCCAGGCAAATTCGCTGCAAGAATTCCTGGACGTTGCCCACGCTCAGTCTTTCCCTAGCCAAACCGCTGGCTCGAACAGCGATCTCCTGCGCCCCATCTCCCATCAACCCCGATCTTGTTGACAACGCGACGATCTCAACAAAACCGCCGCAGACCGGCGATCGGGCGAATCGCAAACTCCAGGCAGATACGTTTGCCATGCACGGATGGGTGTGTGTCTATCGCACAAAACTCTCCACGGCGCCCAAAAGCCGACCGTCGCAAATCCGTCGACTCCTGCCTCCACCTTCTCTAAATCTTTTTGGAAGAGCTGTTCATAAATTCAATGACTTTTGGTATCCCAAGATCGCCGCTCACTCGCCTTGCTGCCGGCAAACAAAACTCCGCATGAGGCCTGTTCATGAAACGAGCTTTTCTTCTTGCTCACTTCGACCGTGACGGAATCATCGATCCTTACGTGGTCGCTGCAGCCCGTGAATACCGGCGGTTTGCCGATGCGCTCATACTTATTTCGGTGAGCGCAACAACACTGCCGAATGATCTTGTGGGTATTGTTGACACTTTCATCCCCCGCGAAAACAGCGGTTATGACTTCGGCAGTTGGAGGGCCGGTTTGCAGGCCCTTCGTGCCCCTACGGATTTTGACGAAATTATCTGTGTCAATGACAGCGTGTATGGGCCGCTCTTTGATCTGGCATCCGCCCTTGAAAGCCCTCGGATTGCTACGGCGGATTTTTGGGGCATGACGGTCTCAGAGATGTCGCACCGTCACGTGCAGTCTTGGTTTTTTGCGATGCGGTCGTCGGTAATTCGCTCCAAGCTCTTCAACGATTTCTGGCACTCTTGCAGCACCGACTTGCCAAAAAACGAAATAATCATGCAGCGTGAACTTGGGCTTTCCAGCGCTATCCAACAGTCGGGCTTCCGCCTCGCCGCCATACACGATGGCCACAGCGAACCTCTAGTGTATCCTGCTGAACGTCGCAAGCACTGCTCAACCTTTGAGCCCCGCCGCACTTTGAAATACCTACGAAAAACACACGCATCACGAGCCCCCTTCAATCCCAGCGAACTTTATTATGACCGACTATGGAAGTCAGGGGTTCCATTTATTAAGCGACGCATCTTCAGCCCAAACTACTACTCCCTCAACCTGTCTCGAGTCACGTCAGACATTCAGAACCTCTCGCCCATGTGGTTTGGCCTCATCACGAATCATCGCAGCCGCGTCGGGTACACCGCTAAGTGACCTGCTCTGCTCGGATCCTTCGTCCGCGATGGCCTTGCAATCGTAACCCTTTTGCCGGACCTGTCTGTCTTACATACCTATATTGATGTTGATCCTCATGGGTGCATCGCGATTAACTCGGCCCAATCACACGCTTGGGCACTACAGCCGCCGTCCACCTCAGCGATGCGCTTCGCGCCGTGTGAAATTCCTCCACACACAATGTCAGACGAACTAGCCAGGCAAATCGCTCATCCCGTCGGGGAATTTCCTACCCCACGGAGTGAGGTAATCCCCGCGCCGATTCCTAACTTGGAAATCAAACACCGGCCAGCATGATCTAACCTCCCCGTGCCCACTCCTGACGCCGCCATTCGGTTCGCAGCATTGACATCAGAATCGAATCAATCCATTCGCCATCGCGATAGATCTCCTGACGCTTCACCCCTTCCAGGACAAAACCCAGCTTTTCGTAAAGAAGCCGTGCTCGATCGTTAGTCTGAAGCACCTCCAGTGCAACCTTGTTTCTCTGTTTCTCAGAAAATTGCCAATTCAAAAACGCGCACCACGCCTTATAGCCTAAACCGAGCCCGCGGTGACTTTTACGAATATCCGCGCCCGCAAAGATTGAGTGACTTCCCGCCGCCCCACAGCTTGTTCGAAAGTACCCTATCGCCGTTCCATCGCAATAAATCACCCAATACTGCGGCCGTGTGCTGGAGAACCACTGGCGAGCCTCTTCAAGGGTAAACTCTCGGTCGTCATGAAGGAAGTTTCTGCATTCATTCCGCACTTCGAGTAAGAACGGAAGATCTCCTTCCGTGAGTGCCACGAATCGGATGTCACCACCCTCGCTTAATACACTCAACAACATATTCTCGCTCCTCGTCAGTTACCCACCACCCAACCGGTATGGCACTTAAACTCGGAACAACCCGATCAAGAGTCGGCAGCGGTGTGCGGAATTCGGAAACACACGAGTGAATATCGTTCCGCTCATGCACCTGGGAGGCAGCAACCCCACGCTCCTTCATCGCTCGCTGGAAGTCCATCTTCCGCTCGACAAGAATGCTGTAGATCCAAAACGCTGACTCCCTATCCGGATGGCGGGCAAGCAGCGTTATCCCCGGTACACTGGCAAGCGCCTGATCGTAAAAGTGGGCATTGTTGCGATGGCGATTCACAAGTTCGTCCGCATGCTTAAGGTTCTCGATTCCAATACTCGCCGCTATGTCATTCATATGAAACTTGAATCCCCACTCACCGATATCAGCTTCACAGCGGAAATCCTTGCGGTTGCTCGTTCGATCGATACCATACCACCGCAACAACTGAGCTCGGGAGAGAAATTCCGCATCGGGTAGCGTCAATAGGCCGCCATCACCAGTCGTTACATGCTTAATCGCCTGAAAGCTGAACGTGCACATATTTCCGTGCGTGCCTATCGGACGGCCCCTGTACATACTTCCGAAAGCGTGTGCGCAATCCTCAATCACCCGGGGTGTAAACCCAAACATGTCCTTAGCCCGAGCACAAATGCGGCTCACGCGCTCAAGGTCGACCGGGTAACCGCCCCAATGTACAAACATAATTAGTTTCGTACGGGGCGTGAGCTTTCGCTCAAGATCTTCAAGGTCCACGTTTAAAGTTTCGGGGTCGATGTCAACCCACTTTATCCGCAGTCCATTTGCAAGAATCGGCCAGTTGGTCGCGGTGCACGTAAGTGCAGTCGTCAACACCTCGTCCCCAAGTTCCAGGCCAGGCCAAACGTCACGGCCACCCTTAAGGCGCTCATCACGACCCTTTGGAGTCGATGCCCTCTTGAGCATATGGATCGCGAGATGCTCTGCGGACGTTGCGGAGTTCACCGTGACCAGAAAGTCATGCCCGAGCCGGTCGCGGAGTTGCTGCTCGAACAATTCAACCTTAGGCCCCTGCCCGATATAGCCACTTTCCAGCGTGCGGCTCGTCGCCGGGCCGGCGGATGCTGCCATGAAAACCTTAAATAGTGGCACTTGATATTTGGGCATTTCTTGGGCAGTTGCGACTAATGACCGTGGAGAACTCGGCGTATCAATTGCCGCAGGACCGCCATTGGGCGTATTTATCGACATAGCCAGCCTTTCCATGAAGGGGATGTTGACCTTAAGAACGCGGCCGCCAGCTAGTTACGCCGCGTCTAATGACCGCTCAATCATAGTCGGAATCAGAGACATTATCACGTTGATATCGACCTCATCACCTGCATAAGTGACTTTACCAATGTGTAACGCAAACGGCTTCTCTCCCATATAAAACTGTTCCCATCGCCCTTGCCCCGCAAGGTCTTTGGCTGCCTTTGAAAAAGCAACCTTCCGCCAATGGCCCCTTTTTTTAGGAAAACCGCATATAGCTTGCGGAATAAGCGACTTCCAAAGACCGAAAAGTGGCGGAAGCCTTCGCGGGTAGTATACTGATGTATGTCCATACCGACATTGTCGATGATAAAGCGCATATAGACGGTGACCAATATCGATCCGCCGATCAGGCGTCCACTTTGGCGATTTAAGTTGGAGCGCGTTTAGTACTCCTTTTATGCCATGGTCCCGGATTAACTCACACCATGCGGACAGCCTACCCACCTTCTGGCCATTCGATCGTCCATTCAGCAGTTCCTGCAGCCTTGTCCAGTATTCGAGGCTGGTCGCTTCCCCATGCACGGGAGGGCTAAAGTCGATCTCAAAGTGGTGCTGTGCCTGCAGCCGGGCGCGGTCAACGAACATACATATCGCCGTTGGGAAATACATAAACGTCCTACCGAAGACATTAAAAGAATTAAGTCTTTCGGGATGATATGGGGTTCCCCAGAAAATATATTTCTCTTGATCCATCAATACAGAAACGCGGTCAATCCACTCTGGGAGTACAATGAAACAGTCGGGATCAAGCGCAAGCACCCTATTCGTCACTGCGTAGGCAAATCCAATATTAAGTGCTTTTGCGTGGTGAAATGATCCATAGTGGACACTTTTTCTTTCTTCTGGCGTCAGAGTTGGTCCGGAGACGATCACAAAATCTTCCGCCGCTTCGAGTTCCTCCCGTTCTTCTGCGTCACCGGAGTTTTCTACGACGATCCACCAGAATCGGGTGTGAGGATTAAGTGCTCTGGCCAGTGCAAGGTTCTTTCGCAACATGCGAGCCGTACGAAATGACACTGTCACAATTGTCAAGTCGTCCGGCTTGCAGGTTTCCTGATAGTGGCTGAGAGCGCTCGCAGTCATTGACCTCTCCCCAGTGAAGATTTAAGCTGATGTATGATTCGCAGGGTCTCGCGCCTCACCCGTGGAATCAGCCAACCAAGACCCAAATATGAAGTTTCGTCTCTCGTCGCTCGCCCATTTTGCGTCGGCTCGGTGGCGTGGGTCCTGCGTAGGAGTTGCTCCCTCATTATATAGAACTGTTGCTCTGACCCAACATCAGACGATGCGGTACTACTGAGGTCAACAAAAAACTCGAAGCCCCCTGGAGCCGTTACTTGTTCCACCCTCAAGTTCACCATACCGAAGGCGACCACATCGCGAATCAATAGCTCGAACGAGTCGGGCGTAAAGGTCCAACAGTGCGTGTCGATATAGTCCACGGGTAAATTGCCGCTGGGGCCAAACCATTCGCGGTAAAGTGATAGCGCCTTCGTTGCCGGCTTCCATCCACTTCCATCCGATTCCGCGGTGCCGTGCAGTGAAGCCGCACGAAAGACTTGATACACCGTTGGTTTTCGCCGCTCCTCGAAGAATGCTTCGAGCCAATCGGTTGTGTCCGTGAGTTGCCGATAGTGATCAAAACAGTATCTCTTGTCAGGGATCGCAAGTCGAAGCCTGCCCGTTCGCCGAAGGACACCATCGCATTGTTGTAAGAAGCGAATTGGGTTTGGGATATGTTCGATATTGTGCGATGAAAGAATCCAGTCAAACTTAAAGTCGTCGCCGAATCGTGCTCGCGTTAAACCTTCAAGATCGGCAGCGGATCCGACAAGATCAACGTCTTCGATTTCTCCAATCCTTGAGTCAGGAATGTTGGGATCCGCAGCAGCATTGCGACGCAGTTGGTCTGCATCAAAAACATCAATCGTAACGGCTTGATACCCATCACCCTTCGGAGCAATTGGATTAAAGTAGGGTCCAATCTCAAGAATCTGGTCCGTTTTTGAGATGCCGGCACGCAAAATGTCCAAGCGACTCACGTTAAGGCCTCCGATAAGGGGGACGGCTTGCTGGCAGAACAATGCAGATCGTACGCTGCTTGGGATCGTCGTATACGGTCAATGTGTAATCGAATAAGGTCTGTCGGATAGACTGTATTACCCTCAAGCCACCTGAATACTCTGCTTAATCGAATCCCGTAGGGGTTACTCGTAAAAAGATCCACTTTTACAAATGGCACGCCACATTCGAGAAGTGTCTTCCAATGAAGGTGCGTTGGATTGCTTGAGCTATCCCTAGCAGCGCGCCGATAGCGACGAGTCTGCTCAAGTCTTAGCGGCCATCGAATCACATTTGCTAATTGCTCCGAGAGTCGTACGGACGGAAAGTGCCTGGCATCAAAAATCGCATTCACCTGAACTCCGGCACCTGTGCAGGTCTGCATCCACACTAGTTCGTATGCTTCAATCGCAGCAAGCTTCGCACGAAACGGGACGACGCCACGCCATAAGCCACTCCCAAGTTCAGAGGTCAAAAACTCACGCGTCATCGCCATAAAATAGGATTGCAGGTGTACTGAATGCTGCCGGGAGATCGTCATTCCCCAAAGCCCAGCATCATAAGCTTCTGAATGCCGTAGAGCCTTTTGAATGGGCCATACTGGGCCGTAGATGCTACTGTTTGTAAAGATCAGTTGATCCCATTCCGTGATCTCAAGCTGCGTAAGCGCTATCCGCCAACTTTCAAAGTCAAATCCTATGTTTTCCCGCACAATCAGTCGGTCGACTAATGCATCAAGCGAGGGATTTTGGATCTCATAATTTGTGCTTACAAAGACAATATGATCAACGGCTTCACGGTACTGCCTTAAAGAGTAGATTATGTGAGGGTCTACGACACCGTCTGGATCCCAGTGCGCATAAACGAGGCACCTTTTCTTCACTTTTGAGATCTCCGCTCGAGTAGTATGTTCCCCGAAGAAAGTGGGCCTATTTGTCATCAATAAGGCCTAGCCTGTTGTCTCTGTAGCCGCCATTTCGAATGCTGAGGATCCAGGACTCATTGTCCATGTACCACTTAACGGTTTCGGATATGGCATCCTGGAATGTGCGGCTTGGTTTCCAGCCTAATAGTTTGTTAATTTTGGCAAAATCGATTGCGTAGCGACGATCATGGCCGGGACGATCCTCCACGTACTTAATCAATGAGGTGCATGGCGCGTGCGGCAAGCCTGGCCGCAGTGCGTCAACGGCAGCGCAGATTGCGTGGACAACTTCGAGATTCTTCTTCTCGCTGTCACCACCAATGTTGTAGACCTCACCGAGTCGTCCTCGTGCCAGCACGGCACGGATCGCCCGGCAGTGGTCGCCTACGTAGAGCCAGTCACGGACCTGCGCCCCATCGCCGTACACAGGCAAAGGCTTTCCTTCGAGACAGTTGAGGATCATGAGTGGGATTAGTTTTTCGGGAAACTGAAATGGCCCGTAGTTGTTGGAGCAGTTCGTCGTGAGCGTCGGCAGGCCATAGGTGTGGTGATAGGCGCGCACGAAGTGATCGCTCGAGGCCTTTGACGCCGAGTACGGCGAGTTTGGGGCATAAGGCGTGGTCTCGGTGAACTTGCCGGCGGGCCCAAGAGACCCATAGACCTCGTCGGTAGACACGTGAAGAAACCGGAACTCTTGCTGTTCCGACTCGGGTAGCGATTTCCAATACGTTCGTGCCTCTTCCAGCAGCCGGAATGTGCCCAATACATTCGTCTCGACGAAGGCGGCGGGGCCATCGATCGACCGGTCGACATGGCTTTCCGCGGCAAAATTGATGACCGCGCGCGGGCGATACATGTTCAGCAATTGCCGGACACACTCAGGATCACCAATGTCGCCGTGCACGAATATGTGCCGGGGATCATCCGCGATGCTGGCCAATGACTCGAGATTGCCGGCATACGTCAGCTTGTCGAGGTTGATGACCGGTGAGGTCTCTTCGGCAATCCACTGCCGAACGAACTCACCGCCGATGAAGCCGGCACCACCAGTTACGAGGATTGGCCGCATGGTGTCCTTTCCCTTTTTGAAGAGACGGGCTTCACCGCCCGCACATACTCGGCAACGCCTGTCTGCCAGGCCGGCAGGTCATCGCCTGTCGCTCCTGAAAACTTCCCTGTGCCTAACACGCTGTAGCCAGGCCGCATCGCGGGCGTGGGATACTCGCTCGTCGGAATCGGATGGAGCGTCATTGTCAGGCCAGCGACATGAAAGAGCTCAGTCGCAAAGCCATGCCATGTCGTGGCGCCGCTATTCACGATGTGAAAACTGCCTTGTGCCTGCCGCTCGAGGAGTCGCAGGATTCCCGCGGCAACGTGGGGCACGAAACTGGGCGTACACCGCTGGTCATCTACAATGCGGAGTTCATCCCGCTCCGCCGCCAGAGCCAGCATCGTGTCGGCAAAATTCCGGCCGCGAACCGGCCCATGGTCGCCAGCCGAATAGAGGCCGCAGGTTCTGACAATCATATGCCTGGCCGCCGTAGCTGCGGCCTGCTCCCCAGCGAGCTTGCTGGCCCCGTACTTGTTGACAGGGCCCGTCGCATCCGTCTCTGTGTACGGCACCGTGCGGGACGTATCGGCACCAAACACATAGTCGGTGCTGATCTGAACCAGCGTCGCATCCACGGCATTGCAGGCGGCCGCCAACTCGCCAACCGCGTCAGCATTCACCAGCCGACAGGCGTTTGGAGCGCTTTCCGCCGCATCGACAGCCGTCCAGGCGGCGCAGTTGATGACGACCTGAGGACGCAGCTTCTCCACGACATCCCGAATCATGGCGGGCTGCGCGAGGTCGAGCTGCGATCTAGCCAGCGGCACGGCGGCCGGCCCCAGCAGCCGGCATATCTCCCGACCGAGCTGACCCGTCGCGCCTGTCACGGCGATCGTGCGCTGATTCCATGTCATTGGGTTGATTCCGATGCAACTTCGCTTCGTTGGCCATCTCCACGATGTACCTACCATAGTCGCTCTTCATGCCAGCACCGGCTTCGAGCAGTTGCTCCGGCGTCAGATACCCAAGAGAGAGGGCGATCTCCTCGAGACACGCAACCTTCAGGCCTTGTCGTTCCTGGATCGTCTGCACGAATGAAGATGCCTGCAGCAGCGATTCCGGCGTGCCCGTATCGAGCCAGGCGAACCCGCGACCGAGTTTCTCCACGCGGAGATCGCCGCGCTCCAGATACACGCGGTTGAGATCGGTGATCTCGAGTTCTCCGCGGGCGCTCGGCTTGAGGCGGCTGGCGATATCGACGACATCGGAATCGTAAAAGTAGAGGCCTGGCACCGCGAAATGCGACTTGGGCTTTGTGGGCTTTTCTTCCAGCGACAAAGCCGTGCCGGAGGCATCGAATTCGACGACGCCAAACCGCTCTGGATCCCGCACGGGATAGGCGAAGACCGTCGCGCCGGCTTCGCGAGTTGCCGCACTGTGCAACACTCCTTGAAACCCATGGCCATAGAAAATGTTGTCGCCAAGGACCAACGCGGCGCGATCACCGGCAATGAAATCACCGCCGATGACGAAGGCTTGGGCGAGTCCCTCCGGCTTGGGTTGTTCCGCGTACGAAAGCGAGATGCCAAACCGCGAGCCATCTCCCAAGAGGTTGCGAAAATGTGGAAGGTCATGCGGCGTGGAGATCACGAGGATCTCGCGAATACCCGCCAACATCAGGGCCGAAAGTGGATAGTAGACCATCGGCTTGTCATAGATGGGCAGTAACTGCTTCGACAGCGACAACGTCATCGGATGAAGCCGGGTGCCCGATCCACCTGCCAACACGATGCCTTTGATCGGTGATCTCATGATCTTCTCCCTAGGCTGCTTCGCTTGACGGTTCATCAACCCGATACGGTGAATTCGCATCGAGCTCATGGCGAATCTCGTCGACCGGTTCCTTCTTCCCTCGGCCGGCATACAGCCGATTGGGGCCATTGAAAACCCAGCCCGGCACACCGCCGACATTCTTGTAGGCATGCACGACCCCGGGCGGGATCGACACCGCGCACGGCTGCGATTCGCCGTAGACCGCCCGCGTCTGCGCGCCAAACGTGGGGGAATCCGGACGGGCATCCCACAGCACCAACTCGAAATCACTCGGGCCGATAAACGCAAAGTAATCGGTCTGGTCGTGGTGCTCGTGGGGACCGCGGACGATTCCAGGAAGAGTCTGGCTGATATAGGCCATCACCGGGTGAATCGACTCCCCCATTTCATCCTCGCGGTAGAGTTCTACGAGCCAACCACGGGCGTCGCCATACCGGCGCAACGGCTTGATGATGACATCGTGAATCGTCGGGTTCTCTTGCTCACTCATGCGCGTTCCTTTCATCATCGTCACGCTGCCTGCTTTTTCTGTTCGGTGGTCATGGCGCCAACCATGTGCTCCCGCCGCGCTAGCGCCAGATCGCCTTCCACCATCATGTCGACGAGTTGTTCGAAACTCGTTCGCGGCACCCAGTCAAGTTTCGTGCGGGCCTTGGTGTTGTCGCCCAGCAACAAGTCGACTTCCGCCGGCCGGTAATACCGGGGGTCGATCTCGACGTGGTCTTCGTAGTTCAGCCCCAGTCGAGAAAATGTCTTCTCACAAAAATCACGCACCGAATACAGCTCATTGGTCGCCACGACGTAATCGTCCGGCGTGTCTTGCTGCAGCATGAGCCACATCGCTTCGACATAATCGCCCGCAAAGCCCCAATCTCGCTGGGCGTCGAGATTACCGAGGTAGAGCTTTTTCTGCAGGCCACATTTGATCCGGCCTGCCGCTCGGGTGATCTTCCGCGTCACGAAGGTCTCACCACGCCGGGGGCTCTCGTGGTTGAAGAGGATTCCACACGAAGCGTGCATGCCATAGCTTTCGCGGTAGTTGACCGTGATCCAGTGGGCATACACCTTCGCGACGCCATACGGGCTGCGCGGATAGAAAGGTGTCGATTCTTTCTGGGGGGTCTCGACGACCTTGCCGAACATCTCGGAACTCGACGCCTGGTAGAACCGGATCTGTTCACCTGTCTCGTCCTGGACATCACGAATCGCTTCGAGCAGCCGCAAGGCACCGACGGCGGTGGTATCGGCCGTATACGCCGGCTGATCGAAACTCACGCGGACATGGCTCTGCGCCGCCAGGTTGTAGACCTCGTGCGGGCGAATCTCCCGCAAGAGCCTCATCAGTCCGTTGCCGTCGGACAAATCGCCGTAGTGCAGGTGGAGCTGCGGTGGCTCTCCGAAGATCAGATGCTCGATCCGCTGAGTCCCAAACGTGCTCGACCGCCGACGGATGCCGTGCACTTCGTAGCCCTTGGCCAGCAAAAACTCCGCCAGATAGGAGCCGTCCTGGCCCGTCACACCCGTAATCAATGCGCGTCGTCGCATGGCGCCTCCCTGTCACAAGAGCGGACTTTTCAAAATGCCCAAAATGCCGCGTCCTTGCAGCCTTCGTGTTCGGATCGTAGCAACGTCCCCCCACTGCTGAAACAGCACTTTACGCCAAAAACGTGCGGTACAATTCGTTGGTTTTCATCCACAACCACGTGCGGATGAATCGCTTGGCAACTTTCCGGCGGAATGGGCACTTCGCAAACAAGGCCGCCGCCGCTTCAGTCGCTCCCTGCGCCCGGAGCCCATCGATCAAGTCATAGGAGTCAACGCCGCCACAGCACGATTCGGGCAGGTCGGCGATGACCGCCCGCAGTTCCGTCGGCTCGAGCACACGAGCGAAATTAAACAAGCCATGAAAACCGAAGGCCTTGTGCCACGGCGTCCGCTCGACGGCAAATCGCTCCGCCACATCAGTCGGTGCAAATCGGATTCCAAACTGCTGCTCGAGCGTCGGCCGATTTGCGACGCAGATGCATCGATCTTCCGGATGGTTGATCACCATGCCCGGGCTCTGCATCGCTTCAAGCAGGAGGCGTGATCGCAAGGAGAAGCCGCCATTGCCGACGGGCGTCTCTGGAAACTGCGGCCAGACCGCCCCGATGTAGTCATAGTCAAGGAACGCCGGGTCCCAGCATTCCGGGTGGAGGATGAAGCCGTCCCATTGCACGATGAGCACGTGTGATCCCTCGACGTGCGGCGCGATGCCTTTCAGCATCACCTCCGAATAGTCATGAGTCGTCGCCATCGGTGGGCATTGCACATACTCGATTCCCGGCTCAGGTATGGCCACAGCATCGACATCGGTCATCAGCACTGCCTTTGCAAACCGAGCGTGTCGCAGGCAGCGTTTGAGAGCCCAGGTCGCCAACGCTGGTGCGCGGGAATCGACGCACAGCAGGGTGACGTTGGAAAGGTCAAGCATCGTGGCCTGGCCTCCCCGCTCTCGCTGGCTCGCTGAGCGTCTGATAGATCGCTGCATATTGGCTGGCGGTTTCGGCCCATGAAAATGTCATGGCGTGTTGGCGAACTTTCTCGCTCCAACCAACACTCGCTGTTGTCGTGCTCAGCGCCGCCCGGACGACACCCGCCATTCCCTGTGGATCAAAGGATTCGAAGAAAAACCCGTGCTCTCCTGCGATCTCTGGGAGGCTGGTGCATCGCGCCGTAAACACCGGCTTGCCGCACTGCATCGCCTCCAGCACCGGGAAGCCAAAGCCTTCCGCGAGCGACGGAAAAAGAAAGGCCTCGCAGTTTTCATATAGCCATTGCCGATCGCCATCGGAAACTTCGCCCGGCATGAAGACGCGGCTTTCGAGCCCGCGGGCAGTGATTTCCTGTTCGATCGAGGCTCCGTATGGCGTTGCCTTCTTGCCCGCGATCACGAGCCGCGTTTCGGGCATCGCGTCGATCATGCCGATGAGCACACGAAAGTTTTTGTGGGGCAGACAGTTCCCCACCGTGAGGAAAAAGGGCCCTGGCGACAGAAAGGATGGCCGCGTCGTGGAGGCTTGGGGCGGCTCCGCCAGACCGAGCGGAATGACGTGAACAGGCCGGTCGCCAACCTTGAGAAACGCCCGCACTTCGTCGGCGACATAGGCAGAGTCGGTCGCAATTGCACGCGCCCGATCCACAAGCCGCTGCACGGCGGCGAGTTTGCGGCGATGGCGACCCGACAGGGGTGGCTGCGCCACGTTGCCAGCGTCATCGTGCAGAAAATTGAGGTCATGGATCGTCAGGAGCACAGGAACCCTCGAATCAAACGGCAGATACTTCGCCGCCTGATGGGTGGTGTGCCAGAGGGCGAGATCCGACCGCGGCAGCAACGGCTCCACCAACGGGCGCACAAATCGTCGCAGGCCTTCCTTTTTCCATTCGGCGACTGCGATCTGCTCAAACCCACCAGCGGTGAAATACCGCTCGCAACCGTCGGGCAGGAAAAACACCGGCTCGAAGCGGCCAGCTGCAATCCTGAGAAGCTCCTGAGCCAGGTGCAGCGAAAACCGACCCAGCCCGGTATTGATATGGCGGAGCTTCTCCAGATCGATCGCAATGCGGGACAAAAGAGCCATGACGCAAAAAGGCTAACGAATACGGCTTTTTTGCAGGAATGGCAGATCGTGGAGGGAGCCGTCGTGGATTCAGCGTCAGACTCAAGCCGTCATACGTTCGGGCGGTAGTCACGGGGCTTTTGAACGCCCCGGGTTCCTGCCATATTGTCGTGTCCCCGCCACGAAAGGCTGCTCATGAAGATTCACGAATACCAGGCCAAGGACCTGCTGCGGGCCGCCGGCGTGCCCGTGCTCGCCGGTAAAGTCGCCCATACCCCCGACGAGGCCGCCGCCGCCTACGCTGCTCTCGGTACACCCGTCTGTGCTGTCAAGGCTCAGATCCATGCCGGTGGCCGCGGCAAGGGCAAGGTGAAAGGCTCCGAACAACGTGGCGTGGAACTCGCCAAGAGTGCCGACGACGCCAAGCGGATCGCCGCTGGCCTCCTCAACAACACGCTCGTCACAATCCAGACCGGCCCCGAAGGGCAGGTCGTGCGGCAGGTGTTCGTCGAAAGCGGCTGTGCGATCGATCGCGAACTCTACTGCGCGATCCTCGTCGATCGGGCCGCCGGCTCCCCCGTCCTCATCGCCAGCACCGCCGGCGGCATGGACATCGAGGAGGTGGCCGCCAAGACGCCCGAGCTGATCCTCGCCGAACCATTTGATCCCGACCGCGGCCTCGCCGCCTACCAGACCCGGCTCTTGGCCTCAAAGCTGAATCTGCCCACCGCCGCCTGGCGGCATGCCGACACCTTCTTCCGCAAGCTCTGCCAGGCGTTCGTTGACCTCGACGCCTCGCTGCTCGAGATCAATCCCCTCGTGCTCACCAAAGACGGCACGCTCGTCGCCCTCGACGCCAAGATGACGTTCGATGACAACGCCCTCTTCCGCCACAAAGACATCACCGCCCTCCGCGACGAGGCCGAGGAGGAGCCGGCTGAGACGCGGGCCGCCGCGGCCGGCCTCTCCTATGTGAAGCTCGACGGCACGATCGGCTGCCTCGTCAACGGCGCCGGCCTCGCCATGAGCACGATGGATCTCGTGAAGCTCCACGGCGGCGAGCCGGCCAACTTCCTCGACGTAGGGGGCGGGGCCGACGTGAATCAGGTCACCGAAGCCTTCCGAATCATCCTCTCCGACAAGAATGTGAAGGCGATCCTCGTCAATATTTTCGGTGGCATCATGCGGTGCACCACGATTGCCAACGCCCTCGTGGAGGCCTCGAAGACGGTCGGCTTCACCGTGCCACTGGTGGTGCGACTGGAAGGCACCGAGGTGGAGCAGGGAAAGAAGATCCTTGCCGAAAGCGGCACGAGCATCATCACCGCCGACGGCCTTACCGACGCCGCCAAGAAGGTCGTCGCCGCCAGCAAGGCCTAGGACAAATGAAAAAGCAGGAAGCCCGGAGCGGAAGCAACGGTGCCGATTCCAGAAAGCCTCTGGCGCAAGCCCGGGGGCCTGCATCACTGACACATTGAAGGCTGATTCATCAACGAAGGACACGTATGAGCATCCTCGTCAACCGCGACACACGCGTCATCTGCCAGGGCATCACTGGCAAGGTCGGTGAATTCCACACCCGCGGCTGCCTCGACTACGGCACCCGAATGGTGGGCGGCGTCACGCCGGGCAAAGGGGGCGAGACCGTCGCCGACCTGCCCGTCTTCAACACCGTTGCCGAAGCCCGCGACGCCACCGGCTGCAATGCCACGATGATTTTCGTGCCGCCCCCCTTCGCCGCCGACGCGATCCTCGAGGCGGTGGCTGCGGGCATCGAACTGGTCGTGGCAATCACCGAAGGTATTCCGGTGCTCGACATGGCCCGCGTGCTGCCGGTCGTGAACGACTCTGGCAGCCGGCTGATCGGCCCCAACTGCCCCGGCGTGATCACGCCGGCCCAATGCAAGATCGGCATCATGCCCGGGTACATCCATACTCCCGGCCATGTCGGTGTGATGAGTCGCTCCGGCACGCTCACCTACGAAGCCGTCTGGCAACTTACGCAACTCGGCCACGGCCAGAGCACCTGCGTCGGCCTCGGCGGCGACCCGCTCGTCGGCTCGAGCTTCATCGACATCCTCGAACTGTTCCAAAACGACCCCGACACGCACGCCATTCTCATGATGGGCGAGATCGGTGGCTCGGCGGAGGAAGAGGCAGCGGAATACGTGAAGCACCATGTCACCAAGCCGGTGGCCGCGTTTATCGCCGGCCGCACCGCGCCTCCCGGCAAGCGGATGGGCCACGCAGGCGCAATCATCTCCGGCGGCAAGGGTACTGCTGAGGCGAAGCTAGCCGCCCTCCGCGATGCGGGCATCGAGATCGCCGAGAGCCCCGCGGACATGGGGGCGGCCCTGGTGCGGGCGATCAAGCGGCAGGCGTGACGACTTTCGGTCGCGCGGCGGGCCGACGGACGGCGACGTCCGGCGTGGGAGCCCGGGGGCCAACGCAGTGCTGATTTGCAACGCATCCCGCCGGCTTGCGCCTGGCGGCTATGTGTCATACCCTCCTCCACCCAGCCCCGGGCGCGAGCCCGGGGGCCCATCCCAGAAAGCCTGGATCGCAAGCGACGGGGCCTGTGTGGTGTCGGGAGGTGAACTACACTGATCGCATGAATGTGGATCTGTTCATTCCCTGCTTCGTCGATCAGATGATGCCCCGCGTCGGGCTCGCGGTGGCGCAGGTGCTCGAGCGGCTCGGGCACACCTGCGAGTTTCGGTCGGCTCAGACATGCTGCGGACAGCCGAGCTTCAACTCCGGCTATTGGGACGAGGCCCGCGAGGTGGCGATCCGTGCCGTGCACGTCTTCGACGGTGCCGATGCGGTCGTGGGCCCGAGCGGCTCGTGCGTGGCCATGATGCGGGTGTTTTATCCGCAGCTGCTCGACGGCACGCCCCATGAGACGGCCGCCCTCGACCTCGCCGCACGGACCTTCGAGTTTGGCGAGTTCCTCGTCAAGAAGCTGGGCGTCACCGATGTCGGCGCCCGCTTCCCGCACCGGGTGACCTATCACGACGGCTGCCACGGCCTCCGCGAGCTGCGGGTGAAGGACGAGCCGCGGCAGCTTCTGCAGGCGGTTCGCGACCTGGAACTCGTCGAGTGCGACGAGCCGGAAAGTTGCTGTGGCTTCGGCGGCCTTTTCAGCGTGAAGTTTCCGATGATCTCGACGGCGATGGCCGAGGTGAAGGGCGGGTCGCTCGCCCGTACCGGCTGCGACTACATCGTGTCGAGCGACCCCAGCTGCCAGCTGCAGCTCGATGGCTGGCTGTCGCGCAACTGCCGCCGCGATGGAGGGCAATCGCCCCGCACCATCCATCTCGCCGAGGTGCTGGCTGGCGAGTAGGAACGGGCGAAAACTGCTCAGCGCCGCCACTGGGCGGTTCTCCAGGAAGCCGCCAGGCGCAAGCCGGCGGGATGACGCGAAAATCAACGCCGCTGCAGCCCCCGGGCTCGCGCCCGGGGCTGGGTGGAGCAAGCGAAGAGCCAGCGCCACCCCCACTGCCCGCCTGGAGGGCGGGCTTACAAGAGCGAACGGATGTTCGCCAAGTGAGCCAAGGCCAGGATGGCGAGGCTCACGTGAAACAAGCCGCAAGCCGGCGGGATGACCTGCCCTACCGACCCGGCACCACGCCGCGGTAACTGAGCGACACGGTTTTTTCGCTCGACAGGCCGCGCGTGTCGGTGGCCACCACGATGATCTCTGAGGGCGTGGTGCGTCGCATAAACGCCTTCGCATCCCGCACCGTCACCGATCCCGAAGTCGGATCGATCGTAAAGAGCGTATCGTCTTCGCCCGTCACCGCGAACTCCGCTTCATCGCCTTCCGCATCTACCGCAGGCTCGGCATCCGCAACCGCCTCAAACTCGCCCGCCCCTTCCGACACAGCCTCTGTGTCTACGGTCGCTGTCGGATCAAGAAGGCTGAACGTAATCTGGTCATCGGCATCCAGGTCGGTGGCAACCGCCTTGTAGACCTCCTGACCATCCCCGAGGATCACCGTGAGAATGGACGTCGCCGGAGACGTGATCGTCGGATAGTGCATGACCCGCAACTTCTGCCACGCCCTCAGCCGATACCTCTCCAGCAGGCCGATGTCTCGCACCCCGTTCCCGTTGGTGTCGGTATATGCCACGCGCGGCGTGAAACTGCCGTTGCCGTCGCGATCCAGGTACCGCTCCGCGGCTTCACCCTCCCCGTCGAAAAGTCCATTCCCATTGAGATCGACAAAGAGTTCGCTGGTCTCGGGACCACCGGCCGGCTCGCCCGCTGGTACCTCGCCATTCAGAAGCACCTCTCGTGCCGCAACGTCACTCTCGATGAGGCTGGCAAATGTCTTGAGCACCCGTGTGCCCAGATCGTACTTCGTCTGCGCACCGTCGATCGAATAGGCGGCAGGAATTGGCATCACCGACAACATCACCAAGATGGTGCCGGCGATCACCACGCCCGCCAAGCTACCGATGACGACGCCTCCGATCTTGTCGATCAGCGGTGAGAATCGCAGCGTTCCGTCGCCTATCGCCCCACCGATCGCGAATCGCACCGCGAGTGCACAAGCCACCGCCAGCACGCCAACGCTCACAGGGAACGCGTAGTCGGCCGGCATTTCTGCCGCCACAAGGAGGCTGGCCAACGCCTCGCCCAGTCCAAACGCCACCAGGAGCGTGGCTATGGCACCGAGGCCCGCGAGGATCGCCAAAAACAGTCCAAACTGAAATCCGAACGCTGCCATGCCGACAACGATTGCCAGCACAAGCAGTGTGGCAAAGGACTGCAAGGCCCCGGCTGCGGCGAAGACAGCTAGTCCAGTGCCCGTCATTTGGCCACCCGCATCACTTCCTCGAAGCTTGTGGCCCCGGCAAAAACCTTCGTCAATCCAGATTCTTGGAGCGTCTTCATGCCTGCCTTACGGGCAGCGGCCCGGATCGCCTCGATCGATGGGTTGCCCACGATCAGTTCCCGGATGGCAGCATCGAAGATCAGGAGTTCGTGGATGCCCGTGCGACCCTTGTACCCGGTTCCATGGCAGGCCGGGCACCCCTTGGGTTTGTAGACGACGACCTTCTTATCGGCGGGGATGTGGAGCTTCTTCCGCATGTCGTCGGGGAGGGCATACGGCTCCTTGCACTCCTTGCACAACACCCGCACGAGCCGCTGGGCGAGCACGGCGGTCACCGCCGACTGGATGAGCGAGGATTCGATGCCGATGTCAAGCAGCCGGGTCACCGTGGTGGCCGTGTCGTTCGCATGGATCGTCGTGAACACGAAGTGGCCGGTCATCGCAGCCCGCATCGCGATCTCGGCCGTCTCCTTGTCGCGTACCTCGCCCACGAGGATCACATCGGGATCCTGCCGCAGTACCGACCGGAGAATCTTGGCGAACGTCAGGTCCGCGGCATTATTCACCGCGGTCTGCGAAATGTTGTCGAGCCGATACTCGATCGGATCCTCGATCGTGACGATGTTGCGGGAGAGCGTGTCGATCTCGCCAAGAGCCGTATACAGCGTCGTAGTCTTCCCCGAGCCTGTCGGTCCACTCACGATCAGCATGCCGTGTGGCTGGTGAATGATCGATTCCAGCGAGTTCTGCACCGCCTCCCGCATGCCCAGCGACTTGATGCCCCCTTTTACGACACCGCCATCGGCATCGAGAAGCCGCAGCACCATCTTCTCGCCAAAGCTCGTCGGCCCCGTTGCAGCCCGGATGTCGAATCGCCGTGAGCCGATAACCACGGCGAACGTGCCGTCCTGTGGCCGCCGCCGCTCGGCGATGTCCATGTCGCCAAAGACCTTCAGCGCCGACACCATGCCGCGGGCATCCGGTCCGACGAACGATGCGAGGTTTCCCATGATGCCATCGACCCGGCACCGCACCTGCAGCTCGCCACTCTCCTTGGGATCGAGGTGGATGTCGGTGGCAGCCAGATCGATCGCCCTGGCAAACACATCCTCCAGTGTCTTGACTGCTTGCGACGTCTCCTTGTCAAGGTTTTTCCCACCTTGGCCATCGATCCCCGAACCGTCCTTCCTCATAAATTGAACCTTGGGCGGAGCCTGTTTGGTGGGCAAGGTCTGCTCAAACCAACTCGCCACCTGGCTCTGCAGGCCGAGTTTTTCGGCGATCGCCAGCGTTGCTCGCTCGACAAACTTTTGGCTCAGGATTTTTCTATCGGCAGGCACCTTGCGGTCGCGGACGAGCACATAGCCCTGCAGACTGGCCGGAATCACCAGTGTGAACAGCGGCAGCAGGGCGAATCCCCACAGGTACGTGGCAAGCAACAACGAGGCCCCGATCATGACGAACCCCAGCGACCAGGGCATCGACTTCCCAAAGACCTGACGGGCGTCGTGCTCCACCCACATGCAGATTGCAGCCCAGGCCACCACGAAAAGGAGCCAAAAGCCCCCCAGCCAAATGACTCGTTCCACCGCCTCTGCCGGAAGCATTGAGATCTTTCTTTCAGGCACCCGCATCCCCGGAGACGCCGCTCTGTGCATTTCGAGCGGAGATGTGACGGAATTACTTCAAGATATACCCCATTCGACCGGGGAAAGCCACGCTCATCTGCAACACCGTATGACCGCCCCTTGGCTATCATGAAAGCATGATCGCCCATGAAGCGGCTCTGCCGCAGCTCGCCAAGAAAAAGTTTCTCCATGACGCGGCGGAGCACGTCCGCGACACGGGCCACCGGTCATTTGTCCAGAAGGCTCTTGGCGGCTACTACACCAATCGCGACCTTCAGAAGGCCCGCTTCCGCGACTGGGAGCAGGCCCGCGACGCCGCCAGCCTCGCCAAATGGTCGGCCGTCAACCAGCTTGACGAGCTGCTCCCCCGATTCGTCACCGCCTTCGAGGCCAATGGTGGGCAGGTGCATTGGGCCCGCACCGCCGATGAGGCCCGCGGCATCGTGCTCGACCTGCTGCGGACTGCCAAGGCGAAGGCAGTCGTAAAGAGCAAGTGCATGACGAGCGAGGAGATCCACCTCAATTCCGCCATGGAGCAGGACGGCTATGGCGTCGTCGAAAGTGACCTCGGCGAATTCATCCAGCAGCTGCGGGGCGAGCCTCCCTACCACTTCGTCTTCCCCTGCATGCACGTCCGCCGCGACGAGATCAGCGACCTTTTCCAGAAGAACCTCGGCACGCCGCCGACCGACAGCCCCGAAGAACTGACGATGATCGCCCGCCGCCACATGCGGCAGCTCTACGTCGATGCCGACGTTGGCATCACCGGCGCGAATTTTCTGGTGGCTGAGACGGGTCAAATCTCGATCACGGAAAATGAGGGCAACGCTCGCCTCACTGCCGCCCTGCCGCGGGTGCACATCGCGATCTCGGGAATCGAGAAGGTGGTGGAGCACCTCGATGACCTCGCCGTGCTGCTGCCGATGCTCGCTACGGCCGGGGCTGGCCAGCCGATGACCTGCTACAACACGCTCTATTCCGGTCCGCGGCGCGATGGCGAATGCGACGGTCCCGAGGAGATGCACCTCGTGCTCCTCGACAACCAGCGGACGGCGATCCTTGCCGATCCCGAGCAGCGAGACAGCCTCCATTGCATCCGCTGCGGCGCCTGTCTCAACGTCTGCCCAATCTTCAAGAACGTCGGGGGCTTCACCTACGGCACCACCTACCAGGGGCCAATCGGGTCGGTGATCACGCCACACCTGCGGGGCCTGGCAGACTGGAACCACCTCTCCGGAGCGAGTTCCCTGTGCGGCGCCTGCACCGATGCCTGTCCGGTGCGGATCGACATCCACCACCACCTGCTCCACAACCGCCGCAACGCCGCCCGGACCGCGCCCAACCGTTGGGAGCGGCTCGGGCATCGGATGTTTGTGATGGTGGCCCGGCGTCCGTGGCTGTTTGCGACCGGGGGCGCGGTTTTCCGCAAAACACTCGGCCTTGTGAAGGCCCTCCGTCCACCACTTCTCCGTGACTGGTTGGCCACTCGCGACCTGCCAGCAGCGCCCGCGAAGAGTTTTCGCGACCAGTGGAGAAGCCGCACGTAGGACAGGCTCAACCCGGATCTCCTCGACGGGCTGCGGCCTGTCCTCCTGTTATGAACGCC
>CAMCYH010000051.1 GCA_945883745.1 Candidatus Kuenenia stuttgartensis
TGGAGATCGTGCATTTGGATGGTGAGGATGCGGTCTTTCAGGATTCGGACCGCCTCGATCGGATCGATGCCTAGGCGAAGCCAGTAGCCAAGATCGGGAGCGGCTCCGATACGCTTGCTGCGTCCTTCGCAGAGGGCGTGCACCATCTCGGGCCGCCAGAGGTGCGGCGATATGTCGGGGCCGTGGTTGTGGATGCCGACATTGATGCCGTATTCATTGGCGAGCCGGTCGAGGAGGTCGAGTTGCTCGGCTTTGGGTTCGCAGATGAAGGTCTCCACACCCATTTTATTTCCGAACTCAAAGAGCCTGCGGCAGGCAGCTTCGTCGGAAGGGATGGTCTGAGCGTAATACACGGGCATGCGGACCCCGGCAGACTCCAGCTTCATGCGGATCTGCAGCAGTTCCTCATCGCTGAGATTCGGATCGAAATTTTTCGGAATCTCCTTGCTGACTTGCTGCATGAAGCTGAGCCCGCCGATGTAGGGAAGGCCGAGCTCCGCGGTCTTCTCAATCGCCTCGAAGAAGGTGAACTTGTGGAATGTGTACGCCTCGATGCCGAGGCGCCAGCCGAGTTGCTCATGGGCGCGCATGGCGGGAGTCAGAAACCCGCTGGGCGTCGTCGGAGCGGGAAGATCGCCCAGGACGAACTGCGCTGCGTCTAGATAAAACTGCAGCATTTTCGCGTCTTCGAAGACATGCGGGCTGTGGGCGAGCGCGGAGTAAAAAATGCGGCCCTTGCCGTAGTTGCGGATCCAGGCGAGGGCGTAGTCGTTATCGGCGCGCAGGCAGGGATCACCGGGCGGATACGTCGAGAGGTCAGTTCGATCCACGTCGATCCTCAGCAGCACGCGAACGTTCTTCCGCGAGTACGGATCGTGGAACCGGAAGATCTCATCAGACCAGGCGTAGCTGTTTCCCTCGAAGACGCGAAGCAGCGGGTGCTCGCGATCGTCGAGTGCCATGACGATCGGTTCCTGAAAGTATCCCCCCCGGTGATTCGCTCCTCGCGCTCCGATCATGTGCCCGAACTCCGCCCAGTCCTCCACCGGAGGCCACTGCCATTTCATAAAGGCGATGGAGGTTCCGTGGACGCCCATCAGGCCGCCACCGGCCGTGACAAACTCGAGCAGGTTCTTCCGACGTTCTGGCTCGGGTACGCACCTGCCGATGGTGTTGTTGAGAAACACGGCGTCGAACTGGCGAAGCGAGTCGCGGTCGAAGAGGGCCGGATCTTCGCTGACGGTGGCCTCGAAGGCACCGGTCCTTTGCCCAAATTGCTTGAAGGCCTCGCTCCCCGCGAGGATTGAGGCGCGGTGGCCGTTGTATTCAAGATTGCGGTTGAAAATCAGCAGGCGGCGAGGTTTCAGCGGCCGGGCAGTGGCCTGCGCGGGCAGCGCTTCTTCGATCCGCAGACGCTGCGCGGAATCCTGCACCGACGACGTGTCCGCTCCCTCAGCCCGGCACGGGGTCGGCAGAATGAGTGCGGCGGCACATACCACTGCGAGAACGTGAGACCCGAAGAAGCATGGCATTTGGTGAGCCTTCGAAGAGGGAAAATCGGTTGTGAGCGAGCACGTCACAGCGTCAGTAGCGCGGCCACCGGCATCGTCCCGTCAACAGGCGATCGGTCTGCCATAAGCCAGGAGCCACCGGCGTGGTCTTGGCAAAAGGGGCGAATGTCAGCGACAGCGTGCATGGCTCGATCAAAACTGCAAGTTCCCTCGCCGACCTTGCAACGCTACGCGGCATCACCAGCCGCTGCCATTGGCAAATTTGCCAGCGGGTCAAGGTTCCGGCTGAAGAATGCCGTCCGGGCCGACGGGAATCGTCACCCGCACCGTCGTGCCTTCGCCCGGGACGCTCTCGAACGAGAACGCCCCTCCGATCCGCTGCGCCCGCTCGCGCATCCCGCGGAGCCCGAAGTGCCCCTCGAGACCTGACCGTGCCGGCACGTCGAATCCCTGACCGTCATCCTCGATCTCGATGGCACAGGCAGATTCGCTGGCATGCAGCCGGAGATCGACCCGAGTCGGGGCCCCGTGCTTGAGGGCGTTTGTCACAGCCTCTCGAACAATCCGCAAGAGATGAAATTGAGCGGCCGGCGCGACGCTGATCTCCTTCACGTCGAGCTGCAATCGGATCGGCACGTTCGTCAGCGTGCGGAGATAGGCGACCTGGGCGGCCAAGGACTCGATGAGAGAGCCGTCCGTTCGTGCGGGATCGCGGAGATCCCACAGGAAATCGTGCGTCTCCCTCCGGACCTGCTCGAGCAGGCCTCGCTGCTGTTCGAGCACGCCCCGCGACTGCGCGTCGTCGGTCAGATCCGCTGCGGCATCGAGTCGTAGGGCAATACCGGCCAGATCCTGCTCCAGCGTGTCGTGAAATTCCTGTGCGATTCGCAGCCGCTCACCCGCCACCGCCTCAAACTGCAACTGCTGCTCGATGATGGACACCTGAGTCGCCACCCGGCGACGCAGGCCCCATACCCAGGCCAACGCTGCGAGCACCGTGGCGGCAAGCGCCGCGATCACCGCCGCCAGCCGCTGTGGCTTCCACCAGGACGGTGCCCGGAGGAGTACGAGGTCTTCGGGCGACCGCACCAGAATGTCCAGGGGCGGAACGGCTGCCGGTCGGGAGGCCGTCATCGAATGCCGCCGCGAGGGCCCGACCGGCCGCACGATGCCAGTGACCTGAATCAGACTCCCAGGCTCGAGGAGGCGGCCCTTGATGAGACCCAGCAGTCCTACGATCGCCGTGAGGCCGACGTCGTCGGCGAGCAGCCTGATTTCTCCGCCACTCCGACTCGGGCTGACGTCAACGACCGTCGCAGGAAACGTGACGAGGCATCCGTAGTAGTCTCCCGGATCTGCGGTGGTGTAACGAGACAGGGCGAGCGAGTTGACGTGAAGAATCTCGGCCGGGTGAACGGCGATCGGCTCGAGTGGATTCCCCTCCTTGAGCCGCCGCACTTCAGCTTCCGTAATGCTGAAGACAGGAGCCGCCCCGTCGATGAACCCGACCACCTCCACCCAGTCGCCCTCCTGAAAACCTTCCATGGACGCCGATTCCACGAGCACTCCAATGAAGCCCGTCTGCAGATAGAGAAACTGGCCGGGAACTGCATGCGTCACGACGCCTTGCGTCCGTACGCGGTGCGCCGTGTCGGGGTAGCGACCGATCTCGGCGAGCGACACTTCCAGCGCCTCGCCCGGGGGCACCTCGATCGAGAACGCATCGGCCCGGCCGACACTGAGTCGGGGCGCCAACAACTCGCCACGGCTGTTGATCTCGGCCGTTGCCACGCCAGTGCAACGAATCGAGGCATCGACGTAACGATCCGGCGGCAACGCGACCGCTTCCTTGGCGACATCCACCCAATAATCCCGGGTCACATCCGCCACCAGAAAGAGCCATCGGCCATGGTCGACATCCTCACGAAATCCCCGCACGATGCCCGACGCCTCGACCCGCAGACAGTCGTCGAGACCGAGGAAGAACCGATTGCGGTCGTACGCCCGAGTCGGGGGCAAGGATCTCGTGCCGATCTTCTTGATCGTGACCGGTACGATCGTGGGGGCGTAGCCACCACGATCCGGTTCCCCAACGACTTCCATCTGGTCACCCTCGCGCAGTTCCAGCACGACGCTGATGTCCGTCTCCAGCCGGAGCAATCGCCGTGCCTGCGTGACCTCAATCCAGATGCCGGCCGTGTCGTCCTGAATGACGAACCCCTCGCCAACGGTGAGCGTGACAACCCCCTGCACGGTTACGTACTCGCGCCCCTCGACCGGTGAGAAAGCGATGACCTCGGCGATCGGCGTGCGTTGCTCCGGAGACGTGAGTTCAGCGGCCGTGGCAAGGTCGCAGCCCAGCCTGCCGACTCCACCGGCCTGCACGACGATCACGATGCAAACGACAACAAACAGGCAACCTGCCCAGCGATCACGGTTCACGGGCCCCTGCTTCATTCTCCCCTCCGACAACCGAGAGAGTGTGGTCCCCATGCCCCACAGCCGATGCCCCCATGCAAAGCCCGGTGGAGGCCTAGGGCAGTTGAATCGTGACCGGCTCGCTCGGGGTATGGAGGGCGGTCGGCTCGGCCGCCGCCATGTCGCGGATCTCCTGGGAGATCTTCATCGAGCAATACTTTGGGCCGCACATGCTGCAGAAGTGAGCGCTCTTGAACGTCTCCTGCGGCAGCGTCTCATCGTGGTATTTCCGGGCCGTCTCGGGATCGAGGGCGAGGCGAAACTGCTCGTTCCAGTCGAAGGAAAAGCGAGCCCGCGAGAGCGCGTCGTCACGCACCCGGGCGTTCTTCCGATGCCGGGCCAGATCGGCCGCATGGGCCGCGATCTTGTAGGCGATCACCCCCTGCTTCACGTCTTCCGCATCGGGCAGGCCGAGATGCTCCTTGGGCGTCACGTAGCAGAGCATCGCCGCGCCGCTCCAGCCGGCCAGCGCCGCGCCGATGGCACTCGTAATGTGGTCGTAGCCCGGTGCGATGTCGGTGACGAGAGGCCCGAGCACGTAGAAGGGCGCCTCGTCGCATTCCTCCATCTGCCGCTTGATGTTCATGTCGATCTGGTCCATGGGCACGTGGCCGGGGCCCTCGACCATCACCTGGCAGCCCTTCGCCCAGGCCCGGCGGGTGAGTTCGCCCAGCACATGCAGCTCGGCAAACTGGGCCTCGTCGCTGGCGTCGGCGATGGAGCCCGGCCGCAGGCCGTCACCCAGGCTCCAGGTGACGTCGTACTGCCGAAAGATGTCGCAGAGATCCTCGAAGTGGGTGTAGAGGGGATTCTGCTGCCGGTGGGTCATCATCCAGCGGGCGATCAACGACCCGCCGCGGCTGACGATACCGGTGATCCGGTGCATTGTGAGATGCAGGTGCTCTTGCAGCAGCCCGGCATGGACGGTCATGTAGTCGACCCCCTGCCTGGCCTGCTTCTCGCACATGTCGAGGAAGTGCTGGGGCTTCATGTCGTCGATGTCGCCGCCGAGTTCTTCGAGCATCTGGTAGATCGGCACGGTGCCGATCGGCACGGGCGAGGCGTCGATGATCGCCTGGCGGATCGTGTCGATGTCCTTACCGGTCGAGAGATCCATCACCGTGTCGGCACCGTAATGAACGGCCATGTGGAGCTTCTCGAGCTCCGTCTGCTGATCGCTGGTAACGGCCGAGTTGCCGATGTTGGCGTTGATCTTCGTGAGGGCCGCGATGCCGATCGCCATCGGCTCGAGCCTCTTGGTGAGATGCACCGTGTTGGCCGGGATGACCATCCGCCCGCGGGCCACCTCGCTCCTGATCAGCTCCTCAGGAAGGTCTTCGCGCTGGGCGACGAACTTCATTTCGGGTGTGATCTGGTCGGCGCGGGCGGCTTCGAGCTGGGTCATGGATGGTCTCCTATCGGGGAAGTTCGCAGTGTAGCAGGTGTTTAGAGCTGCTTGAGGTATTCGAGGACGGCCTTCTTCTCGGCGTCCGAAAGCTGATCGGGAAAATCGTGGCCAGAGGCCGACTTGCCCGGCTTGCGGGTATCGAACCAGCGACGGCGTTCGGCCGCGGTGAGCCTGCCGGGTGGCATGTCGGCCGCCTCCTCGATGTCGAGACCGACCAGCCGCTGGTCGTACCCTGTCGGTGACCGCTTCCAGACAACAGGCCGGGCCGCCGGATGAAGTACATGCCAGAGCGTGGGAACGGAACCATTATGGAAGTAGGGAGCCGAAGCCCAGATGCCATCCAGCGGCGGAGCCACGTACCCCGCCGGCGACTCTCGGTCGCGCAGGCTCTCGGCGTCTCGACCATGGTGGCCAAACCAGCTGCCGTTGAGTTCCGACCGCTCTTTGGGCGAGAGCGAATCGAGCCGCACGCGATCGGTGCCGATCTCCTCGATCGGGATCACACGTTCTGGATACGAACCACCCGCGCCGTACGTGCCATGGCACTCGGCACAGTGCCGCCGAAACACCTGCTCACCATCCTGAGCCAGCGCGGGATCGATCTCGTGCGGCCACCGTGGGGGCTCAAGCGACTCGATCCAAGCCTCGATGTCACGGAAGCCGTCTTCCCACTCGCGGAATTTCTCCGGGCCATTTTCCTTGACGAGCAAAAACTGCATCAGCATCCGATGACCCTTGGCGGCGAAGCCATCGGCATAGAGCGTCTTGCGTTTTGCGTAGTGCCACCACGGCGGCGCATCCATGTCGTGATGCACGAGGTCGAACCGCGGTGACCGGGGCACGATGTTCAGGTCGGCGTCGCGATGCCGCATCAGCGCTACACCGAACATGACGGCATTGGTCGTGCCGTTTGTGGTGCCCAGCGGGAGGAGCAACGACCCCATGTCCATGTGGCCAAAGGCCTTCCGCTGCCGCACCTTCACCAGCCGCACCTCCTCGGTCAGGGTTTCGAGGGCGTAGTTCGAATTGGGCAGCCCGGGAATCATCTGCCCCCCCACCTGCCCCTGGTGACAGGCCAGGCAATTCATCGACCACTGGCCATCGGGCCCCACCACGTATTGCAGTGGCCGCGTCGGATCATCGGGCCGCGGCAGCAGCCCATACCGTTCCATCGCCATCTGCCGACGGTCCTCGACCGAGGCCGCGGCAGCCTGCGTTCGCAGCGGCTCCTCCCAGGTTGTCCACAGGTCGTCAAACACGGCTTCGTCGAAATCGGCCGGGAGGTAGGACTGGGAGAGGAGCACTCGCAGTCCGCTGTCGCCGCCTTTCTCTTCGGCACGCGCGGTAGGGATCGCCCCCAGGAGCACGGCCACGGCGCCCCAGATGAAGGGCGTCATCAACACGACGCCATCACGACTCGTACCACGCGGCGAACGTTCGACAGGAGGGCGTTTCATGGCATACTGACCGGCGGTTTGGATCGCTCCGCAGTATAGACTTCTCCCCCCGCCCCGACCGCCCGCCATGGCCGCAGCCAATCCCATCCTCATCCCCGAACTCCGGGTGATGCTCGCCGAGGGCGACACCCCCAGCCTCCGCGAGGTGGCCGAGGAGTTGCATCCGGCCACGGTCGCCGAATTCACCGAGGGCCTCGACGACGTGGAGATCTGGCAGGTGCTCGACAGCGTGCCGGCGGAACTCCAGGCCGAGATCTTCCCCTATTATCCGCTGGGGCGACAGGAGGAACTGCTCCGGATGGCCGACCGGGCCCACATCGGCCCGCTCCTGGAGTGGATGGCGGCCGACAACCGGGACGACCTGCTCCGAGAACTCGATCCCGACTTCGTGGAAGACATCCTGCCGCTGGTGGCCAAGGCCGAGCGGCACGACATCCGCATGCTCCTCTCCTGTGCGGAGGGTTCTGCAGGGTCGCTGATGACGACCGAATACGCCTCACTGCCGGCCAACATCACGGCCGGCGAAGCGATCACCCGACTACGGTCGCAGGCCCCCGACAGCGAATCGATCTACTACATCTACGTGCTCGATGCGGAGCGGAAACTCGTCGGCTTCGTATCGCTTCGCGACCTGATCCTCGCCAAGCCGACGGCGCTCGTCTCCGACCTGATGCAGCGGGATGTGATCAGCGTCCGCGTCGACGCCCCGAGCGAGGCGGCGATCGACCGGCTGGCCCGGTTCGACTTTCTCGCGGTGCCGGTGGTCGATGACCACAACCGACTGGTCGGCATCGTCACCCACGACGACGTGCTCGATGCCATCCGCGAAGAGGCGACCGAAGACGCCCAGATGAGCGGTGCCGTAGCCCCCTTGAGCGACGGCTACCTCGAGACGGCGCTGGTGGCGATGACCTGGAAGCGGGGCGTGTGGCTGGCCATCCTCTTCGCCACGGCCGTCTTGACGGCAATGGTGCTCGCCAAGTGGGAGCCGGCGGAGCCGCAATTGTGGCTCGTCGCCTTCATCCCGCTGGTCATCGCCAGCGGCGGCAACTCGGGGAACCAGTCGGCGACGCTCGTCATCACCGCCCTCTCCTCGGGCGACTGCAAACTCTCCGACTGGAAGCGGGTCTTTCGCCGGGAAGTCGCCATGGGGCTCCTGCTGGGGAGCCTGCTGGCCGTGCCCGGGTACCTGCTGGCGGTTCTCTACGCGCCCACCCCCATCAAGGCCCTCATCATCCCGGCCACGATCCTCACCGTCGTCCTGATCGGCACGCTCGTCGGCTCGCTTCTGCCGCTCCTCTTTCGCTCGATCGGCCTCGACCCGGCCCTCATGAGCAATCCCTTCGTGTCGGCCATCGTCGACATCGTCGGAATCCTGGTCTACATGGGCCTGGCCATGACCTTCATGGGGTGACGCCACCGACTGCCCCGGTCACATCGTTCGCCCCACCGCTGCCGCCACGCGGCGACACACCTCCATCATCCGCGTGAAGGCCGGCAGGTCGATCGTCTGGGCGGCATCACTCGTGGCGCATTTCGGGTCGGGGTGCACCTCCACGATCAGGCCATCGGCGCCGGCCGCCACACTCGCAGCCGCCATGCTCTCGATGAGGTTGGCATGCCCCGTGCCATGGCTGGGATCGACCACGACAGGCAGGTGCGTGCGGGCATGCAGCCAGGGGACGGTGGCCAGCGGGAGCGTGAATCGCGTGTGGGACTCGAACGTGCGGATGCCCCGCTCGCAGAGCATCACCTGCCGGTTGCCGGCATCGAGGATGTATTCGGCAGCGAGGAGCAACTCCTCGACCGTCGCCGCCGGGCCCCGCTTCAAGAGCACCGGCGTGGATGTGCGACCGACTGCCTCGAGCAGACGATAGTTCTGCATGTTGCGGGCGCCGACCTGCAGCACGTCGGCATAGCGAGCCACGAGCGGCACGTCCTCCGGGGCCACCACTTCGGTCACCACGGCCAGCCCCGTCTCGGCCCGGGCCTCGGCGAGCAGTTCCAGCCCCTTCTCCTTCATGCCCTGAAAACTGTACGGGCTCGTCCGCGGCTTGAACGCGCCGCCACGGAGGCCGGTCGCCCCCGCCGCCTTGACCGCCTTCGCCGTCTCCACGATTTGCTCGCGGCTCTCCACCGAGCACGGTCCTGCGATCACGCCGATCGAAGGCCCGCCCACGGCCAGCGGGCCCGCCGTGACGACGGTCGGCTCCGGCTGCACCTCGCGGCTGGCCACCTTGTAGGGCGCAAGGATCGGCATCACCGAGGCTACGCCGGGCAACGTGGCCAGGCCGCTCTGCGAGGCGTCGCGCTCATCTCCCACGACGGCCACCACCGTCCGCTCGGTACCCACGATCACGTGGGGCCGCAGCCCGAGCGATTCCACCCGGGCGACGACGCGATCGAGTTCGGGCTGCGTGGCCTCGGCCTGCATGACGATGATCATCGCAAAGGATTCTTTCTTCGGAGTGAGGCCGCCGGCAGCGGCGGCGTTGCTGGTTCCAGGGAAATTATTTCGTGTCGGCGTCGGTGCCCGGGGTGGCGAAGACAGGCGGCACCGCATCACCCCGCTCGGCAGCGGCAGACCGCGTGGTGATCACCAGCGAGTCGCCGTCGCCCGCGCCACGGAAAACGTACACCAATTTTCCGTCCGGATTGGCCCGCGTGAGGATGACACGGAGGATTTCCTCGGCTGGCTTGTTCTGCTCGTCGAGACCAAACGACTGGTTTTTGGTGATTCCCTCGAGCTTGAGATCGTTGCCGAGAATCTCGATAGGGAGACCGATCTCTTCGGAAAGCAGCTGGATCGATTTCTCGAGCGTATCACGCGGAAAACTGAGCGAGGTTTTTTGCTGCAGCTTTTGTTTGGCGGAGGTCGGTTTGGCGACGGTCGCTCCAGCGGCGGACGTCGCCGCTACCGCCGGCCCCGACCGGCCCGCCTGGGCCAGAGACAATTCGGCGGCCAGTGCGATGTTGTGCCCCGCGTGCCGCGGCAGATAGGCATTGACGACCACGCCCCTGCCCTCGGCACCAGCCCGCGTATTGGCGGCGAGAAAACCCACCATCACGGGCAACCGGTTCACAAGCTTGCGGCCATACTCGACGCCACTGAGACCGGCCGTCCAGTCTTCGACATCGCGGGCCAGAGCATCGACTTTCGCCTTCATGTTCTTGGCCATCACCCGCGCCGGCTCATCGACCGAGTCGACCGCGTCGAGTTCGACATACACCATGTCGCCAAAGTGGAGCGAGAGGGCCGCGGCCCGCACGGCGTCGCTGAAAAACAGCCTGAGTGGGTCGACGAGCTGCGTGAGCGAACCGGTGAGCATGTCTCGCCCCTCCGTGCGCAGATACTGGGGCGCGCCGAAGAGCGTCAGGTGCCGCGACCGATCGAGCATGCCGACGAGCCGCTCCATGTCGGGCGGCAGCGCCGCCCGCAGTTGGTTCGAATCGCCGACCGGCCCGGCCGCGGCTTCGGAGGCGACGATCGCCTGCACGAGCTTCGGGGCGCCGCACACGATCACCCGCCCCTGCTCGGCGGTCGGCAGCCACAGGCTGAGCGACGATCCCACATGAACTGTTTCAGCACCGGCCTTGGTCGCCTCGAGCCCCTCGAGGGCGGCCAGGATCGCCTGCTCATCGGCCGGCTGCGTGAGCCGGATCGCATAGCCACCCAGCACGGTGCCCGACGTATCTGCCTGCCACCCGGCCTGCACCTCCTCGATCCGCTCGAGGCCGCAGCCACTGACCTGCTTCAAGAGCCCCAGCACCGCGGCGACCTGCGGCCCAAGGGCTGTGACAAAGAGCCTTCCCTCCTCGTCGGCGACGAGATCGGCCGGGCGGGCGTGGAGGATTAGCTGCGAGCCGGCAGGCAGATAGGCCAGCGGTGGAGGCGGGCCGGATGTCGGAGCGCTCCACGGCAGCGTGTCGCTGGCCACCAGCTCCACTGCCTCATGCGGCGACGAGGCGGCCGCATGCCCTTCCGCTGTGGCCTCCCGCTTCATGGCGTCATCGGTCACCTGCCCATCCGGGATCGCCGACGCGGTCGATCGGTCATCGACTGTCGGCCCATCAGCGACAGCCTGCCGCTTCGAATCCTTTGTCGACGCAACCTGTTTTGTCGACGTGCCCTGTTGCCTGAGTACGAGCACGAGCGTGACGAGCCCGAGGGCGGCCACTCCCAGCAATCCGGCCGTTGCCCAGAGTGCCGTTTGCTTCCGGCCCCGCTTTTGCGGGCCACGAGCCGCATTCGCCCGGGTTCGCACGGCCGCGGGCCTCGCGGGGCCGGCGATTTCGATCACGGGCACGACCGCTGACGGCTCGGCAAACGGCGGCGGGGAGATCGTCATACTCGCCGACCGAGGCGTCGCCGCCTGCACGGCCGAGCCGGCCTCGCCCGCCATCACGGCGGCGGGAATGACAGGCGGCGGTGGCACCAACGACTGTGGCGGCATCCCCACGCAGGCGGCCAGGGCATCAGCCGCCTCGATTGCCGACGCATACCGCAGCTGCGGATCGCGGGCCGTCATCATGGCCACCACGTCGACGAGGCTCGCCGGACCTCCCGGCACAACCAGTGGAGGCAGACCGACCTTCGCCGCGTGGGCGAGCGTGCGTCGCGGATCTCCCTGCCAGCCGGCCGGCTCCCCGTTCACGAGGGCATGGACGAGGCACCCGATCGCGTAGATGTCGCTCCGCACGGTGCACTCCACCGACGGCGCGGCGAGTTCCGGCGCGATGAAGCACGCCCGCTGACCGAGCGCATCGATCCGGTCCTTGAGTTCGAGCGGCAGCCGGGGCGGCTGGAGGTGAGGATCGCCCGCCAGCGGAAACTGGGCCAGCCGCACGCCGGCGGCACGCGGGTCAGATCCGTCGCGGCAAGGCTCTCGACGGAGGGCAACCAGTGAGATCGCACCATGGACGCCATCGAGCTGATGCAGTTCCGCGACCGCCCGGGCGACTTCCACCGCGATTCGCACCGCCGCCGCCACAGGCAGGGAGCCTGCGGAGGCCAACTCATCCGCAAGCGTCTTGAGCGGAATGTCTTCGCAGAGGATGAAGCGGTGGGAGCCAGCCTTGTCGACAGCGATCGTCTTCGAAAGGATCGGGGAACGGGCTGCATGGGCGATCGTGGTGCGACGGACGATTCCCGTCCACACCTCCCGCTCCTTGCACAACGACCGCTCCAGCAGTCGCAGTTGGAGCCGCCGGCCAGAGCCTTCCTCGCGCACCCGAAACAACAGCCCAGGCCCCTCGGCATCGATCCGGGCCATGAGCCGATACCCGCCGATGAAGAATGGCCCCTGCTCCCCGCGGGCCAGCCTTCGGGCCTGCCAGGTCGAGACCGCTCCTTGGCCGACGAGCCATTGGGCTGCGGCCACGGGATCGCCGGCCGTGCACGCCCGTCGCAGCCGCTCGCACTCATCGGCCGCGATGAGCCGGCTCTCCGCCACGAGCCTCCAAAATGTGTCGAGATCGGGAAGGTTCATGCTCTCCTCACTGTAGCCGTTCAGGAGGCCGGCCGGCCATCGCCGCCTCGCTTGTGGGGGAATGACGACCGCCGATACGATGTCGGCCCGCGTTCGACCCCGCCCGGCACGGTTTTTCCTCACCTCGAGCCGCACCATGAAAGCCACCACGGCCAATCAGATCTCCTTTCGGCAGGCGGCCGACGAGCTCGATCTTTCCGAGACGATGCGGAGCCTGCTGCTGACACCCAAGCGGGAGGTGCAGGTCCAGGTCGTGGCCGAACGCGACTCGGGCGAAATCGCCACGTTCATCGGGTATCGAGTGCAGCACAACGATGCCCGTGGCCCGCTCAAGGGGGGCCTCCGCTACCACCCGGATGTCGACCTCGACGAGGTTCGTTCCCTGGCGGCCCTGATGACCTGGAAGACGGCCGTCGTCAACATCCCCTACGGCGGTGCGAAGGGGGGCATCACCCTCGATCCTTCCACGCTGTCGACCCGGGAGTTGGAGCGGGTCACCCGGAGCTTCGTCGATGCGATCCACGACCTCTTCGGGCCCGACGTCGACATTCCCGCGCCCGACATGGGCACGTCGGCCGAGGTGATGGCCTGGATCATGAATCAATACGGCAAGTATCGCGGATTCGCCCCGGCCTGCGTGACCGGCAAGCCGGTGGAGTATCACGGCATTCCGGGGCGCGAGGAGGCGACCGGCCGCGGCGTCGGCATCGTCACGCTCAAGCTGCTCAGCCGCCTCGGCAGAAAGATTCCGGGGACGACCGTCGCGATCCAGGGCTTCGGCAACGTCGGCACGCACACGGCCAAGTTTCTCCGCGATGCGGAGTGCCGTGTCGTGGCGATCAGCGATGCCAGCGGCGGCTATCACCGGGCCGACGGCATCGACGTGCTCGAGGCATTGCGACATGCCAGGGAGCATCGCGGCCGCCTCGGGGGCTTCGCCGGCGGCGACATGATCACCAACGCCGACCTGCTCTCCCTCGACTGCGACGTCCTCATCCCGGCGGCCCTCGGCGGCGTGCTCAATGCGGCGAATGCCGAGGCCGTGCGGGCGCCGATCATCATCGAGGCGGCCAACTCGCCAACCACTCCCGAGGCCGACGCCATCTTCTCGCGAAACAACGTCATCGTGCTCCCCGACATCCTCGCCAATGCCGGCGGCGTGACGGCGAGCTGGTTTGAGTGGGTGCAAAACCGGCAGCACTACCAATGGGGCATCAATCGGGTGCGGCAGGAGCTCGACCGGATTCTCGGCGAGGCCTTCGAGCAGGTCTGGCAGCTCTCCTCGTCGCGGCAGGTCAGCCTGCGGACGGCCGCCTACATGCTCGGCGTCGGCCGCGTGGCGCAGGCCACGGTGCTCGGTGGCCTGGCCTGACGGGCAAGCAGTCAATCACCGGCTGATGGCCAGGCCGTTGCCCTGGCGAGCCTCCACTGGCAGGTCGAAGCGATCGAGATTCATCACCTTCGTCCAGGCGGCGACGAAGTCGGCCACGAACTTTCCACGGGCATCGTCACTGGCGTAGACCTCGGCGATCGCCCGGAGCTGAGAGTTCGACCCAAACACGAGATCAGCGCGGCTGGCCGTCCATTTCACCGTGCCGCTTGTCCGATCGCGGCCCTCGAAGAACTGATCGCACACGGGCGACGGCTTCCACTCTGTGCCCATGTCGAGCAGGTTCACGAAGAAATCGTTGGTAAGCGTGCCGGGCCGATCGGTGAACACACCAAGGGCGGCCATGGGTCCCGAGCCCACGTTCGCGTCCAGCACCCGCAGGCCCCCCACGAGCACGGCCATTTCCGGCGCTGAGAGCGTAAGCAACTGCGCCCGATCGACGAGCAGTTCCTCGGCCGGCCGATCGATCTCCCGCGGGAGATGGTTGCGGAAACCGTCAGCCTTCGGCTCGAGAACCACGAACGACTCGGCATCGGTCATCTCCGGCGTGGCGTCGGTCCGGCCGGCCGCGAACGGTACCGCGACGACATGCCCCGCGTCACGCGCTGCCTTCTCAATCGCCGCCGTGCCGCCGAGCACGATCAGATCGGCAAGCGAGACTTTCGTGCCGTCGGCCTGCGCGGCGTTGAAGTCCTGCTGAATCCGAGTGAGCACGTCGAGCACCTGCGCAAGACGGGCCGGCTCGTTGACCGCCCAGTCCTTCTGTGGGGCGAGGCGGATCCTCGCTCCATTCGCGCCGCCCCGCTTGTCGCTGCCACGGAACGTCGCAGCTGAAGCCCAGGCCGTCTTCACGAGATCCGCTACCGATAAGCCGGAGGCAAGGATCTTCTCTTTGAGTGCCGCGACATCGGCGGCGTCGATCAGCGGGTGATCGACCGGTGGTACCGGATCCTGCCAGAGCTGGGCAGGCGGCACTTCGGGGCCTAGCAGCCGCGACACGGGGCCCATGTCACGGTGCGTGAGCTTGTACCAGGCCTTGGCGAAGGCGGCGGCAAACTGGTCCGGATGATCGTGGAACCGCCTGGCGATCGGACCGTAGGCGGGATCCAGCCGCAGGGCGAGGTCGGTCGTGAACATCATCGGCGCGTGGGACTTGGTGTCGTCATGGGCATCAGGCACCGTGCCCTTGGCCGATTCGTCCTTCGGCGTCCACTGCCAGGCGCCGGCCGGGCTCTTCGTCAGTTCCCACTCGTAGCCGAAGAGGTTGTCGAGGTAACCGCTCGACCAGTTCGTGGGCGTCGAGGTCCAGGCGCCCTCCAGGCCGCTGGTGATCGTGTCGGCCCCCTTGCCCGTGCCGAAGCGGTTCCTCCAGCCGAGGCCCTGCTCCTCGATCGTCGCTGCCTCCGGTGCGGGGCCGACGTTGTCGGCGGGGCCTGCGCCGTGTGACTTGCCGAACGTGTGGCCGCCGGCGATCAGGGCCACCGTCTCCTCGTCGTTCATCGCCATTCGGGCGAAGGTCTCGCGGATGTCACGGGCCGCCGCGAGCGGGTCGGGCTTGCCGTCAGGGCCCTCTGGATTGACGTAGATCAACCCCATCTGGACGGCCGCCAGCGGGTTGTCGAGCTGCCGGTCGCCGGTGTACCGCGTGTCACCGAGCCACTCGGTCTCCGGCCCCCAGTCGACGTCGTTCTGCGGCTCCCAGACATCCGCCCGCCCGCCGCCGAACCCGAACGTTTCAAAACCCATCGACTCGAGTGCCACGTTGCCGGCGAGGATCATCAGATCGGCCCAGGAGATCCGCTGGCCATACTTCTGCTTAATCGGCCAGAGCAGCCGCCGCGCCTTGTCGAGGTTGGCGTTGTCGGGCCAGCTGTTGAGCGGCGCAAACCGTTGCGTACCGTAGCCGGCGCCACCGCGGCCGTCGGCCACACGGTAGGTGCCGGCCGAGTGCCAGGCCATGCGGATGAAGAACGGGCCGTAGTGACCATAATCAGCCGGCCACCAGCCCTGCGAGGTCGTCATCAGATCACGGAGGTCACGCTTCACTGCGGCGAGATCGAGCTGCTGGAACGCCACGGCGTAGTCGAAGTCACCACCGAGCGGGTTTCCGGCTGGGGCATTCTGGTGGAGAATGTCGAGGTTGATTTGGTTCGGCCACCAGTCGCCATTGGTCATCCCACCGGCCACCGTGGTGCGAGTCGCCGAGGCTGCATGCCCGATCACAGGGCATCCGGCGACTGGATCTTCCCCATGACAGGCCGCTGCAACGAGGGCCGCACCGGCCAGAGAACAGGCTAGGCTTGCGAGACGCATCGATCTTCTCCTCTGTGGGGCTGTCGTTCATCACGACCACCGCGGTCGTCGCGAAACCACTCGCATCTTCGCCCGCCACGAGGCATCCTTCAAGCAGATGCGGCAACGAGCGGCCCTGGGATTTCGAAACCGAAGGACAGAGCGTCGATGACAAACATGTTCCCGGGCCGGCCCGGGGTGGCCTCCAAACTCGACGACTGCGTCATCCATGGAGTGGGGTCGGGCTCCGAACTCATCATCGTCGAGGGAGATTCCGCGGCAGCTGCAGTCATCAGGGTGCGCGACACCCGCATGCAGGCGGTGCTGCCGATGCAAGGGAAACCCCTCAACGCCGCGCGGGCATCACGTCGCAAGGTGCTCGCTCATCCGTTCTTCGGTCCACTCACGGTGGCGATCGGAGCCGGCATCGAGGCCGACTGCGAGCCACAGCGGGCGCGGTATGGACGGGTGCTCGTGCTCACGGATCCCGACGCCGACGGCATCCATTGCGGATTCCTGGTGCTGCTCTTCCTGCACCGCTGGCTGCGACCGCTTCTGGACGCCGGCCGGGTCGAGGTCGTGCGGCCCCCCTGGGGCGAGGCGGTGACAGCAGGGGAACTCGAACTGGCATTTTCAGAGCCGGAGTTCGTCACGCTCGCGACGCGGGCGCGGGCGCGCGGCGGCGTCGCCCGCCGGTTTCGTGGGCTTGCCGCCCTCGACGCCCACCTGATTCGCGAGACCTGCGTCGATCCCGCGACACGGCGGACGGAGAGGGTCTCTGCCGCCGACGTGGCACTGATGATCGAAGTGATCGCCGCGGTGCAGCCCGAGGAATAGAACGCAGAGAAGGCAGAGCCGGCTGACGAGCCGGTCGCTCCCGCGAAACCGCTGCAGGATCGGAACGATCCGCTCAAGGACGGATGCCTCAGTCGCGTGTCTCGGAAGTTGTCGTCCGGCGTCGCGCCGCATGCGGATGGGCAGAGAACGCACGATGTTCCTCGAGGCCCACCACATCGAGCCGCAACCCTGACCGCAAAAACTCCGCCTCGAGTTCGTGCAGTTTCTCCATCACATTGCTGTCCACCAGTCGTGTGCCGGCGAGATTCACGATGATGTTGTTCCGCTGCACAAGCCCGATCTGCTCGATCTGACGCCGGAACGGAAGCCAGTTGGAAAAGACGGCCGACCCGGCCGCATCGATCTGCACGGTCGACTCGTCGATCTCGGTCACGTCGAGAAAGGGCTTGAAGAACTCCTGCGGCGGCACACCGTTGATCACGTGGATGATGAACTTCGTGGCCACGCCGATCCCGACACCGACGAGCAGGTCGGTCGCCAGGACCCCAATGATGGTGACCACAAATAGAACGAACTGCTCGGCCCCGATCTCGAAGACGTTGATGAACTCCCGGGGCGATGCGAGGCGATACCCGGTGTAGACGAGCATCGCCGCCAGCGCTGCCAGCGGAATGCGATGAATAAGGCCGGGAACGAGGGCCACGAATCCGAGGAGAAAAAGGGCGTGCCAGAAATTGGCGAACCGCGTGCGGCCGCCATTGTCGATGTTCGACTTGCTCCGCACGATTTCCGAAATCATCGGCAGGCCGCCCAACGCACCGGCGGCGACATTGGCGACGCCGACCGCCAGCAGATCACGATCCATCGACGTCTTCCGCTTCCACGGATCGACGAGGTCGATCGCCTTGGCCGACAACAGCGACTCGATGCTCCCAACCAGAGCGAACAGCATCACCCACCACCACGCCGACAGCCGTGTCGCGGCCGCTGTGAACACCTGAAAGTCGGGCAGGGTGATCGCCGCCAGCAGGTTGCCGGGAACACTGACAAGAAATGATTCGCCTACCCCGTATTCATGCCCCAGGAAGGAGTAGGTGTGTTCATGAGAGAGGTCGAACCATGTCCCCAGCGGCACGGCGACCAGGAGCACGACTCCCTGGGCGGGAATCCGCTGCAGCCATGCCGGCCGCAGCCTCGGCCGGACAAACGGGAAGGCAAACAGGATTGCCAGGCTGACCAGTCCGATCAGCGCAATCTCCGGATTGAGGTGGGCGATGGTGTCCGGTAGTTCGCGAAGAATCTCGAGCGGCTCGCCACTGGCCTTCTGGCCGAACACGGCGGGAAGCTGCTTGAGCACGATGATGCAGCCGATCGAGGCCAACATGCCGTGAACGACGGCCGTGGGAAAGAACTCGCTGAATTTTCCCACCCGTACCAGGGCGAACCCTACCTGCACGATGCCGGCCACACAGGCCACGGCGAGTGTCATGCGGTAGGCCGCGATGTCCGCGGTCGGATCGGTGCCGGCGGTGAAACCGAACGACTGCATCGCCCCCAGCACAATCACGATCAGTCCCGCCGCCGGGCCCTTGATGGTGAGTTCGGAATTGCTGATGAACGTGGTGAGCAGACCGCCGATCACGGCCGTGAAGATGCCGGCCACCGGGGGAAAACCGCTGGCCATCGCGATGCCCAGTGAGAGCGGCAACGCGATCAGGAAGACGAAGAAACCGCTGACGAGGTCGGGGCGAAAAGAGCGCACGAATCCGGTCGCCGTGCCCCGTGGCGCGTCATGATCGTCGCTGCGTGGGGCATGCTGGCGTGGCTCATGGCTCATGGTCAGGAACTCCGGGAAGTCTCTCCGTACCGGGAAACAGAGCGTCGTGGCGTTTGCTCAGGAGCGTCGTGGCAGCCTGCTCCAGCGTGCGGACGAGCGGGCCAGGCACGATGCCCAGCCCGACAACCGTCGCCAGGAGGACCGCCATGACGATCCGCTCTCTCGGCAAGATGGCATGCCGCGGTGCATCAATGATCATGGGGCCGCCGAAGATTCCAAACCAGCCACGCATCACGGCGATGCCGGAGAAGACCGTGGCAAGAATCACGAGAATGCCTCCATGGAGATGCTCGGCGAGACTGCCGGCGATGATCAGGTCATCGGCCACGAACGACAGCGTGCCGGGCAATCCGATCGTGGCGAGGCCAAAGAGGAGAAAGAAACCGGCCAACGCCGGCGCATCCCAGAACCGGCCCTGGGGCAGGTCGAGTCGCAGCGGGCCCGCCCTCCCCTCGAGCGCAGCAGCAACGACTCCGATGCCCGTGAGCGAGAGGCCGCTCGCGACCCAGAGCGTGAGCCCACCGGCCAACTCCATCGGGAGCGTGCCGGCGAGGCCGGCCAACACGAGGGCCGACTGACTGAACGCGAGATACCCGATGAGCCGGCGAAGATCCCGCTGCACAAGCGCCAGCGCACCGCCGTACACCGCCGTGACGGGGGCAAGTTGGGCAAGCGCAACCAGTTCGTTTGGCACGCCGTCGGCATGACCGATCAGCAGACGAACGGCCGCATAACTGCCGACCTGCGGCACCGTTGCCAGCAGCGAAACGTGGAAGGGCGCTCCCGCGAAAAGAGCCGGAAACCAGAAGTGGAAGGGGACAACGCCCTCACGAATGAGCACGGCGACTGCCACGAGCCAGCCGCCCAGTGCGCCGATCCAGCCAGACCCCGGATCCCACGGCGGATCGGCCAGCATCATGGCAGTGCCGATGGCAAGGCAACACAGGCTTGGCACGATCGTGATGGCGAAGACTCGCGCGGCCGGCCGTCCCCCCGGCTCATCCCGCGTCGCCCGCCAGACAGGAAGGGCGGCGGCCACTGCCAACGCGACGATCAGCAACGGATGAGCCGTCAGGAAGAGGCCGCAGGTCGCAGCCGCTCCGCTGAGAAACCAGGCCGTGCCCCGAACGTCGAGCGCACGCCGGGGCGTGGTGCCGATGACAGCCACGAGGCAGGCCGCCACGAATGGAAGCAGCACCGCCGTCACCCCATCGACATGGAGCATGGCACCTCCGCCAAGCCGAGGCCCGTACTCGATGGCGGCGCCGCGTATGTTCCACAATGCCCAGACCGCCACGCCGGATACGAGCGATACGACCAGCCCGGCGACCGCGGGCCACCGCGGCGTGTCACGCCAGCACCGCAGCTGCACCGCACCAGCCGCTAGGAGTGGCCCCGCCACCGCGCTGCCGCATGCGATGAGAACCGGTACGATCGATGTGGAGGACATGGTCACCTCAGCGGCGCAGCCGCACCTCTCCCAGCCAGTCGATCCAGGCCCGTTCGGCAGCATCGATCCGACTGACGATGCCACGGAACGGCTCGACGATGAAACGCATCACCGCCATCTCTTCGTAGCCGCGGTCGAGCGCCACGCGATAGAGAGCCGCCTGCCACGCCTCCGGCAGCCGCGAGAGCCAGGGGCGGGCATTCCCCGGCTGCCCTCCCAACGCTGCAGCCAGGGCATGGCGATCATGCAGCGCCGAGGGCGACCGCAGGAGCTGGAGGCTGCGAAGGATGGCATGGCTGACGACGTGCACCAGCGGGATCACCCGCAACCCCAGGCCGATCTCCACGAAAATGAGCCCGGCCTGCATCATCGAGCCGTACGCTAGCATGCTCTTCAGGTCGGTCTGCACCCGACCGACGAGGGCGGCATGGAGGGCCGTCCCGCCCCCGATCACAACGAGCACCCAGCCCACGGTGGGTGCGGCATCGAGCAGCGGTTCACAGCGAAGCAACACGTAGGCTCCGGCGTGGATCGACAACGCGCCGTAGAAGATCGCACTGGACGGTGTCGGTCCCTCCATGGCCCGCGGCAGCCAGCCTGAAAACGGCACCTGAGCCGTCTTGCCAAGGGCCGCGAAGATCAACAGCAACGAGATGATCGCCGCCGTCGATGATGACACCAGACAGTCTGCCTGCGGCCACGCACCGTGAAACAGTTTGTCAAAGTCACCCGAGCCAACTGCCATATGGATGACCACGCCGGCGGCCAAAATCCCGGCATCGCAGATCCGGTAGGTGACGAAGGCCCGCACCGCCGCCTGGACGGCGTTGGCCCGTTCGTGAAAGAAGCCGATCAGCAGCATCGAAGAGATGCCGATGAATTCCCAGCCGGCGAAGAGGACGTCGATGCTACCGGCCAGCACCATGAGGTTCATGCCGAGCCCGAAGAGGACCAGCAGCACGAAGAAGCGGGTGAAGCCGGGCTCACGATGGAGATACTTTCGGGCAAAGGCGTTGACCAGCAGGCAGAGGCCCGTCGAGAAGCAGACGTAGGGAACGGAGAGGCCGTCGGCCACGAGGTCGATCGTCGCCTCATGGTGCCCCACCGCAAACCATGTGCCGAGGTGAACGATCTCCGGCGTGAAACCGCGTCCTGCCAGCACGACGAGCGTGACCACGGCGGCGACGAAGGCGATGGCGAAGCTGCCCCCCACCAGCCCGCTCGTGGTCTGCTCCCCAAGGGGCCGGCCGACGACCAGAGGGATCCCGATCGCCAGCAACGCGAGCGTCGGTGCCGCCAACTGGGCGACGACGAGCAGGGCCACCAGATCGTGGATGCTGGTGAGATTCATCACGCCTCTCCCCTGAGCGCGGCCAGCGTGCGGGCCGGCGAAAGATGTCCACGCCGGCCGCCGAACCAATCGAACGACCGATCAACCACCGGCAGCCGTGGCGATTCCGGCTCGTAGGGAACAAAGCGCTGCCCATCGAATGTCGAAAGACCAGTGCCGGGAGCGCGCCAGCAGGCAAGCTGTACCCACCGGTTCCTCACGAGCCGCTCCACGGCCGGAAGCTGCGAGACTGCCATGAGGATTCGCTCCGCCGGGGCGTCGATGACCAGAAGCAGCCGCAGGGGCTCGTGGATCTCGATCATCTGCCACGGGAGACCGGTTCGCAGATCACTGGCGTGGCCGTCCATCACACCGATCAGCCCGGTGATGTTGTGTGGGAGCTTGGTTCCGCAGCCGTACCCGATCGGATCGATGCGCGAGAGCGTGTAGGCAAGGTTGATGCCGGCTCCAACCGGGCCGACTGCCGCCAG
>CAMCYH010000052.1 GCA_945883745.1 Candidatus Kuenenia stuttgartensis
ACTGACGCTACGGCCGCCTCAAGGTCGGCTCGAAAGTTCTTCCGGAGCCAATCGTGGGAAAAACCACTGCCAACAGTCACCGTCACCACCGTCCGCATGGCGGAATCGGCACACGGAGCGACCGAAATCTCAGCGGCGTCACCGAACCAGACGGCATAACGATCGGCACCGATTCGCTGCCGAACGGCTTCCTGAACGGCGTGGCCAAGCCCTAGGCTGGAGGTGCCGCCGGCGCACGATACAGGCGGTACGGTCCGTCGTCTTGGCATGGATCCTTCCACCAGCGAAAAACTCCCTCGACGAGGGGCTTTCCGGGCTGCATCCCTCAGTCGTTCGCATCCCGTCGGGCGGCGAGTATAGAGGTGCTTGCAGTGCTGTCAAACCTCTGCGCGCATACCGCGGGCGGGAGAACGGAATGCGGTCGCGGGCGTGATCAGTGAAGTGCCTTGCGGGGCACTGATGCCCGCGAGCAAAGCGACTCCGCTTCGGCTATACTGCGGATCCGGTGGCGGCAGCGTAGCGATGCTCGTAGCGATGCTGCAGACTCGCTACTTTCGACCAGACATTTTGAGAGACGCAATGATGCGTTCGTGGGTAGCAGCATGGATCTGCGTCGGAGGGTTTTCCCTTTGCTGTTCATCGGCTGTTGGTGACGACGAAATCATCACGCCACCATCTACCGAACCCTCGCCTGCTCCCGCCTTCGAACCTGGTGAGATCTCCGTTGGTGAGCCGCTCCAGATCCCGTTTCGAAAGCCAGATGGAGTCGTCCCGCCCCCAGCTGTGCAAGCAGCGACGCCTTCAGCTGTGGAGTTGTCCCCGGCACCACGGCGATTCTCATCGAACGGAGAAGCTGCTGTCCCGGCAACTCCTCTGCCTGCGGCAGGAACTGGCTGGCTGGGGATCACCGTCGACGACTCGCTCGTCCCGGGCCGCCTCGTCGTCGTTGAAGTGGCTCCGGAGGGGCCGGCTGCCCTCGCCGGGCTGGAACCGCAAGACCTCCTGCTGGGAATCAACGGGAGTCCACTCCGCACGTCCGACGAAATGGCCGCGATTCTGGCCACGATTGCCCCTGGCATGACCGTGAAGGCAGCGATAGGGAAGGGAGACCGCGTCGAGGAGCGGTCGCTTGTGGCCACGAAGCGTCCGGCACCATCCATACCTGCTCCCGGCTGGCAGGGTTCCAGCGACACAAGGTCCATCGTGAGAACGCCGCCGACGGCTGCGGCCCAGTCCCCAGCCGCTGCCCCTGGGATACCCGCCCTGCAAGATGCGGCTCCCCTTGTAGATGCGGCTCCCCTTGTAGATGCGGCTCCCCTTGTAGATGCGGCTCCCCTTGTAAAACCGGCTCCCCTGCGCGGCCCTGCAACCGCTCAGACATTCACGCCCCCTGCCGACGCCGCACCACTTGCCTCGACACGTTCTGTGGGCGAATTGCCGGCTCCCGCTCTGGTTCCATCGCCTGGACCGGTTGCCCGGGGCCGGACAGCGCTGGGTGTCCGCACGGTGCCGGTCGACGCGGCAGTTCAGGCCCGTTACCGACTCCCGGAGGCGTCGGGCGCCTACGTCATCGGCGTCGTGGGAGATCTCCCCGCCTCGAAGGCTGGCGTTCCACCGGGGAGTGTCATCGTGGCGATCCGCAACCAGCCGGTCCGGGGGCCCGAGGAACTGACGCGGCTGGTCACGTCGAGTCCCGTCGGAGCGCCAGTGCCGCTGCAGTACGTGCTGCCCGGGGGTGAATCACGCGAGGCCGACGTCGTACTCCAATCGTTGGAGCTTCCCCTGGAAAGGGCCTTGGTTTCAGACGACCTTCCCGTTTCAGGAAGTCCGAGCACCTCACAGCGGGCAAACCGATTCGTGCCCCCCGCCATCTCTCCCGCAACAGCCTCCGCACCGCTGACCCTTGGAGACGAAGTCCGCCTGCTCCGCCGACAGGTCGAACGTCTCCAACAGCGTCTCGAACGTCTCGAACCCAGCCTCCTGCGTTAGGCGGCGTCGAGTGTTTCGTTCTGGTGCGGTCGACCGGCACCGACACGATCGAGTTCTTCATCGAGCGGCACGCCAGCGGGCCCCGGCAGAGCAGCGGCCCTGCGGGCGACCCGTGACGGTTCCTTCCGCACGATCACCTCACCGGGCCTCCGTACTCCCGATTCGGCCCAGGCTTCTGCATCGTGGGAAAGGTGGAGCAAAAGCCACTCGACACCGGCACGATGATACTCGATGCCGTCACGATCGAGATTGGGCGGAATGCTCACGGCTCGGCTCACCACGCTCCGCGCTCGGGTCCACGGACGGGGCATCGCAAAGCGGTCCCATGTGCCAAACCGCCACGGCCGCTGGTAGCCGAACCCCATCGCAACGATCGGAATCTGCAACGTGCTCGCGAGAAACACGCAGCCGGCCGCCAGACGTCGCCGCGGCCCACGCGGCCCGTCGGGCGTAATCGTCAGATTGCCTGTGGCCGCGCGGTCGGCCAGTTCCCGCAGGGCCGTGGTGCCGCCCCGAAAGGTGCTCCCCCGCACGACACCGAAGCCCATCATCCGCGCCACCCGGTCGAGGATATTCGCATCCATGTGACGCGAGAGCAGCATCGATATGTTGCTGTGACCACGCAGGTAGAGCGGCAGGAGAATGTTCTCATGCCAGAAGACATAGATCTTCGCCCCACGGTACTCACGGTGCACCGGGTCGATGGACGGATCACCATAGTCGGCACGGCAGTCAAGCGTCGCCATCCACTGCCGAATGCAGGCAGTCGAGGCAAGCGACCAGGCGCCGATGGCGAGAGGTGACTGGAACTTCATGCCCTGTTCTCCAAGGGCCAGACTCCCTCAAAGACCTCCTCCGCCGGACCCGTCATGAACACCTCGCCCTGCCCGTCCCACTCGAGCGTCAACGCACCTCCGGGGACCTCAGCGATGATCCGCCGATCCGTGTGGCCCGTCAGCACACCAGCCACGCAGACTGCCGAGGCGCCGGTACCGCAGGCCATGGTGATCCCGGAACCTCGCTCCCAGGTTCGCATCCGAACGCGGTCGGCCGCGAGCACCTGCACGAAATGCACGTTGATTCGCCGGGGAAAAATCGGATGTCGCTCCACGGTCGGCCCGACCTGCTCCAACGGCACTGCCGCGACATCCCGACAGTAGAACACGACATGGGGATTACCCATCGACACGCAGGTCATGCGACGGTCAAGCCCGGCCTCAACCATCCACGCCGCCTCGGCAGCGACCGCCGAACAGGGAACGTTGACGACATGGGCATCGTTCCCGGCGGGTACCGTCACCGGAATGTCAGCGGCAACGAGGATCGGCTCTCCCATCCCCACCCGCACGACGCTGCCGCGCGGGCCGGATCGCCTGACGTCGACGGCCAGCACACCACGGCCCGTCTCGATCGTGATCATTCCTTCCGGGGCGTGACCTCGGGCCACGGCGAGGTGTGCCACACACCGCACGCCGTTCCCGCACATCTCCGACTCGCTCCCGTCGGCATTGAACATCCGCATCCGGGCCGCTGCCACGGCGGATGGCTGGACGAGCACCAGCCCGTCACCACCGACGCCAAAATGCCGGTCGGCGATTCGCGGCGCCAAGGCGGCCGGATCGACGGGCGTTCGTTCGGTGAAGCAATCGACATACACGTAGTCGTTGCCTGCGCCCTGCATCTTCACGAATTTGATCAGCATCTCGGACATCTTCGTCGCCTTCCCATCGGCACTCAGTGACCGTCCACTCTACCCCGTCACCCGCCCCGGCCGCACCTCTTTCGCCCCCTTCCTGATCATCGTGTCGCATCCCGTCGGGCGTCACGGCGGGCTGCCGCATTGCGCAAACCGTCGGGGTTGCGCTGGGCAGACTGGAGTTTCTGGAGGGCGGCGGCCAACGTCGGAAAAGCCTCCGTCGAGATGTCGGGCTGGGCCACAGTGCCATCGACATGAATCAGGAGAAATTGGCCGCTCGCCCCGCCAAGCAGCCGCTTCATGGCTGGCAACTGCTGCTGGGAGTCTCCCATGATCGATCGCAGGACCAGGTGCACGTTGCCCTCAAAGTCAACTTCACCGGTTCCCACAAGGCTGATGGCATCGCCGGACAACTCGACGGTGTCGAGGTAGGCGTGCGGTCCCTCGATGCGGAAATCGACCAGGCTCGAGCCGAAGGCATTGCGATCGGGCGCCTTCACGCGGAGGACCTTCAGGAGCGCTACGACGAGCGGCAGTTCGTAGATCGTGGCGTCTTTCAGTCGCATCTGCCCGCGACCGGTGAGTGAATGGCTGCCCGCCCGCGACCCGCTCAGTTCGAGGGTTCCGGAGACCTGGCCGCGGGGCCGCTGCGAGGCCGCCGCAGATCGCTCGGCCAACATGTCCCCGGAGAGCCGCTCGAAGTCGGCGTTGTCCAGTGACATCGCAACGTCAAAAGAGCCGGCTTCGTCGGCCGTCACACGACCGTCCACCGCCAGCATGCCGCCAGCCACCCGGGCCTGAAGTCGCCGGGGGCGGGCTTTGTCGGTCGCCCCGGCAGCCATGCCGAACCGGGCGCCCGAGGCGTCCATCGCCACCGGCCCCGTAACACCTGTCATCTGGACGCCTCGCCACATCGCGCTGTCGATTGCCAGCTCCCCGCTCGATTGCCAGAAACGGCCATCGCTTTGGCCGCGGAGGCGGACACCTCCATGCACGTGCTCGAGTGGCACACCGACGTCGATCGCCCCCTGCTCCATATCGAGGGTCAAATCCCAGGCCGCAGCCGGCGTTGGCTGGTTGTCGATCGGTCTGCCGACGATCGTGGTGGGCTCCGCCGGTGAGGAGTAGATGTCGATCGCACCGGCGAGCGACAACATTCCACGGGGGCGGACCAATTCGATCGCCCGCTGCAATCCCGCCGGCAGTGCTCGCACCACGTCGTGATCGGCACGAAAACGATCGGCCGCCAGCCGCTCAAACGACACATGCCAGCCTCCCTCTGGAAGGAAGCGACAGGTACCTTCGGCCGCCACCGTGGTGCGGTCGTGGACACCCCGGACTCCCTCGAATCGCAGCAGCCCGTCCTTGAGGGCGAGCCGTCCCTGCAACTGCTCCAGTCGATAGGGAAACCACGCCGGCTCGATCGAGACGGTCTGGGCGTGGGGGATGGCTTCCACCTCCACCGAGGTGCGACGGGGTTTGACCTGGTGGCGAACCGTGGCCGAAAAGTCGGCATTGCCACGGGGCGCGAGGTCGTCCCAAATCTGCCGCATACCGGGCGGAAGACTGTCGCGAAGTTCCCGCTCGAGCACCACGCCAGTGCCGGTGAGGTGGAGCGTGAGTTCACCATCGCCGTCCGGCAACGGCACGAGCGAGCCGGTGCACCGGACGATCCCGGCATCATTGGCGCCGGTCACGTCCTGAATCGTCCACTCGTCCCGATCCATGCGAATGCTGCCCGAGACGTTGGTCAGGGGATAGGGAAATCCGGCATACGCGAGGCTGCAAGCGGTCAGCCGGATGCCCAACGAGTTTGCTTTGCCATCGGGCAGGTGCCGTGCCCGCTCATGACGGAAGACGAAATCGAAGACGCCCGCCGCCCGCAGGCTGCGGATAATCTCACCACTCCGTGGCGGCATCGCAGCCAGCAGTGAATCGTCGATCCGCATCCCTTCGCCACGCACCTCCACGTGACCGACCGGGCCGGCGGGGTCGAACTGGAAGGCACCAGCCACCTGCACCGGGTGCCCACCCGCCTGGCCGGTGAGATAGAGCGAGAGGGCCCGGTCCTGGAAGACCACCGTGCCGACCGTCCGATCGAGGCGGTAAGGAAACCGATAGTGGGTGAGGGAGACATTGCGGCACCGCACGGAAATCCGCGGGTCGACTACGCCGGCACGGCGGTTCACCTCCGCCCGCACGTCGACCTCACCGGCCGGCAACAACCTCTGCCATTGCTCAGCCACCGCGCGGGGCAACAGCGGCTCCCACTGGCGTCCAACCACGAGCCGTTCAGCCTCGAGAAGGAGGTCGAAATCACTCGTTCTCGACCATCCCAGCAGGCTGCCCGACCCGCGCAACAGTGTCGAGCCACTGTGTGCCTCGAGCGTCTCGATTTGGGCCCCCGTGTGGTCGGCGCGAAACGTGGCTTTCATGTCGCGCACCACGAACGGCAACCGGGCGTCCTCGAAGTGACCTGACTCGAGACGGCCATGACATTGAAAACTCGTGGCGTCGATCGCTGCCAGCGATCCGGCGGCTCGCCACTGCAGGGAGACTTTGCCATGCAGGCCGGTCAGGCTTCCCCGAACATCGGCAGGGAGTTGCGATTCGCCCGGCAGCATGGCAAAGAGTCGGGCCGAGAGGTCGAGTGAGTCGACGCTGCCGACGAGATCGAACTGCTGGGTCGCGGGTGCCACCCGACCCTCGATGGAGGCCCTGTCGAGGAGTGCCGCCGCCATGCTGCCACGCACGGTAACCCAGCCGGCCTCCGCAGCGGGCTGAATTTCGAGGTCGACCTGCCGCACGGTAACCCGCTCGTCGAGCGGCGTCCCATCGATCAGGATTTCAGCATCCTCGATGACGATGGGAATGACCGCCCCCTGCGGGCGGCGCGAGAGCATCTGCTTGATGGTCCACGAGCCATCCTCACGGCGAGCGGCGTGCACCACCGGTCGTCGCAGCCGTGCGGCCGTGATGATCGGTGGCCCGGTGGCCAATTCCGCGAGGTTTGTACTGCACGCCAGACGAACCTCGTCGATCCTCACCAGGTTGCGGATCGGAGGGGGCAGACTGGGGTCGGAGAACGACACGCCCCGCACGACGACCCCCTCACCCTCGACGAGGCTCGCTCCCTGCACATGCACGGTGAGCGCGGGAAACTCCGCGGCAAGTCGCGCCTCAACGCGTGCCCGTACCGTGTCCCCGAGTTGATTCGCTCCCACCACGCCGGCGGCGAACACGCCTGCGACCGTCACCGGTACGGCCCAGCGCACGAGCGTCCACAGGGAATCGGTAAACGCGCTCACGATGAGAACAAAATGCCGGAATGTCGGGTGGCGTGGGGACCGTATGGCCGGACGCCGGGGGTCGGGACGGTACGGGGCGGAGCGGCAGAGGGTCAAGCCACGGCCGCCGCGAGGCAGCCCTTGCCGCCCGCGCAGACATTGCTGTTTCCGTCACCCACCACGCCTTGCTATAGTCCCCGCTTCGCCACGACCCGTAATTTGATTCTTACAGCACGAACCGGGGGAAACCGCGCATGCACGCGACCGAAGCCAGTCAGGGATCGGATCTCAGAGGGGCCGTTCCTAATGCCCAGCGGCTCTTGTGGGCCGGGTTCACCGCCATTCTCGCAGCAGGCGTGGGGTTCGCCATCCGCGGCGGCATCCTCGACAACTGGCGTGAGGAGTTCGGGTTCAGCGCCCTGCAGGTCGGTCAGATCACCGGTGCCGGCCTCACGGGCTTCTGCTTCGGGATCATCATCGGCGGCCTAATCGTCGACAAGATCGGCTACGGAAAGCTGGTCGCTCTGGCGCTCGTCGGCCACATCCTCTCGGCAGCCGTGACGCTGAGCGCTGGCTCGCCCGACACCGCCTACCAGTTTCTCTTCTGGGGCTCCTTCATCTTCGCGTTTGCCAACGGCACGCTCGAGGCGGTCGCCAATCCGCTGGTGGCGACGGCCTTTCCGCACAATCGCACCCACTACCTCAACATCCTCCATGCCAGCTGGCCGGCGGGCATGATTCTCGGAGCCATGATCGGCTGGTTCCTGGACGACCGGCTGGGCATCCACTGGAAATGGCAGCTCTCGCTCTACCTGATCCCGACGGCGCTGTACGCGGTGATGTTCCTCGGCCAAAAATTTCCCCGCTCGGAGGCTGCTGAGAAGGGAGCCAGTTTTGTCGACATGTTCCGGAGCGTCGGCCTGCTCGGCTCCGCAGTGGCCTGTTATCTCTTGTCGCTGTTCTTCGGCGACATCCTACGAAACTTTATTCCGGAACAGGCTGCGGTCGCGGGCTACGGCATCGGTGGTGCGCTCCTGCTGGCCGTCGCCGTGATGACGAAGTTCTCGATTGGCTCGTTGATGCTTTTCGTTCTCTTCGTGACCCACGCCCTTGTCGGTGCTGTCGAACTGGGCACCGACAGCTGGATTCAAAACATCACCGGCAACCTCTTCTCATCGGAACAGGGCAAGGCGCTCTTCATCTGGACATCGGCCATCATGTTCTTCCTGCGGTTCTGTGCCCACTTCATCGAAACCCGCCTGCGGCTGTCGCCCATCGGCCTGCTCTTCGTGTCATCGGTGCTGGCCTGGCTGGGCCTGCAACTGGCGAGCGGCATGACCACTTTCCCGGTGGCCTTGGCCGCCTTGGGCATCTATGCCATTGGCAAGACCTTCTTCTGGCCCACGATGCTGGCGGTCGTGGGAGACCGCTTCCCCCAGACCGGCGCCGTTGCCATGTCGATCATGGGAGGCATCGGAATGCTTTCGGCCGGCTTGCTCGGCGGTCCGGGTCTCGGCTACTGCAAAGACCGCTTTGCCGGTGAGGCATTGCAGCAAGCAAATCCCGGCATCTACGAACAGTTCCGTGCTGAAACGTCGAGCAGATTCCTCAACATTCCCAGCAGCGAAGTGTATGGCCTCGATGGCCAGAAGATCGCCGCCGCACGGGCGGCAGCGGCAGCCGCGACGCCGGAGCAGCGAACGGCTCTCGAGGCCGATCAGCAGGGCGATCGGGATACCCTGCGTGCCGATTCCTGGATTCCCGCGACGATGGCCGGCATCTACCTGCTCTTCCTTCTCTACTTCGCCAGCATCGGTGGTTACAAGCGGGTGCAGATGACGTCGTAGGGAATCAGCTGTCGAGCGACGACCAGTCGTCGTCTGTCTGCGGCAGTGACGGCGATGCCACCGGGAAGTTCGGCACGTGGACTCGCGCCCACTGCGGCGACGGCCCGCAGCATGTCGACCAGTCGTTCGTAATGCCGGGCAGTCATGTCACGACGCGGCCACCCCTCGCGCCGCCACAGCGAGGCCATGACCTCGGCCAGAAGGTGATGGTCCAGAGTGGCGAGGGGTGCGGCATCGATCACCAGCTGCCCGTCAGGCAGTCGGGTCACGTGGCGATCGAGAAGGTATTCGGCGGCGCTGGCCAGGGCTGTCGATAGTTTCGCCGTCTGTTCACCAAGCCGCCCGATCGCCTCGGCTGCGGCCGGATAGGGCCCGGCAACGCAGCGACTGATGATCTCATGGCGGAGAAAGTTTCTGGCATGGCGGATGTCGCGGTTGGTGTCGTCTTCACACCACCGTTGCCCATTGGCCACCAGCCAGTCCCGCACCTGGTGGCGGCGGATGGCCAAGAGGGGCCGAATGATGGCCACGCCTTCACAGAGTTGACGGGCTGCCGCCATGCCGGCCACACCCGCCGGGCCCGTCCCCCGGAGAATGCGATGCAGAATCGTCTCGGCCTGATCGTCGGCAGTATGGGCCACCGCCACGTGGCGGCTGCCGGTACCGTAAGCCACCTCCTCGAAGAATCGATATCGCATCCGGCGGGCCCGTGCCTCGAGCCCTTCACCCCGTGGATGCCCTGGCCCGCATACCTCCACTCGCCGCGTCACACACCGCAGGCCCAACCGCCCAGCCAAGGCGACAACGACATCCCGGTCGGCAGCTGCCTCGGTGCGGACATCGTGCTCAGCGTGCGCCACGACCAACCCCGCCGCCGCCTCGGGGCTCGGGGCCAGGGCGACAAGGGCCAGCACGAGCGCCGTGCTGTCGGCCCCTCCCGAGACGCCGATTACTGCCGGCGCCTGCCACCAGCCATGATGCGGCAGGCCCGCCTCGACGGCCGCAAGGAACGGATCATGCGAATGGAACGCTGGCATGGAAACGACAGGAGCGAGGCGAAGAGCACCGTCACCCATGGTACCGCGCCAGGAGCCACAATTTCCGCGTTCCAAGCGGGATTGAGCCCACCCGCCCCACTGGATACCCTCTCGGCCCCGAACTGGAACTGGTGTCCCTCGAGGAATCGCCCATGCCCTCTTCTGCCTGTCCGCGCCGCCGAATTCTCTCCGCCTTCGCCGTGTCGACGCTGGCAACTGCACTTGGCGGATGCTCCACGCTGGGAACCATCGCCTATCTGGTTCAGCCCAACGACGTGCCGGCTGAATTTGGTGGGCTCCGCGGCAAACATGTTGCCGTGGTCTGCCGACCGATCGTCGAGCTGGAGTTCAGCGATGCCGGATCATCCCGCGAGCTGGCGGGGATCGTCGGTGCCCTTGTCAGACAGAACGTCCGCAAGGTGAAGGTCATCAGCCAACAGGAGGTGGCCCGCTGGATCGATGAAAATGACTGGGTCGACTACGGCACGCTCGGCAAGGCGGTCGACGCCGACATGGTTGTGGGCATCGACCTCGAGCAGTTCCGGATTCATGAAGGCACGACACTCTACCGAGGTCGTGGCTCAGCCATCGTGCGGGTATTCGACGTCGACGAGCAAACCGTGGTGTTCGAGCGTCGCATCGAAGACTTCGCCTACCCGGGCACCGGCGGCGTGCCGACGACCGATCGATCGGAGTCACAGTTTCGAGCGATGTTCCTGCAGATCTTCGGCCGTCGCATTGCCCGGCTCTTCCATCCATCCGAAAGCCGCATGTCGTTCGCCGAAGAGAACCTCGATTTCTAGGCAAGAGTCCGGGATCATTCCGTCCCCGGGCTCGCGCCCGGGGCTGGGTGGAGCAGGCGGCAGAGAGCCAGCATCACCCTATTCTGCCCGCCTGGAGGGCGGGCGTACGAGAGCGAACGGATGTTCGCCAAGTGAGCCGAGGCCAGGATGGCGAGGCTCGCGTGAAGCAGCCGGCGGGCGTACGAGAGCGAACGGATGTTCGCCAAGCGAGCCGAGGCCAGGATGGCGAGGCTCGCGTGAAGCAGCCGGCGGGCGTACGAGAGCGAACGGATGTTCGCCAAGCGAGCCGCAGGGCGCAAGCCCGCGGGATGCCGCATGAATGCATCAGACGTTCTTCAGGTTGCGCTTCGGCTTGGGCGGAGCCATTTTCCGCTTCTGGTCATCCTGCGGTGCCGAAGCGTTGTTGTTATTGTTGTTGTTGTTTCCGGCATTCATTGCTGGCTTGTTGACGCCTGTATTTCGCTCTTCCCATCGGTAGCCGATCGGCGTCTCCAACTCGTCCTTCGCCAGCAGGGCCCAGGGGGTGCCGGCATGCTCCGCCACGACCCGCTGCAGCAATTCCTTCGCCTGGGCGGCCAACTTCTGGATCCGTGAGTCGACGCCCGCCACATCATCGGCCGGCACAAGCTGCCACGTGTCGCTGTCGGCCTTTTGAAACTTCATCCCGGCTTTGGCCTGACCAAGCATGCTGTTGTATGCGTCAGTCCGCACCTTGAGGGCAAGAATCCGCCCCATGGCCAGATCGTAGCCCGCCTGCCATCTCTTCTCCTCGATCTTCGGCCGGTCAGATATTCCCTTTTCAAGCGTGTCATAGATCCTGTCGACCCGGTCGAGGAGGAGCGCCGCATCCCGCTGGGCCAAGCCCAACAGCCGCGCGAGGTCACCGTCGTCCTTCCGGGGAAACGTCATCGTGGGCGCTTCCATCGGATTGATTTCGGAGTTCTTGGCGGCTTCGACGAGCGCCTTCTTGGCGCGATTTCCCGCCAGGAGGCCGTCGATCTCCCCCTTCGTGCGATAGTCGGGGCGGTATTGCTGCATCACCTCCGGCTCAAAAAAATGCCGCAACTGCGACGCCATGGCCACCACCTCACGATCAGTCACACGACCGGAAGCATTGCGATTCGGATGGACGGCAAAATAGATTCCGCCCGTCGCAGCACACAGCTTATTGAGGCTGAACGGCCCGAAACCGGAGTCGATGGCGTCGTTGTGAAATCGCCCCGAGCGGACCCGAATCAATTCGGGGTACAGCGTCTCAGGCCCCTGTTCCACCACGGCCCACTGCTCGCTCTGATCGTAGTCCGGATCAGGCTCGACGAATTTCATCTTCACCTGGCGCTGGCCGAATGGCGCAGGAACGCCCACCACATACACCGGGATACCAAGTTTCTGGCAGTAGGCAGTTGTCTGGTCGGCCCGATCCTCGTCATTTCCGACCTCGTCGGTGAACACGATGATCAGAACGTTCTGCCGCGGCGTAGCATTCCGAAACCGCCATCCCACCTCGGCCGCGGCCCCGATGGCGGTGAAGGTGTTTTCCACTCCCGACTCGTCGATCTCGATCGAACGGATCGCCTCGACCACCGTCTGGCAATCGGTGGTGGGCTCCTTGGTGATGGGCGTGACGTTTTTACCGTATCCAACCACCATATTGAGCAGACGCTTGCTCTTGGGGCCGCCATGGGCGACACCGATCTCATCGAACACACGATCAAGTCGCGAGGCGATCTCCTTCCGCTGCGCCGCCAGGCTCACCGACTGGTCAAAGAGCCAAAACACGACGGTCTTGCGACTCTGCTGTTCGAGATACCCATTGATTTCCGCTGCCAAGCGGTCGACCGCGCCCGAGGCACCGGCTGTTCCCACGCCGCTGACTGCGCCCTTCACCACCATCGCCTCGTTAAGAGTCTTGGCCGTGGGCATCACATCGAGAGGTTGCACCACGATGTCGACGTCCTGTTCGGTGACAGTCTCCACCGAGGCAACGATGACTTCCGAAATCTCCGGAGCGACCGCCTCAGCCATTTCGGCCCCTCGCTCGCTCTGGGCACCAACGTCTTCGGTCCGCTCGTCCGACACAACGACGTCAACCGCTTCGAGAATCACCGTATCTTCCAACGGATTCTGCGTGAGCACGAGACGTTCGAGCGGAGGCCGTGGCGGATCAAAGGCAAACAGGGCCAAGGCCAACAGGACGCCAACATGAAGCACCAGACTGACCGCCCAGGCAGGGGCCGTTGGTCCTGACGATGGGGAAACGACTCGCTCCTGCACGTCGGACGGCGGCAGTTCGTGAGATTCAAAAGTCATGTTCCACCGTCGGAGAAGTCGCCAGGAAACACGCCGCCAATTCGGTGATGGACCGCTGCCGGCAGTCCTCGTATTCTATCGTGAGATGCCGTTTCCGCAGTCAGGAAATCCCTCAATGACCCCCTTTCTTGCTTTTTTCCTCCGTCCCTGGCGGCCTCCGTCATTTTTGTTCGTCGTCGTGACGATTTTGTCGGTGAGTGGGCTGGATTGTGGTGGCCGGGCTTTGGTAGCCGCAGAGGAACCGCCGCCTTCCGAGCGGCTGTCACTCACCACCTCCGACGGGGTATCGCTGGCTGCCTGGTACTATCCAGTGGCTGGGAATGCCAAGGCGAAGGCGACCGTCATCCTGGTCCACGATCTGCACGGTTCACACGAGACGGTCGAACCGCTTTCTCGCGGTCTCCAGGCGGCCGGCTACGCCGTGGTAGCCCCGGACCTGCGTGGGCACGGAGCCAGCGTTTCCTCGGTATTCCCTGGCGGCCGCGGCGGCAGCCTCGATGCGAAGTCTTTCAAGAAGCCAGACATGCTGGCCATCGCCGCCTCCTCGGGCGGCCGCATCCGCGATCAGGCGCAGGCTCGCGGAGATTTGGAGACCGTTCATCGCTGGATCCAGGAACAGGCCAGCACCGGAGCCCTCGCCGTCGATCGCCTGTGCGTCGTCGGCTGCGGCGAGGGGGGCACGCTCGGGGCACTCTGGACGGTGGCCGACGCCTCGTGGCCTCCGACCACACGAGGGCCTCAGGGAGCCCATGTGAGGGCGATCGTTCTCATCAGCCCCGTCATCTCGGCCACGGGTGGCGTATCGATCCTGCCCGCGATGAAGACCGACGTGTTTCGCCGCACCTTGCCAATTCTGCTGCTCGCGGGAACGAGTGATCGCGATGCCAAAAAACTGACCGACCAACTCAAGGGACTACGCCCGAAGGAGTGGATCGTGCAGGGGCCGGGGCAGCGCAAGGAACAGGCTGACGGCGTTGAGACAGCCGCCGACGCCTCTCTCTTTTGCATGCATGCCGAAAGCCCGTTGTCGAGTGACAAACTCGCCACTGACGCGGCAGCGAAGGCGACCCTCATCGTCGTGGGTTTCTTGGACATGGTGCTCAGTCGCTGAGGGCGTTGCGAGCGACGCAGGGCCCGGATCCGCCCTCGAAGGGGATCAGGACTGATCGGACTTCGTCTCGTTCAGCCAAGGCCGTGGAGACGTCATCGGCCTCGTCTGCAGCCCAGTGGGCGTGGCGGTCGGGCCACGGTCAATGCCCGGCCCCGGTTCGATCGACCGCGACTCCGCCGACGTTCGGCCGGCCGTCACCGTCCAAGGCGGCGGGAGCCGCAACCTGACCCCGATGGGAAGAACATCCGGGTCGGCGATATTATCACTGTTCGCGGCGAGGATCGCGGCCGCGGCAGCCGGGTGGCCGTAAAATCGGATGGCCACGGAGGTCAGGTCATCCCCATCCCGCACCGCATACGTAGCCGGCACTAAGGGTACACGGGAAAGGCCTGCCGGAACCGTCTGCTGCGGACCACGTGCTGTCCAGCCGGGTGCCAGTGGAGGAGGACCGTGGGCATCCAAGAGCGGGGGCGGCGGCATGGCCAGCGTCGAGCGATACATCGAGTCAAGCGCGGGGGCCGGCCGAGCCAGTGCCGGGGCGTTGGGAGGCAGGGGCGAAGGTGGGGTGGGTGGCTGATACACGGCCACCGGCGGCGGGGAATGAGCCACCATTGCGGCGGCCTGATCGACGCTCGCCACCTGGAATTGTGACTGCGGCAGCATGCCGGTCCCTGCCCGCGGATCGGGAATCGCGTGGCCGATCGCGACGTGTGGCATGCCCAGGGCAGAGCTGGCTTCTTCGCTCTGGGGGATCGGCGGGCTCTGACGCGTCAAAACATCACCAGCCAGCGGAGCCAATACCGCCACGCCACCGACCAGCATGGCCAGGCCAGCCACGAATCGCAGGGCTTGCATACATCGCTTCACGGGCGGGAACCTCCACAGGCAACTATGCCACCCATCAGAGCCGCGGGCGGCTCGCTCCGACCGCGAAAACGGTGGGCGATCGTCATGCGGCCGTCAGGACAGACCGCACGACCGGACGGGGCGATGCTGATCCAGCTGACAAATCCGCAGGGTTTCTCCAGCCGGCATCCGCCGACCGAGATGCCGCTAGGACACCGTTTGCATTCCGCGTGTGGCGGTGGGGGCCGCTGCGGTACCCGTCCACTGCTGGAGCCACAGGACGAGCGGGGCTGCGATGAAAACCGTGCTGTACGTACCAGCCAAGAAGCCGATCAGCATCGTGAACGCAAAGGCATGAATCCCCTGCCCGCCAAAGACATAGAGAACGAGTGCTGCCAGCAAGGCTGTGCCCGACGTCAGAATCGTGCGGCTCAACGTCTGATTGACCGCCGAGTCGATCATGGATCCGGTGACAAACGGACTTTTGCCACGAATTTCACGCAGGCGGTCGAAGATCACGATCGTGTCATTAATCGAGAAACCAACGATTGTGAGCAGGGCTGCCACGACATCGAGGCTGATCTTGAAATCGTCGACAAGTGCCCAGCCGAAAAAGGGTGCCACATACCGGCTCAACGCCAGGCAGCCGATGGCCACCAGCACGTCGTGCACCAGCGCCGCCACGGCCGCCAGGCCGAAGGCGACATTTTGAAACCGCACCCACACGTACAGCACGATCATCGCTAGGCTGGCCAGCAGGGCGTACAACGCCGTGACCTTTGTGTTCCCGGCAACCTTGCCACCAATTTCATTGGCCGACAGATAGACGGGGGTTTCCCGCAATTTCGTCGCCACCCGCTCGAGCACCGCGCGCGTGGCGTCGGGATCGAGCGCGGTCGACAAGGCCCAGGTCCGGTAGGGCTTCGTACGGCTCGTCATGCCTTCGGCGTTGATCTCGAAGGCCGCATCGGTGAACCCCTCGGCCGCGAAGGCTGCCTCCAGCGTATCCCGCAGGGCGGGCAGCGTGATCTTCTGGGGGAAGTCGAGCATCGCCCCTGTCGATAACGTCGTCGTAGCCGCAGCCTGGGTGCCGGGCTCATTGGTATCGGCTGGCTCCTTATCGTCATCCTTTTTCGAGTCGCCACTCGAAGACACGATGTCGCGGAAACCCATGTCGTAGGTGGCCAGCCGGCCAGGGAAGGCCGCCTGCAGGGCCGCCTCGACGGCCGAACCACCAACTGACGAATTGTCCCGTAGCGACGTGTCGATCTTGTATTGCGTGCCGGGCGGCGCGTCGCCCCCGGTCACGGCGCTCACCGCAACGTCCGGCAGGGATGCCACGGCCTTCCGCACGGCCGCCACATCGAGCGGCTGATCGGCCTTGAACGCCACCTGGACGCTCGTGCCACCGGTGAAGTCGATGTCGAACAGACCCTGGCCACGCTGCCAGGCGGCGGCCAGTCCGGCCAGGATGAACAGGGCTGACCCAATCATCGCCGGCCGCATCCAGCGAACGAATGTGAGATTTGGACGGTCGAACAGGCGGGCCATCGAGAGCTTCGTGATCCAGCGATTCCGCTCGGCAAGGTCGAACACCACACGAGAACAAAACACGGCCGTGAAGAGGTTGAGCGTAAGCCCGAGGATGAGCGTCACCGCGAATCCCTTGAGCTGGTCGGTGCCAATCGCAAACAGCACGACCCCGGTAATCAGGGTCGTGAGGTTGGAGTCGACGATGGTGGAAAAGGCCCGCTGGAAGCCGTTGCGGATCGCCATTCGCACCGAGGCACCGCGGTCAAGCTCCTCCCGCATTCGTTCGTAGATGAGCACATTGGCGTCGACGGCCATGCCGACGGAAAGCACGAGGCCGGCGAGGCCCGCCAGCGTAAAGGCGGCCTTGATGGAGATCATCAACGCCAAGACCAGCACGATATTGAGCAACACCGCAAGATCGGCAACGAGGCCCGAAAAGCGGTAATACAGGAGCATGAACGTGAGCACGACGATCGTCGCCAGCAGCATCGCTTGGGCACCGGAACGAATCGTGTCGGCCCCCAGCTGCGGACTGATCTTCTGCTCACTGATCGGCTCACTATACAGGGCTGCCGGCAGGCTCCCGGCATTCAGCACGCCAATCAGAAAGTCGACGTCGGACTGCTTGAAGCTCCCGGTGATCTGGCCGTCACTGGAGATCGTGCTGCGGATCGTGGGCGCGGATAGCAGCGTGTCGTCGAGAACGATTCCCAGGCGGCTGGTGAGCCGATTGGCCGGGTCGGGAAGATTCTGGCCTGTCAGCGTGCCGAAGAGGGCGGCACCGCCCGAATTGAACGAGAAGTTCACGCAGGGCTGAAGGTTTTGATCGTAGCTGGCCGACGCCCGCGTCAGGTATCCGCCAGTCACGTTGAACCGATCGAGCACCACGAGCACTTCGACACGTCCATCGGAGGTTGTCCGGGTGAAAAGCCCCCGATCTTCGGCCGGATCCATCTTGGCGGTGTCGAGCTCAACCCAGCGGCCGATCGGACGCCCTCCCTCGCTCACCGTCGACCCCGGCGACCGGGTCGCGAGTTCAACCAGTTGCTTGTGCCGGGGGTCCTCCGGGTTGGCCGTGATCCGGAATTCAAGCACACCGGCGCTCGACACGATCCGCTTAATGAGGTCGATCTCGGCCTGATCAACATCAGGCACAATCACCTCGAGCTGATCAAGACCGTATCGACGGACCGTGACTTCTTTCTGCCCGCCCGGATTGACGCGGCGACTGACCGCCGCGACGAGTTTGTCCATGTCGACCGGCGCAGACGCATCGTCGTCCGCGCCTTCCTTCGTCTGGCGTTTCGACGCATCCACTTCGTAGACGAGGATGACACCTCCCTTGAGATCGATACCCAGCCGCGGAGGCCACCCCAGCCAGGTCACGATGCCACCGACCGTCGCGGCTACGAGCACCGCCGCCAGACGGCCCCACATGTCCGCAGCCCGCAGCTGCCTGGCGAGCCACCACGCCACAAACGTGGGCACGGCCACCATCGCCAGCACAAGCCCCCACATGGCCCAGCCTTCACGATACCAAGGAAGGCCCTCGACCGGAGCGGCGGCCTGCGCCAGGAGACCGGCCACGGGGATGCCGACGATGGAAACACTGGTCATCATGCTTGAACTCTCTGCAGTCGGTTTTCGATAGGGGGGGTCAGGCGTCAGCCACCGAATCGTCTGAGCTTGTGGCCAACACCTTGCTGATGCTCGACAGGGTGACGGTGATCTTCGCGTTGGCAGCCTCGTCGACCTTGAGCGTTACCCGGTCGTTCTCTCGGTCGACATTGGCGACGATGCCGTAGATGCCAGCCGCCGTCACGACGCGGTCATTCTTCTTCAGGGCGGAAAGCAGATCCTGCTGCCGCCGCTGCCGCTCCCGCTCGGGTCGATAGAGCAAGAGCCAGGCCACCAGCACGATGAGCAGCATCGGCAGGTAGGTGAGAAGCAACTCGAGGCCCCCGGGCTGCGGACGCTGCTGGCCAGCCTGCGCGTACAGTGCGGCCGCGTGGAGGGCCGGAAAGAGCGGAACGATGGGGTCGGACATGGCGGAAGACCGGGGAGCATCACGAAACGAAACCGGGAATGTAGTGGTCTGCGCGCCAGGCCGGCAAGACCGCCACGCCACAGACCTGCCTGACGCAATCAGGCGTTCTCATCGCCCGGGCCGCCCGCACCACACCGCTTGAGCAGATCATGCCGCGTGGCGGCAAATTCCCCCGCCACGATGGCCGCACGGAGCCGCGCGATGAGCCGCTGATAAAACGTGAGATTGTGGATCGAGGCCAGGATCGGCCCAAGCATTTCGCCCGCCAAAAAGAGGTGGCGGATATAGCTGGTGCTGTGCCGGCAGGCGACGCAGGGGCAGCCCTCTTCCAAGGGCTGCTGCTCGGTCGCATAGCGGGCGTTCTTGATTCGCACCAGTCCGTTGAACGAGTAGGCCAGCCCCGTTCGGCCGCACCGTGTAGGAAGCACGCAGTCGAACATGTCGATCCCCGCCGCCACGGCCTCGATGATGTCACGCGGCTGACCGACGCCCATCAGGTAGCGGGGTTTGTCAGACGGCAGGTGGGGCGTCGTCACCCGCAGTGTGGCATCCATCGCCTCGGGCCCCTCCCCCACCGACAGGCCGCCCACGGCGTAGCCGGGAAAATCCATCGCCCGCAGTCGCTCCGCACTTTCCTGCCGTAGCTCCGCATCGAGCCCTCCCTGCACGATCGCGAAGACGGCCTGATCGGATCGCGTGTGCGCGGCCCGGCACCGGTCGGCCCACCGCAGCGACCGCCGCATCGCATCCTCCACGACCTTTCGCTCGTTGGGCAACGCGACCACATGGTCGAGTTGCATCGCGACATCGGCGCCGATGCGTTCCTGAATCCGCATCGACGCCTCCGGGGTAAACGCCACGGCCGCGCCATCGACATGCGATCGGAAGAATGCCCCCTCCTCGGTCACCTTCACCTGCTGGGCCAGACTGAACACCTGAAACCCGCCGGAGTCGGTGAGCGTCGGTCCATTCCAGCCCATGAACCGGGCAAGCCCTCCCCCCTGCTCCACGACCACCTCACCGGGCCGCAGGTGCAGGTGGTAGGCATTGCCGAGCACCATTCCGGCCCCGGCCTCGCGCACCCGTTCGATCTCCACACCCTTCACGCCAGCCATCGTGGCGACCGGCATGAAGAGCGGCGTCGGCACGCTCCCATGCGGCGTCGTGAGCACCCCCGCTCGTGCGGCACCGTCGACCGCATCGAGCTGAAAGGCAAATCCCTTCTGCATTGGCGACTAGAAAATACCCATTGCTTCGAGCGAGTACCGCACGATGAGGCCGGCGACCACCACGCTCACCATGCTCATCAGCTTGATGAGAATGTTGAGGCTCGGTCCGCTGGTGTCTTTGAACGGGTCGCCTACGGTGTCGCCCACGACTGCCGCCTTGTGGGCATCGGTCCCCTTGCCGCCATGGACACCGCTTTCGATGAGTTTCTTGGCGTTGTCCCAGGCACCGCCGGCGTTGGCCATGAAGACGGCCACGCAGAAACCGCTGGTGAGGCCGCCGACCAGGAGCCCCATGACACCGCCGACGCCGAGCAGCAGGCCCACCACGATCGGAACGAGAAGGGCCAAAAGCGACGGCACCACCATTTCCCGCTGGGCCGCCTTGGTGCTGATCGCCACCGGGGCTGCGTAGTCGGGCTCCTCGGTCCCCTTCATGATGCCCGGCCTGTCGCGGAACTGGCGGCGGACCTCCTCCACCATGCCCTTGGCGGCCCGGCCAACCGCCTTCATGGTCAGTGCACAGAACACGAACGTGCTCATGGCGCCGATGAACATGCCGACGAGCACCTTCGGGTTCATCAGCGTGACATCGTAGAACTGCATGAAGTCTGCCATGGTGGCCTTCTTGACCTCGACGATCTGATGCTCGTCGGAGAGTTCCTTCACCTTCTCGGGCGTGACACCCGAAAGCTTCGTCCCCTTGGCAAGTTTGTCGTAGCCGGAGATGCCCCGCTCATTGAGCAGCAGCCACGTCCTGTTGTCGGCCGGCACGCCCCCCGCCTCCACGATCACGTTGCCGGATACCTTGACCAGGTCACCAGCGGTCAGCACGGAACCGTCGGCAGCCTGCGTGACGACGCTGCCCCACCGCTCGAAGCCGATCCGTACCTCCTCGACATAGGCGGCCAAAAGCGCCAGGGCCGTGAGGGCCGCCGAGCCGATCGCGAAGCCCTTGCCCGTCGCGGCGGTGGTGTTGCCGAGAGCGTCGAGGGCGTCGGTTCGCTCGCGGACGATCTCGGGCAGGCCCGCCATCTGCGCGTTGCCTCCGGCGTTGTCGGCGATCGGACCGTAGGCATCGGTTGCCAGCGTGATGCCGAGCGTGGAGAGCATGCCCACCGCAGCGATCCCCACGCCGTAGAGGCCGAGGGCGAAGGCATTCGGGTCGCTGAAGTTGAACGCATTGGCGAAGCCGAACGCCAACAACGTGGCGGCCCCCACGACGAGCACCGGTACCCAGGTCGAGAGCATGCCCTCGGCGACACCGCCGATGATGATCGTGGCCGGGCCGGTGAGCGCCTGGTCGGCGAGATCCTTGGTCGGCGTGTACTCGTTGCTCGTCGAGTACTCCGTCCACTTGCCGATCAGCCATCCGGCCCCCAAGCCGACGATCACCGAAACGGCCACGCCGATGTGCGACCAGCCGAGCATGAGAAACGTGAGCACGAAGGCGGCCCCGACAATCGCCATCGTGGAGAGGTTGATGCCCTGAGCGAGGGCGGCAAGCAGAGCCTTCTGAGACGAGTCTTCCTTCGTGCGAACCTGCCAGATGCCCCAGATGGAGAGCAGGATGCCGATGGCCGCCAGGGTCATCGGCAGGAAGAGGGCTGCCATCTGCATCCGCGGCTGGCCTACGAAAGCCGCCACGCCGAGGGCCGCGGTGGCGAGGATGCTGCCGCAGTAGCTCTCATAGAGGTCAGCACCCATGCCGGCGACGTCCCCGACGTTGTCGCCCACATTGTCGGCGATCGTGGCGGGGTTGCGGGCATCGTCCTCGGGAATGTTCTGCTCGACCTTCCCCACGAGGTCGGCCCCCACGTCAGCCGCTTTTGTGAAGATGCCGCCACCCACGCGGGCAAAGAGGGCCTGGGAGCTGGCACCCATGCCGAAGCAGAGCATCGTGACCGTGATCTCCTCCAGCGACAGCGGTGCCGCAAAGACGGGCACGAC
>CAMCYH010000053.1 GCA_945883745.1 Candidatus Kuenenia stuttgartensis
GACGAACTGCGGCAATTCTGGAAGGATGCCAAGGCCGTGGAAGAGCAGGCGATCAGCCGCCTCAAGCAACTGATCACGCAGGAAGTCCGCAATGGCTGCTTTTAGCACAAGCCGCCGGGGGACGGGTGAGGCATCGCCTTCGGAGGCGAGGATACGCCAACTCGGCTCAACCTCACCCGATCCCCCGGCTCCCCCAGCGCACTGCCAAAGTTTGCGGCAACAACTGGGCGACGAGGGACTCGAACCCCCAACCCCCTCGGTGTAAACGAGGTGCTCTGACCAATTGAGCTAGTCGCCCTATCTGTATCGCAAACGAGCCATCCCTGGCCTCGTTTGCTTGTCGGCCCTGGCAAAGCCGAGGTCTGCCCGGGCCTCCAGCGTCGCATCCGGCGACGCTTTGTGCAAAACATGCCTTCTGACTTTCATCCTCTATCGCAAACAAGCCATCCCTGGCCTCGTTTGCTTGTCGGCCCCGGCAAAGCCAAGGTTTGCCGGGGCCTTCAGCGTCGCATCCGGCGACGCTTCGTGCGAACAATAATAATTAATGCTGTCCTATTTTTCCTTGGGCGGAACGACCACGCGGACGCCGAGTTCCACCAATTGCTTCGTATCGACCGGTGACGGGGCCCCTGTCATGAGGTCGCTCGCCTTCTGCGTCTTCGGGAAGGCGATTACGTCGCGGATGCTGTCGAGCCCACCGAAAAGCATCACCCACCGGTCGATCCCCAGAGCAATACCGCCATGCGGCGGGGCTCCACTGCGGAGCGCGTCGAGGAGGAAACCAAATCGCTCCCGGGACACCTCGGAGGAAATGCCCAGCAGCTTGAACACTCGTTCCTGCGTCTTGCTGTCATGAATCCGGATCGTGCCGCCGCCTGCCTCTGAGCCGTTGATGACGAGGTCGTATGCCACCGCACGGCAGCCGGCCGGATCACTCTCGAGCAGGTCGACGTCGGCTGGCCGCGGGGCCGTGAACGGATGATGCATTGCCGCCCAGTGGCCGGTCTCAGCATCGTGGGCGAACATCGGGAAGTCGACCACCCACGAGAAGTGCATCGCTTTCGGATCGTACAGTTCGAGTTCGGCGCCGAGCCGCTTGCGGAGGGTGTGTAACGCCTTGCACGTCACCTCGAAGGAATCGGCCACGATGAGTGCCAGGTCGCCCGGCGCGGCAGACAGTGCCTCCCGCAGCCGATCGGCAATGCCGCCGAGGTTCTTGGCGACGGGCCCGCTCCAACTCCCGTCGCTCTCCACCTTGAGCCAGACCAGACCCTTCGCTCCCGCATCGACCGCCATTTTTGTGAGATCGTCAAGGTCTTTTCGGGAGAAGCGGGCTGCCGCACCCGGTACGCGAATTCCCCGCACCCGCCCGCCCGATTCAACCGCCGCGCGGAACACACGGAACTCGCTCTCGCCGGCCAGCGGCGTAAGGTCGGTGATCTCCAGGCCAAACCGCAGGTCGGGTGCATCGTGGCCAAACCGCTCCATGCACTCATCCCAGGTGAGACGCGGCAGTGGGAGGGACACTTCGAGCCCGAGAATCTCTCGCGCCGTCCGCTGCACCAGCCCCTCGATCACGCCCATCACGTCGCCAGCCTCGACGAACGACATCTCGACATCGAGCTGTGTGAACTCTGGCTGCCGGTCGGCTCGCAGGTCTTCATCGCGGAAACATTTCGCGACCTGCACGTAGCGGTCGAACCCGGCGATCATCAGCAACTGCTTGTAGAGCTGGGGAGACTGCGGCAGGGCGAAGAAGGCGCCGTGGTCGAGTCGGCTCGGCACGAGGTAGTCGCGGGCTCCTTCCGGCGTGCTACGACCGAGCATCGGCGTCTCGACGTCGATGAAGCCGAGCTCGTCGAAGTGATCCCGCATGATCTTGACGATCCGGCTCCGCAGAAACATGTTTTCCTGCATCGACGGCCGGCGAAGATCGAGCCACCGGTGCTCGAGCCGCACTTCCTCGCCCGGCAGTTCGGTGGTATTGGGATGAAAAACCGGGGTCTCGGCCTCGTTGAGCACGCCAAGGCTGTCGATGGCGACCTCGACGCCGCCTGTGGCGAGCTTGGGGTTGGCGGTGCCCTCCGGCCGCATGCCAACCGTGCCCGTAACGGTGATCACCCATTCGGGCCGTACGGCGCGGGCCGCCGCAGCGACGTCAGCAGAGCTGCCGGCTCCCACCACCACCTGCGTGCGGCCCCAGCGATCGCGGAGATCGATGAAGATCACGCCCTTGTGGTCACGGACGCGATCTACCCAGCCGCACAGCGTGACCGTGTGGCCGAGATGGTCAGGACGCAATTCGCCGCAGGTATGGGTTCGGAGCACGGCGTGAAACCTTTGCTATCTCACCGCCGTCTGGGAAAGCCGTCGGCCGGAGTCCGCGCCGAACGTGAATTCGAGCTGCGGGTTCGGCTCCTGGCCTTCCGACAGTTCGCGGAACATGAGGCTGGGCTGGATGTCGCGGTTGTTTTGGTACTTGGAGCTTGAATACTCGGTGATGTCGCCCGCGATCTGGTGAAAGAAGATCTGGCAGATCGCCACACCGGGGTAAATCTTCACCGGTTGTACCGCGAACATCTCGAGCGTCCAGTAGCCACAGAACCCGACGTCACCAAATCCGGCCGTGACATGGACGAACAGCCCGAGCCGGCCGATCGAACTGCGGCCCTCGATCATCGGGACGAAGTTATGCGTCTCAGTTCGCTCGCTCGTGCGACCAAGATAGAGCTGGTTCGGAGCAAGCACCAGGCCCTCTTCAGGGATCGCCACCCGGGTCACACGGTTGCTCTTCCGCATGTCGAGCACCACCTCTTCGTAGACGAGCAGTTCGTCATGAAGCGAGAGGTTGTAGCTGTTGGGGTTGAGATTCTTGTCGTCAAAGGGGTCGATGATGATGTTTCGACCAAGGTGGTTTCTGATCTCGTTCCCTGAGAGAATCATCAGCGGGCTCCTTCGGCGGACGTGGCGGGGCGGGCCTGGGAGAACCGGAGGAGTGTACGCTCTCGCGCCGCGACTTCCCATGCCCAGGTGTCAGGACCGGGTGTTTCAGCGGCGTTTTTTGGCGACACCAATCCGCGGGCAGAGGTCGAGCAGAATACAGCCGTCGCACTTCGGACTTCGGGCGGAGCAGATGCTGCGACCGAGTTCGATGATCCTGTGGCTGAAGCCGATCCAATGATCGCGAGCGAGCACCACCATGAGGTCCCGCTCGGCACGCACGGCATCGGTGTGCTTCGTGAGGCCCAGACGCCGGGAAATCCTGCCGACGTGGGTGTCGACCACCACCCCCTCTGCCTGCCCGAATCCGCTCCCAAGCACCACGTTGGCAGTCTTCCGGCCGACCCCCGGCAGTGCCACCAGTTCGGCGAGTTGGCGAGGCACTTCGCCGCCATGACGCTCCACAAGTGCCTGGCAGCACCCGAGGATGTTCTTCGCCTTGGCCCGGAAGAAGCCGGTGGTGCGGACCACCTGCTCGATCTGCCGCTGGCTGGCCCGAGCCATCGCCTCGGCTGTCGGCCAGCGCTGGAACAGAGTCGGCGTGACCATGTTCACCCGCTTGTCGGTGCACTGGGCCGAGAGGATCGTGGCGATCACGAGCTGAAAGGGTGACTGGAAATCAAGTGAGCAGGTGGCAGCCGGAAACGCCTGCACCAGCCGCTCGGCGACGGCCGCAGTCCGCTGTTTTCTGGCGGCGAGCGACTCCCGTCGCGGAGGTGGCGGAGCCGCCGAGACGTCCGCGGCTCGGCCGGGACTGCTACGATTCATATGTGCCTCGACCCCTGTTTTGACCCTGCGTTTGATGGAGAGACCGATCCATGGACACGGCTGAGCCCGAATCATACGAGCCGCTCTATCTCGAGGGCATCGAGAAATTCAACGAATGCGACTATTTCGAGAGCCATGAACTCTGGGAAGAGTTGTGGACTGAGTATCGCGGCCCGTCGCGGAAGTTCTATCAGGGACTCATCCAGGCCGCCGTGGCCCTCTATCATTTTGGAAACGGAAATATTCGCGGGGCCCGCAAACTGCATATCAGCGCCCGCGATTACCTCGAGCCGTATAAACCCAAGCACATGGGGATCGATCTCGACGTGTTTCTCACTGCGTTCGACACCTGCCTTGCCGAGGTCGCGGCAAGCACGGAGCAGTTTCCAGAGATTGAACTCGACCCCGACCTGCTTCCCGAGATTCACCTCGACCCGCCCCCGGCAGCAGGCTAATCCATGTTTGACGAACCGCTGGCTTTCTCTTCCGATCAGTTTTCCGGCTTGGCCCGCGTCTTTCCGCTGCCCAACCTGGTGATGTTTCCGCACGTCATGCAGGCGGTGCATATTTTCGAGCCCCGCTACCGGGAACTCTTGGAGGAGGCTGTCGAGGACGACCGAATGATCGCGCTGGGCGTGCATGCGCCCGGCTGGCAGAAGGACTATGAGGGGCGTCCTCCGCTGCGGTCCACCGCCTGCCTGTGTCGCGTCGCCAGTCATCAGCGGACGCCCGAGGGCACCTACAACGTGCTTCTGCTCGGAGTCCGTCGGCTGAACCTGATCACGGAACTGCCGCCGAGCCGACCGTTTCGCGTGTTCAAAGCCGAGATCATGGAGGAGTACGAGCCCGAGCAGGCGCCTCCTGGTACGGCGACGCAGTTGCAGCAAAAACTGCTCGCCGCATTCAAGCAGGCGATGCCCAAAATGCCGGCCGCCTATGACCAGCTCGACCAACTCCTCGGCAGTCAGGTCACCCTTGGCATGCTCGCCGACATTGTTTCCTACACGCTCGATCTCGATGTTGAGTGGAAGATGCGGCTCTTGGGAGAGTGTGATGTGTTTCGCCGCGCACAGGTGCTCGTGGAAGCCTTGGCGGGCCGTCCTGCGGCCGGGCAACGCCGCCCCTTTCCCCCGCAATTCTCGATCAATTAGAGTTGGGGAATGCCAGACACGGAGCCATGCCTTTCCCGCGACGACAGTCTCCATGCCGGCTGCGGGGCTCATGATGACGAGCCCACGCCCCCGGCAGCAGGAGTCGATCACGCCCGGATCGAGCGGGCTGTTCGCGAGATTCTGATCGCCGTCGGCGAGGATCCGGACCGCGAAGGTCTGCTCGAGACGCCTGCCCGTGTGGCCCGCATGTATGCCGAGATGTTTACCGGGCTGCGGCAGGATCCCCGCGAACATCTGCGGAAGGCGTTCACGGAGAAGTACGACGAGATCGTGCTTGTCCGCGACATCGCCTTCAATAGCGTCTGCGAGCATCACCTCCTGCCCTTCATGGGCCACGCCCACATCGGCTATCTCCCTGACGGCCGCGTGCTGGGCCTGAGCAAACTGGCCCGGGTCGTCGAGGTCGTGTCGCATCGGCCGCAGGTCCAGGAGCGGATGACCGAGCAGATCGCCGATCTTTTGGAAATTGATCTGGGAGCGAAAGGGGTCGCGGTGGTCGTGGAGGCCACGCATACCTGCATGACGATCCGCGGCGTGCGGAAGCCGTCGAGCGTCTGCGTGACCTCGGCGATGAAGGGTCTGTTCCGGTCCAACGTTTCGAGCCGGGCGGAAGTGCTGTCGCTGATCTACGGGAGGCGGCCGCTATGACGGCCGCGATGGGGGAGGCGGCCGCTATGACGGCCGCACCAGCTTCTCGCGGAAAAAGCCCTCCGTGGCCTTTTTCCACTTGGTCGACTGGTCGAAAAGCCAAGGTTTTCGACAGTCGACGATCGCTGCCTCCTGCATTTCCACAAAAGGTGGCTGTCACCTTTGTCGGTGAGGCAGCACATCGGATTGTGGCGGGCGTTGCATGACGCTGCTGATCGATTTTCTCTGCCGGTTCGGCTGGGGGCTCGCGGTCGGCCTTGTGCTCACGCCGAGTCGGCTGGTGCCGGCGGGATTTTTCCGGATCAACCTGCTGGTGGTCATGGGGCTGGCGACGTTTGCCGCGCTGCTGGCCGCCACAGCGGTGCCGGGCGCCGCGTCGTGGCTGGCAGGTGTGGCGGCCGTGGTGGCGTGGCTCGGCAGTGTGGCCTGGCTGGCGGAGCGCGACCGTCCTGGGATGGCATCGTGCCTTGCCAGCGGACTGCTCTTAGCGGCGACGGTCGGGGTCGTAACGGCCGCTGATTCAGCCCCGGGGATGGCGTGGCGGAGCTTTTCGGCGCTACTCTCCGGTCTCGTCGTCGGCCTCACGGTGCATGCAATGCTGCTGGGCCACTGGTATCTCAATGCCCCGGGCATGCGGATCGATGCGCTCAAGCGGATGATCGACTGGGCCCTTGCCGCCTGGGCTGCCCGGTTGGTCGTGGCGGTTTTGGCCGCCGTGCCGCATGTCAGTCAAATGGCTGGGGCGGATCGCGCTACGCTCGCCATTCTGTCGCTCCGCTGGCTGGCCGGGCTCATCGGGCTGCCAATTCTGCTCTGGATGAGCCGGAAGACTCTCGACATTCCCAACACACAAAGCGCTACCGGTATCCTGTATGTGGCCTGCCTCGCCGCCATCACGGGCGAACTGGCCGGGCAGCTGCTGGGATCGATGAGCGCCCCTTAACCGCTTCGAGAATTTTTTCATGCGCATCACCTATGCCTGCCCCGCCTGTGGTGCGACCGTCACCAGCGACCGGGTTGAGACGCTGTCGTCGCTTGCCTGCACCGCCTGCCAGGCGACGCTGCCGATTCCTGTGGATGCGATCGCCCGATCTGGTTCTGGGGGGACGGGTTCCTTGCGCCTGCGGCGGTGCCTCATCTGCCCGAGCACGGAGCTCTTCCGGCGCAAGGATTTTCCGCAGCGGCTCGGCGTCGGTATCGTCGTGGCTGGCCTGGCAGCCAGCTGCGTGGCCTGGGGCATGCGGGAACTGGTGGCGACGTTCGCCATTCTCTTCGGCACGGCGTTGCTCGACGTCGTGCTCTACCTCTTCATGCCCGAGTGCCTCACCTGCTACCGCTGCGCCGCCCGCTATTCCGGCGACGACGTCGTAGAATCGTTTGGCACCTTCGATCTGGAAACGCACGAGAAGCATCGGCAGGTGATGGCCCGCACACAGAGCCTGTCGGCCGGGAACGCGGGCCGCCCCCCGGTCGCCTGACGGCTCGGCAACGCCTCGCGGCGCAGAAAGCTCGGCATGGAACTGGATCGCCGCAGAGTCGAGGAAGATCTTCGCGGCATCGTCTTGGGAGACGTGCTCTGCGACGATGCGAGCCGCGCACTCTATGCCACTGACGGCAGCCTGTTCGAGGTGTGGCCGCTGGCTGTCGTGCGGCCCCGGACGGTGGACGATGTGGCGGCGGTCGTGCGGTGGGCGGCCGAGCAACGGATCCCCGTCCACGCCCGCGGTGCGGGATCGAGCGTGGCGGGTATGGCGCTCGGGAGCGGCGTGGTCATCGACTGCTGTCGCTTTCTGCGAAGGATCACGGCAACGGGAGATGGCACCGTGCGGGTGCAGGCCGGCGTGGTCGGCGCGGTGCTTGAAGATCACCTGACGCGATTCCATCGTTCGTTCGGTCCCGATCCGGCCAACCGTGGGGTGACCACGATCGGCGGGATGATCGGCCGCAACACGTCGGGAAGTCGGTTTGCCCGCTGCGGCGACGTGCGCAGCCGCCTCGTCTCCGCCCAGGTCGTGCTTGGGGACGGCAGCATTGTTGAGATGGAGCCGACACGGCCGCGATTCATTCAGCCCGACGACGCCGCTCCCAATCGGATGGCCAACCTGGCTGCCGGAGTGGCCGCGATTCTGGCGGCGTCACGGGAAACGATCGCCGCTGCCTGCCCGCCGACCCGGAGTCTCCACGGTGGCTATCGGCTCGACAGCCTGGAACAAGACGGCCTGGTCGATCTGCCCAAATTGTTGGCTGGCGCGGAGGGCACGCTCGGTATCGTCACCGAGGCCACGCTCGAGACCGCTGCGGACTCCGTTGCCTCCGCCGTAGGGCTCATCCTCTTCGATTCGCTCGACAAGGCCGCTGAGTTGGCGCTGCGGCTGCGGCCGCTCGGTCCGAGCGCCTGCGACCTCTTCGACAAGCGGCACCTGATGCTTGCGCGGAAGGCGAAGGTGGCCTTCGACCTGCTGATCCCGCCGGTGGCTGACGCCGGCCTGCTTGTTGAATTTTCTGCTCCCGAGCCGCAGCAGTGCCAGGCGAAGCTCGACGAGGCGCTGAGGCTGGCCCAGGGGGCCCGCTGGGGCGGGGGGCGGCTGGCGATTGACGCCCGCCGCGCCGAGGATGCCTTCGACGCCGAGCTTTTCTGGGAACTGTCTCGCAACCTCCTGTCGACGGTCCACGAGGTGCGCGGCCAGGTGCGGCCGGTCGCTTACATCGAGGACATCGTGATCCCGCCTCACGCACTGCCTGAGTTTCTGCGGCGGCTTCAGGATGTGCAGCGACGGGAGGCGGCCACGGCCATGCTCTTCGGCCATGCCAACCACGGTCAACTGCACGTGCGCACGTTTGCCGATCCGCGGGCTGTCGGCGAGCGGGAGCGCTTGGAGCGGTTGGCCGACGCGGTCTATGCGGAGGTTGTCGCCGTGGGGGGCACGATTGGCGGCGAGCAGGGCCTGGGTTTGTCGCGGACGGCCTTCTTTCAGAAATACTTCCCGGAGTTTGTCGCCGTCTGTAGCGACGTGAAGCGACTCTTCGATCCACGTGGTGTCTTCAACCCGGGCAAGATCGTGCCGCCGTTGGAGCCGGAGGAAGATGCGGCCGCTTCACCGGTCGGCTTCCGTCCGGCTTTGGATCGAGCCTTCGCCGCCACCCTGCCCGTGCTGCACTGGACAGAGAACGGCTTGATCGACGAGGTCGATGCCTGCAATGGATGTGGTGCCTGTCGAGGCCAGGGGCCGACGATGCGGATGTGTCCGCGATATCGGGAAAATCCGGCCGAGGAGGCCGCGCCGCGTGCGAAGGCCAACCTGATGGCAGCCTTTCTCGCCGGTCGGCTCGATGCCACGGCGCTCGAGTCGGAGGCGGTTCGCACGATCACCGATACCTGCTTCAATTGCCATCAGTGTCGCATCGACTGTTCGGCGGCAGTGGACATTCCGGCGATCGTAATGCAGCTCAAGGGGGCGCAGGTGGCTGCGAACGGCCTGCGATGGACCCCCTGGGTGCTGTCGCGGGCCGATACGCTTTCAGCCCTCGGCGGCGCGGTTCGGCCGCTGGCCAATGCGGCCCTCGGCAATCCACAGGCACGCTGGCTGATCGAGAGGCTGCTCGGGGTGGCCCGGGGTCGAAAGCTGCCGCCGTTTGCCGGCAACCAGCTCCTGCGGTGGGCGGCCCGGCGTGGCCTCACGCGGCCATCCCGTCGAAGCGGTCCACGCGTGCTCTACTTTCTCGACACGTTCGCCCGTCGTCATGATCCGCTGCTCGCGCAGGCCTTCGTGGCGGTCTTGGAGCGAAACGGGATCGGCGTGTTCATCGACCCGCGGCAGGTTGCGGCGGGCATGCCACTGGTCTCTGAAGGTGACCTTGATGGTGCCCGCCGACTGGCCCGCACCAACATGCGGGTGCTGGCCGAGGCCGTACGGCTTGGGTACCGGATCGTCTGCACCGAACCGGCGGCCGTCACCTGCATCAGGCACGACTATCCGCTGCTCGTCGAGGACGACGACATGCAGCGGGTCGTCGACAGCACCTGCGATGCCGCCACGTTCCTGTGGGAATTGCATCGCGAGGGCCGGTTACGGCTCGACCTCAATCCGGTGTCCGCGCGGCTGCTTTACCATGCTCCGTGTCACACACGTCTCGGGACGGGAAGCAGCCATGCCGAACATCTGCTGAGGCTGATCCCCGGGCTGTCGCTCGACGCGGCCGATCGTGGCTGCTCCGGCATGGCCGGCATGTTTGGCGTCGCACGGGATCACTACCGCGCCAGCCTGCGGGCCGGACTGGGGCTTGCCACGGCGATCCGCTCGGAAGGCGTCGATGCCGGTGCTACCGAGTGCTCTTCCTGCCGGCTACAAATGGAGCAGGGCACCACCAAGCCGACTGTGCATCCGATCAAGGTGCTCGCCAAGTCATACGGTCTGCTGCCGGGGCCGACTGGGCTCGAACCCCTCCTGACAACGCCGAGCGGACGGCTTACCACCAGTTCATGACCACCAATCCGTCGCCATCGACCCCTCCCGACACGCTGCAGGTGAAATTGTTTGCCGGGCTGGCCGCGGCCGCCGGGAGTCGGCTGCTCGAACTGCCGTGGCAGCAGGGCACGGCCGCCGATCTCAAGGCGGCTGTTGCCGACGCAATACCTGCGGCGGCAGCCGTCGTCGCCAACAGCGCCGTGGCCATCGACAACCGATTCGTTCGCGGTGACACAGCGATCCCGCCCATGGCCGACGTCGCAATCATTCCACCCGTGAGCGGTGGCTAGGAGAGCACGATGCCATCGTCACACACCATGCTCGTTCACGGTCCGATCGACGCGCAGCGGCTCCTCACGGAGGTGGCGAGTCCTGCCGCCGGGGCGAACGTGCTGTTCGTGGGAACGACCCGCGGGGTCACCGATGGCGTTGAGACGCACGAATTGGAGTACGAAGCACACGAGCCGATGGCGGCCGCGGCGCTCGAATCGCTCCATGCAAACGCGGTGCAGCGGTTTGGGCTGATCGCCTGTCGAATCGCCCATCGATTGGGCGTGGTTGCCGTCGGTCAGACAAGTGTGGCGGTCGCGACGAGCGCGGCCCACCGGCGGGATGCCTTCGCCGCGGCGGAGTGGCTGATGGACCGGATCAAAGCCGATGTACCGATCTGGAAATGTGAAGTGGGCAGCGATGGCAGTCGCGAGTGGGTCCATCCCGACACCATGCCGGGGGCCACCACATGATCCAGCCAGCCAAAGAAGACCGCCTCGTCGATGCGTTTGGCCGTGTGCATACCGATCTGCGGATCAGTGTGACCGACCGGTGCAACCTTCGCTGCACGTACTGCATGCCTCTGGAAGTGGTCTTCAGGCCACGGGACGAACTGCTTTCGTACGAGGAGATCACCGGGGCGGTGAGGGTGGCTGCCCGGTTCGGTATCCGTACGCTCCGGCTCACGGGTGGCGAGCCGCTGGTTCGCAGCGACATCGACGAACTGGTGCGGCAACTGGCTGTGGTTCCCGGCATCGATGACATTGCACTGACCACCAATGGTCTGCTGTTGGCGGAGCAGGCCGAGCCGCTACGGCGGGCTGGGCTGCATCGGCTCAACGTGAGCCTCGATAGCCTGCGGGATCAGATGTTTGAAGCGATCGCCCGGCGTCGCGGGCTTGATCGCGTGCTGAACGGTCTGTCAGCGGCCAAGGCGGCTGGTTTCCGCCGCATCCGAATCAACGCAGTCTCGATCCGCGGGCTCACCGAGGACGAGATCGTGCCGCTGGCCCTCTTCTGCCGCCGGGAGGGGTTTCACCTGCGGTTCATCGAGTTCATGCCGCTGGATGCCGAGGCTGGCTGGTCGGACCGGCAGGTGCTCTCGGGGGCCGACGTACGCGACATCCTGACGCGGAATATCGGCCCCCTGGTGGCGGCATCGCGGCGCGACGCCGGCCAGCCGGCGATCGACTACGACTGGGTCGACGGCGAGGGACGTGTCGGGTTCATCGATCCGGTCACGAATCCCTTCTGTGATCGCTGCGATCGGCTGCGGCTGACCGCTGACGGCCAGTTTCGCAATTGCCTTTTTTCGAGCGTCGAGTGGGACGCCCGCGGTGTCCTCCGCTCAGGAGACGAGCCTGACGAGATTGACGCACGCCTGGCCGAGATGCTCCGCGAGTGCGTGGCGGCGAAGAAACAGGCCCATGGCATCGGCAGTTCAACCTTCGCGCGGCCGCAGCGGGCGATGTATGAGATCGGAGGCTGAAACGTGAAGAAGCCGGTCCGTCGCTACCTCGACAACGCCGCCACCTCTTGGCCCAAGCCGCAGGGCGTGTACGAGGCGTGGGAGCGGGCAGGCCGGTCGCTCGGTGTCGCGGCCGGCCGTGGAGCGTATGGCGAGGCGGTCGAGGCCGGCCGGATCATCGACCGGGCGCGGTCGCTCGTGGCGGCGATGCTGGGGGGCGTCGAGCCGGACTGTGTGGCATTTCCCGCCGGCGGAACGCTCGCTCTCAACATGGCGATTCACGGAGTCGTGCAGGCCGGCGATCATGTGATCGCCACCGCCGCTGATCACAACGCCACGCTTCGGCCACTCCATTGGCTGGCGTCACGGGGCGTGATCACCCTCGACATCGTGCCCTGTGACCGTTCAGGCCGTGTCGACCCTGCGTCGATCGCTGCAGCCTGGCGGTCTGCCACACGGCTGGTGGCCATTTCGCACGCATCGAACGTGACCGGTGCCCTCCAGGATGCAGTCACGATCGCGCGGCTGGTCCACAACCGTGGTGGCCTGCTCCTGCTCGACGCGGCCCAGACGCTCGGCCATGTTTCGGCCCCTGAGTTCACCGCCATCGGTGCCGACATCCTGGCGGCACCGGCCCACAAGTGGGTGCTCGGTCCGATGGGGGCGGGGATTCTCTTCGTGCGGCCCGGCATCGCGATCGCGCCTTTTGTGCAGGGGGGAACTGGCTCCTCGAGCGACAGGCTCGAGATGCCGGCAGGCTTTACCGATCGCATGGAAGCCGGCACGCCGGACCTGCCGGCGATCGCCGGACTCGCGGCGGCTGTCGAATGGCTCGAGGCGCAGTCAGTTTTGTCGGTCGCGGCCGCCTGCCGTGCGCTGGCGCTCGACTGCGCCCTCCGTCTGGCGGAGGTTCCGGGGGTCGATGTGATTGCCGCCGTCACCGGTTCGGCAGCAGTCGGCTCTGCGCCGATTGTGAGCTTTACAGTCGACGGCTTTGATCCGGCTGAGGTGGCCGCCGTGCTCGAGCAGGCTGCCGGCGTGCAGGCCCGGAGCGGGTTTCACTGCGCGGCCCGGGTGCACGAGCATCTTGGCACGGCGGCGGGGGGGACGGTGCGGGTGAGCTTCGGGCCTTTCAATGCGGCCGAAGACGTCGATGCTGTCGTCAATACAGTGGCGTTGCTGGTCGGTGGCGAGAGCGTATCCAGCGTCCGTGTGTAGCCGGCGGCGCGAGTCCGTTCCCCATAGAGCCGCCGGCGTGAGCCGGCGGGCTGACGCACGGCGGCTCCTGCAAATGGAAACGCTTGAACGACGTCGATACGCGGGGTCAAAACGGGCAGGAGGAATGCCAGGCGATGAATCGGTCGTCGTCGGGATGATGGACGGAGAGATCGGTGGCATGGAGGCACAGGCGGGGGGTGGCGGCAAGGCTGGTCGCGTCGGCGTAGAGTGGGTCGCCAAGAATTGGATGCGCGATGGTCGCCAGATGCAGCCGGATCTGGTGGGAGCGGCCGGTGATCGGTTCGACCTCGAGGCGAGATCGGTCAGCGAAGCGAGTGAGCACCCGCCAGCGGGTTTGGGAGGGGCGGCCGGCGTCGGGGTCGATGCGATACCGCGGGGGCCGCGCGAGATCGCGGGCGATCGGGAGATTGATCAGACCGTCGTCGGCTTCCGGCAGGCCGCTCACCAGACACTCGTAGCGTTTTCGCACCATGCGCGTCTCGAACTGTCGGCTGAGGTGTCGCTGGGCATCAGCATCGAGTGCCATGAGCATCAGGCCCGAGGTGTCGCGGTCGAGGCGGTGAACGACGACGGCCGGTGGATAGGTCGCCTGCACACGACTGGCGAGGCAATCCCGCAGATGTGGTCCACGGCCCGGCACGGCGAGCAGTCCAGACGGCTTGTCGAGGACGATCAGCCGGGAGTCATGATGGATGATCCAGCGGGGATCCACATCCGGGACCATAGCGGGTAGATTGGGTGAGAACTTTGCAGAAAGGAACAGTATGGCCGGAATTCCCAAGGATGTCTGGTATGCCGGAGGACTCCGGTTTCAGTGCACGCAGTGCGGTGACTGCTGCTCTGGGGCAGAGGGATACGTGTGGGTGAACCAGGCCGAGATCGACGGCATGGCGGCGCAGGTCGGCATGACGCCGGCCGACTTCGAGGCGACCTATGTCAAGCGTGTCGGCGTGCGGCGGTCGCTCAAGGAACGTCGCAATGGTGACTGTGTGCTTCTCGACGAGACGACTCGGAAGTGCACGGCCTATGAGGATCGACCACGCCAATGCAAGACGTGGCCCTTCTGGGATTCGAACCTGCGATCGCCGGAGGCCTGGGCCGAGGCGGCGGAGGCCTGCCCAGGCTGCAACAAAGGCAACGTGGTGCCGCTTGAAAGCATCATCGAGCAGGCGGCACGCATCCGCATTTAGACCGCATCCAGCCTACGTGCATCGCCGGCTCGGGGGCGGCAAAAGTCTCGTCGCGGGGCGAGGATACGCCCAATGCTCCTCGAGCGTTCGCCGACCCCCTCGCCTACGTTTCTCAGTTTTGCAGATCGTCGCCAGGGCTATCCGGGATGCGCTCGAGGTGTTCCCCCGCGGGCTGGAGGCCCGGGTTAGCACCAGCAGCCGGATGGCTGCCAAGCAACGCGAGGCCAGGATGGCGAGCGTTGCGTAAAACTAGAGTATCCCGCCGTGCGTCCGATAAGGCTTCATGTGCGACGGCTGATCAAGGAACCAGATCCGCTCCCACTCGTCGGTGATTGCTCGAAGATCTTCCGACGTATAGATCAGCTGCTGGGCCCGCCGGATCGGATCGGCCGAGTACATGGGTATGAGGCAGCCGGTGCTAGTGGCCAGCAGCGTCGCCGCAAGCAGCAGATAAACGGCGTTTCTCATCGCGAAGTCCTCCTGACCTCTTCAGCACATCGGATGTAGCCAATTCCATGGCCCCGTCGCGATGCCGATTTGTATGGTTTTGCTCGACCCGGACTGCCCAGGTTCCCGCTCTTGCCGGTGGTCCCCGGCTGTTTACGGCTGGGCCGAATTTGGCGTGGCTTGGTCGTCGTCCTTGTGGTTTCCGTCAATCCATTCGGGTGGGGGATCGAGTTTGCCGATGTCCCGCACACGTGCCTCCATCTCTTTGCCCGGCTTAAAGGTCACCACGAATTTCGCCTGGACCGGCACCTGCTCTCCCGTGCGGGGGTTCCGGGCCATGCGGGCTTCGCGTTTCTTGATTTGGAACACCCCGAAATTTCTCAGTTCGATGCGACCCTCCCGAACGAGCGATTCAACGAGAGCGTCGAATGTCCGTTGGACCAGTTCTTTCGTGCGAAGCTGGGGAAGATCGAGCTGTTCCGAAATCGTCCGGACAATGTCTTTCTTGGTCACGGCTCCGACGCTCCAAATGGAAGGCTGACAGGCAGTTGCCCGTCGTACTTTTCCAATCGCGGAAATCGTCGGAAGCCTATGAGTACCAAGCACTAGTGTCAACTTTCCGCCCCGGTGGGACGGCCGGACACTGGTCCTTGGTGTCAGACAGTATCGGCCGTACGACCGGCAAACTTCACTCAACCGGAATTTTCCGCCTGATCTTCAACGAAGGGATGTGGAAAACCGGCCGGGGTGGCTAAAACAGTGGTCTTCCATGTCGCAGACGCCGCCCAGCCCTCCCGATTCAATTGCCCGTCCGGTCGACCTGACGGTGTCTCTTGGCCGGCTGCGGTTGCCCAACCCCGTGCTCGTGGCCTCAGGCACGTTTGGCTATGGCCGCGAGATGACCGGCTTCGTTGAACTCGGGCGGCTCGGCGGGATCGTTCCCAAGACGATCACGCCCCTTCCCCGTCAGGGCAACGTTCCTTGGAGGACGGTGGAGACATCCGCCGGACTGCTCAATTCGATCGGTCTCGATAACGACGGCGTCGATGCATTTCTCCGCAAGCAGTTGCCCTTCCTGCGGGACTGTGGGGCGGCGGTGATCGTGAGCATCGCAGGGGCCAACCAGGCTGAGTTTGTGCAACTGGCCGACCGCCTCCAGGGAGTGCCCGGGGTCGCGGCGCTTGAACTCAACATCTCCTGCCCCAACGTGAGCCATGGCGTCGATCTCGGCACCGATCCCGAGATGTGCCGCAGCGTGGTGGCGGGCGTCCGTGGCGTGACCGACCTGCCGATCCTTGCGAAGCTCACTCCCAACGTCACCGACATCGTCGCGATCGCCCGTGGTGCGGAAGAAGGCGGGGCCGATGCCGTCACCCTCATCAACACCTGTCAGGGCATGGCCGTCGACTGGCGACGGCGGCGGCCGCTGTTGGGCAACGTCATCGGCGGCCTCAGCGGCCCTGCGATCAAACCCATCGCGCTGCGGTGCGTCCACCAGGTGCGGCAGAAACTTGCCATCCCGATCGTCGGCGTGGGGGGCATCATGACAGTTGACGATTGCATGGAATTTTTCGTGGCGGGAGCCTCGGCGGTGCAGCTCGGCACCGTCAACTTTGCCGAGCCGGTCGCCTGCACGAAAATCCTCGACGCCCTGCCGGTCGCATTCGGCGAACTCGGCGCCGCATCCTTGGCCGACGTGGTCGGCACACTCGTCCTCCCCACGCGACAGCCCTGCGCTCCCTCCCCGGATACCACCGTCGATGCCCGCTGACACTCTTCCACCGGCTCCTCCGTTGCGGCCCACTCGCGTCCTCTCCGGCATCCAGCCGACCGGCCGGTTTCACTGGGGAAATTATTTCGGGGCGATTCGGCAGTACATCGAACTCCAGTCTGCCGGCGACGCCTACTACTTCATCGCCGATCTCCATGCCCTGACGACCGTCCGCGAGCCCGACCGCCTGCGGAGCCTCGTGCACGATGCGGCTATCGACCTACTTGCTCTGGGGCTCGATCCCGCGCGGGCCACCCTCTTTGTTCAGTCCGATGTGCCGGAGGTGACGGAGCTCACGTGGCTGCTGATGACCGTCTGCCCGATGGGCCTTCTTGAGCGGTGCCACGCCTACAAGGACAAGAAGTCTCGTGGCCTGGCGGCTGATGCGGGGCTCTTTGCCTATCCCGTGCTGATGAGCGCCGACATCCTGGCATACGACGCCACGCTCGTGCCCGTCGGAGAGGATCAGGTGCAGCATATCGAAGTCTGCCGCGATCTCGCCGGCTCGTTCAATCATCTCTATGGAGAGGTGTTTACGCTCCCGTCGCCGCGGCTTGTCGCAGGCGGGGGCCGCGTGCCGGGGACCGACGGCCAGAAGATGTCGAAGAGCTACCACAACACGATCGAGGTGTTCGAGGACCTTGCCGCCCAGAAGAAGAAGATCATGCGGATCACCACCGATTCGCGGCCGGTTGAAGAGCCGAAGAATCCCGAGGGGGACCATCTCTTCGATCTCTACTCATTGATGGCCAGCCAGAGCGACACGCAGCGGATGGCCGAACTCTACCGCCGTGGCGGGTTTGGCTACGGTGAGGTGAAGAAGGCCCTGGTCGAGGCTGCCAATGCCTTTTTTGCCGACGCCCGGGCTCGCCGGGCGGAGCTGGAGGCCGACCCCGACCAAATCCGTGCCGTGCTGGCCGATGGGGCAGCCCGGGCCCGCGAGCAGGCGGGAAGGGTGCTTACCCGCGCCAGGCAGGCTTGCGGGCTGGGTCGGACGGAAGCCAGCCCGACGGTGCCGGGAAAGAAACCATGAACGTGCTCGGCATCGGCACCGACATCACGGAGGTGCTGCGGATCGCCCAAATGATCGAACGCCACGGCGAACTCTTCGTCGGGCGTGTCTACACCACAGCAGAGATCGACTACTGCCGCAGCCGCCGCATGGCGACGCAGCACTTTGCGGGTCGCTGGGCCGCCAAGGAGGCCATTCTGAAGGCACTCGGCACCGGCTGGCGAAAGGGGATCAGCTGGCGGGACATCGAGGTGCTCAACGGCGCGGGCGGGCGGCCTGCCGTGACGCTCCAGGGAGGCACGCGGGAGATCGCCGAACGCATGGGAATTCGTTGCGTGCTCGTCAGCATTTCGCACTGCCGCTCCCACGCCACCGCCTACGCGATCGCCCTCGACGAGATGCCCCCGACGTTTTCCGTCGACATGCCCTGGCTGTAGGGCCGCGAGGGGTTACTCAAACCGCGGCAGTTCCGCGACTCCGCCTTCGATGTGGAGGGCGGCGAGGGGCGTGCCTTCGATGACCGGGGTCGCGCCGTCGCGGCGGGTGAGGTGCAGCTTGGTTTGTGCGGCGAGGTGCGCATCCAGTTCGGCCTTGAGGGCCTTCTGCCTCTCCTCTGTCAATTTGCCGAAGGCCTCGCGGCCCCGGCATTTCGGGAAGGCTCGGCAGCCGAGCCACGGTCCGCGTTTCCCGTCACGGAGATTCATGAAGTCTCCGCACTTCGGACAGACGATGTCGGTCACCACCGGAGGCGGCGAGGGGAACTTGATGCACCCCTTCTTGTCGAGGTTGAGGATGAAGGGAGGCGGCTCAGCTGGCGTTTCCTTCGCCTTCTTGCCGCGTGGCTTGACGGGCCGTGGCTTGTCTTCGACGAGGAAATCACCGTAGCGTCCTGTCCGCTTCACCATCGGCACACCGTCGGGCGAAAGGAGGTCGATCTGCTCCGGCTGCCGCGGCTTGCCATCGCGATCCACGGGCATCGCGAACGTGCAGGCCGGCACCTCCTTCAGCTTGGCAGGCTTTCGTTTCTTGCTTTTTGAGGGCTTCTTGGGAGGCGCTGGCTCCTCGAGAATCTTTTCGTTGTAGCCGCTGCAGGAAAGAAACCGGCCGCTCTTGCCGAGTCGGTATTCGAGTTGACGTCCGCAGACAGGGCAGGCGTATGGCGAGGGCTCCCCCTTCCCCTTCACGTGATCCTGCTCGAGTGCCGTCTCCAGCTTGGGACGCAGCTCGTTGTGGAATTCGTGCAAGACCTGAGTCCACGGCTTGACCCCTTGCGCGACCTGATCGAGTTCCTGCTCAATTTCCCGCGTGTAGCCGATCTCGATGAACTGGTTTTCGAAGCCCTCCTTCAGAAAACCGGTCACCGCCTCGCCGAGGGCCGTGGCGTAGAACCGTCGCTCCCGCTGCTCTACGTAGCCACGGTTCTCGATCACATTGATGATGCTGGCATACGTCGAGGGGCGGCCGATCCCCTCCTCCTCCAGTTTCTTCACGAGCGACGCCTCGGAGTAGCGAGGCGGCGGCGACTGAAATTTCTGCCGCGGCTCGATGGTGAAGGGGGCCAGTTCCGTTCCCTTTTCGAAGTCCGGCAGCACCTGGTCGCCGTCGTCCCTGGGGGTGCCGCTGATCGCATAAAAACCATCGAAGCGAAGAACCCGGCCGTTGGCCTTGAACACGGCTCCGGTGTCGCGGTCGCTCCGCCGCAGCCGCACGGCGGTGGAATCCCATTCCGCATCGCTCGCCTGGCAGGCGACAAAGCACTGCCAGATGAGCCGGTACAGCCGCATCTGCTCGTCGGTGAGGGCTCGGGCGAGCGAGTCGGGATCGCGGACCGCGTCGGTGGGGCGAATTGCCTCGTGGGCCTCTTGGGCACTGTCGTTGGAACTGGCATAAAACCGCGGCTTTTCAGGAACGTATGCCGCCCCATGATTTTTTTCCAAATATCGCCGCGCCATCTCGATCGCCTCGCGGGAGAGGTTCGTCGAGTCGGTTCTCATGTAGGTGATGAGTCCCACTCGGCCCTCGCCTGGGATGTCGATGCCTTCGTAAAGCTGCTGGGCGATCCGCATCGTACGATCGGTCGACATGCCCAGCCGGCTGCTGGCCGCCTGCTGCAGGGTGCTTGTGATGAACGGCGGATACGGACGGGACCGCGTGCGGGTGACATCGATCGATTCGACCGTGTAGCGGGCCGCGGGATCTGGTCGGCCGGAAATCCGCACGACGTTCTGGCCCCGGCCCTTGGCATCGGCCGCGGTCTCACGGGTCACCGTCACATCGAGCATTCCCGCCGCCTCGGCTGCTCGCTCCACGTCGGGAGTGAGATCGACGGTGGAGGTGTTGTCGGCCTCGATCTTCAGCGGTCGGCCGCCAAGTTCCACCATCTCGCATTGCAGCGAGCGGTGGTCGGTAAGCCATGCCATTCGCTCGCGGACCAGCGGCGGCTTGCCGCGGTCGTCCACCCGGGCCATGAACCCCGTCCATTCTTCATGGAGGAGGGGTGATCGAGCCACGTCGAAGCAGAGGCCGGCGGTTACTTCCCAGGATTCGGACGGGGTGAAGGCCCGGATCTCCTGCTCCCGCTCCACGACGATCCGACTTGCAACGCTCTGCACCCGGCCCGCGCTCAGTCCGGAGGCGACTTTCTTCCACAGGATTGGTGAGACCTGGTAGCCGACGATCCGGTCGACAATGCGACGGGCCTGCTGTGCCTCGACCCGAGGCATGTTGATCGGCCGCGGGTTTTGAAACGCCCGCTGCACCTCCGACTTGGTGATCGCATCAAACGTCACCCGCTTGGCCGTGGCCGGATCGACCCCCAGGACCTGCGTGAGGTGCCAGGCGATCGCCTCCCCCTCCCGGTCGAGGTCGGTGGCAAACCAGATGTCCCGGGCATTCTTGGCGAGCCGCTTGAGTTCCGCCACTCGCTTGGCTTTATCCTGGTCGACTTCGTACGTAGGGGCGAAATCGTCGTCCAGATCGACCCCTGGCACCGGCTGCTTCGACCCTTTCGGAGCGCGGCTGGGGAGGTCCCGAATGTGGCCCACTGACGCCTCGACGACGAAACCCGGCCCGAGGTACTTGCCGATCGTCTTCGACTTGGCCGGACTCTCCACGATGACCAGTTCGTAGTCCCCCTGGGAAGTCGGGCGGGGGCTGCGACTGGCGGACGTTTTGGCCTTGGCAGGGCTCTTGCGTCGGCTCGAGGGGGTTTTTTTGGCCATGCTATGGTGACTGGTGGAACGAAGTCGGGATTGGCGCCGAACGGCATGGCGCTACAATCGGCGACCTGCCTCGGAGCAGACAGCGTTACCCTGCCCCGTCTTTATTTGTCAAGTCTCGGCGGTTCTGCCGTTCGAGCAGCGTGAACAGGCGGTGCCATGGCCGGCTCCTTCGACATTTTTCGCAAATATCAGCGTTCCCTGCTCGTGTTCGTGGCGATCGTCGCCATGTTCGCGTTCTTCGTGCTTCCGCCCATCCTCCAAATGGGGTTCGGCGGGCCTGCGGGCGACCCAGTGGCCGTGACCTGGAAGGACGGAGCCATTCGGGAGGCTGAACTCGATCGGGCCGTCGCCATGCGGACGATCGTCAACCGGTTTCTCGCCGAAAGCGCGATGGCCGCGGGACGGGATCCGTCCCAACTGCCTCTCTTCGCCGATTCCGAGGAGCAAGTAGTCCGATCGATGATGCTCGCCAAGGAGGCGACGGCCAACGGTCTCGTGGTGAGCGACTCGGCGATCAATGACTTCCTGGGGCAGTGGACAAACAATCTCGTGCGGCCCGACCAGTTCCGTGACATCATCGCCGGTCTGCGGCTGGGCTCGATGGGCGTCTCCCAACGTGACGTGTTTGACGCTTTGCGAACGGAACTCTCCGCTCGCAATATGTTTCTGCTGTTTCAGACCGGTTTTTCTGGCGACCCGCCCGGCTGGCG
>CAMCYH010000054.1 GCA_945883745.1 Candidatus Kuenenia stuttgartensis
GCGCGGCGAGAACTCCTCCAGGCTCACCATTACAAACATCGCGTCGTCAATGAAAACGTTGACGATGCGGTCGGTCATATCAAACGAATTCTGTTGGACGCGGGTCTGCCCCCCGCACCAGCCACCAACTCACCGTCCACGCCAACCCCCTCAGGAGTCCATGCATGATCGATGACCTGCGCGAAGAAGAGATCGTCAACAAGGTCGGTGGTCGCTTCAAACTGTCGACGCTGATTCAAAAGCGGCTGGTCGCCTTGAACGCCGGCGGCCGCCCTCTCGTCGACATCGACAGCGACGACAAAATGCAGATCGTCATTGAGGAGATCAAGCAAGACAAGATCTTCCTCGACACCTCGATGAACCTGCAGATCACCGGTGAGTCTCCCGAGGCCGGCAGTCCGCTCGACTTCGACCCCTCGATCCTCTAGCCACACGCCGGCAGGGCCATCCATGGCCCCTGCCGGCTGAGGCAGCAGAGGCGAAGCCAAGGTTCGCCTCCGCTGCCGCGGCCGCACCTCCGGGCGTCCGTGTTGTATGGATTCGCCATCCCTCGAGCCGGGGCATTACTCGACAAAGATCATCAGACGCCTTCTTGCCAAACTCATCGATGCTGAGCGACGGGATCGGCGGAAGCTCGACGAGCGTTAGGAACTTTCGAGCCGTCGCGGGGGAGCAACCGCCTTGCGACGTACAAGCGAGGAAGTTTCTCCGCGAGGAGACTTCTGCCGTCCCGGCGACAATGCGGCCCGTACGCACAATCGCATTCCCATGCTGCAAAACCGTGAAATCGTGATCGGCGTCGCAGGCGGCATCGCCGCCTACAAGGCTGCCGCGCTCACGAGCCACCTGGTCCAGCAGGGGGCCGGCGTCACAGCCGTGCTCACTCGCAACGCGCGGAAGTTCATCGGGGCTGCCACGTTTGCAGCGCTCACCGGCCGCCCGGTCGCAAGCCGTAGTTTCGACCCGGCCTACCCGCTGGGAGCCCACATCGAATTGGCTGCGAAGGCCGATCTGGTCGTCGTCGCCCCAGCGACGGCCGACCTTCTCGCCAAGGCGGCCCACGGCATGGCTGATGACCTGCTCACCACACTGTTGTTGTGCGTTGAATGCCCGGTGCTCTACGCCCCGGCGATGAACGCCGCCATGTGGTCCAAGCCCGCGGTGCAGCGGAATGTCGAGCGTCTCAATGCCGACGGCGCGACGATCGTTCCTCCCGGCACCGGCTGGCTCTCGTGCCGGCAGTCGGGAGCCGGCCGGATGGCCGAGCCCGTCGACATCGCCGCGGCGATCACCGCCGCTCTCTCGTCACCCCGGCAGTAGCAAGGCGGTCGGCACGTCATGGCCCATATCCTGCTGACGGCCGGCCCGACCAGGGCGTTCATCGACGACGTCCGCTATCTCACCAATGCTTCCAGCGGTCGCATGGCCCGAGCGCTGGCGGCAGCCGCCCTCGCCCGCGGCCACCGGGTAACGATCGTGAGTGGTCCGGTGGCAGTCGTGTATCCGGCGAAGGCACGCGTCATCCCCGTGGTGACGACGGCCGAGATGCTCACCGCATCACTGGCGGAATTGCCGGCGTGTGACGGAGTGATCGCGGCAGCAGCCCCGTGCGACTTTGAGCCGGCGAAGAAGACACCCGGCAAAATCCCCCGAAAGGGCCGCGGCCTTTCGATCACGCTCAGGCCCACGCCCGATGTCATAGCGACGCTGGCCACCCACTCGAAACAGGCCGGCCGAACAAACGGGCCCGCGAAGTGGTTCGTGGCCTTCGCCCTCGAGCCGGGCGCCGACAGGAAGCGGGCCTGCGAGAAGGTGACGGCCAAGCAGTGTGATCTGATCGTGGTCAACGATCTGGCTGCCCTCGAGTCCGACTTCAACTCGGTCGACGTCTATGATGCCCGGCACAGCCATGTGGGTACCAAAAAAGGCACGAAGAAGGCGGTGGCCACTTGGCTGATCCGGCTCATCGAGGCCACACTTTCCTGACGGGCGTGGATGAGCCCGACGCACCTGGAGCTGCACGACCATGATCAAAGTCGCCATCCTCGGCGCCACGGGCTACACGGCCCTGGAAGCGATGAAGATTCTGCTGCGGCATCCGGAGGCGACGATCGTTGCCGCCACGAGCCGACAGGAGGGGAGCACGCCGGTCTCGAGCGTGCACCCGTGCCTGGTGGGAAGGATCGATCTGGTACTTGAAGACCTGTCGCCCGAGGAAGTGGCCGCACGAGCCGACTGCGTCTTCGGCTGCCTGCCGCACTGTGCCAGCGCCGAGATCCTGCCGAAGGTGCTCGCGGCGGGGGCGAAGGTGGTCGATTTTAGCGCCGACTACCGTCTCGATGATGCGGCCTCGTACCTCGAGTGGTACGGTCACGAGCATCCGGATCAGTCGCGGCTCGGGGCGACGGTGTACGGCCTGCCCGAACTGTTTCGTGAGCAGATCCGGCAGGCGAGCCTCGTGGCCAATCCGGGCTGCCACGCCACCTCCGCCATCCTGCCGCTGGCCCCGCTGGTGAAGAGCGGCCTCGTCGAGACCGACGACATCATCATCGACTCCAAGAGTGGGGTGAGCGGCGCGGGGCGGCAGCCGAAGCTCATGACCCATTTCCCGGAATGCAACGAGAGCATGTCGGCTTACAACGTGGGCCGACACCGGCATACCCCCGAGATCGAGCAGATCGTGAACCGGCATGCCGGGAAGCGACCCAGCGTGATCTTCACGCCGCAACTCGCCCCGATGGACCGAGGCATCCTGTCGACGATCTACGTAAAGCCGAAAAAGACGATCGAAGAGGCCGACGTGATGAACCTCCTGCGGGAGGCCTACGCCGGCGAGCGGTTTGTCCGCGTCGTCGACCATCTGCCGGGCACGAAGGACACGGTCGACACCAACTTCTGCGACATCACGGCCCGCGTCGTTCGCGGCCGAGTGCTCCTGATCAGCTGCCTCGACAACCTCGTCAAGGGAGCCGCGGGCGCCGCCGTTCAAAATTTCAACGTTCTCTACGGGCTCCCCGAGACCACCGGGTTGCTGTAACCCCCGCGGCATTACGATGCACAACACCATTCCCGCTGCGCCCAAAGGCTTTCGCTTCGCGGGTGTCCGGGCCGGCATCAAGCGCGACAAGACCCGCGAAGATGTATCCCTCATCGTGTCGGACATTCCCGCTACGGCCGCCGGCGTCTACACGACCAATCTCGTCTACGCCGCTCCAGTGGCGTGGGATCGCGCGCTGACGCCGGGCTGCGGATTCCGTGCCATCGCGATCAACTCTGGCAACGCCAATGCCTGCACCGGCCAGCGAGGCCTCGATGACGCGCGGGGGATGGCCGCTGCAGCCGCGGCGGAGATCGGGGCCGACGAGCGAAGCGTGCTTGTCCTCTCCACCGGGATCATCGGTGAGTTTCTCCCGAGGGACACCGTCGCTGGCGGCCTCCGACAGGCGGCTACCGCGCTGGCATCGGACGAGACATCGGTTGTAAACGCCGCCCGCGGCATGATGACCACCGACACACGACCGAAACTCTCCGGCTCGACATTCACGTCCGACGGCACGACCGCCACGCTCCTTGGCATGGCCAAAGGGGCGGCAATGATTGGCCCTCGGCTTGCGACCATGCTCGGCGTCGTGCTCACCGATGCAGCCGTCGATCCTGCCGACGCCCAGCGACTGCTGCGGGAGGCGGCCGAAGAGACATTCAACTGCGTCAGCGTTGACGGCCACACGAGCACCAACGACACGGTGCTCCTGCTGGCCAACGGCGCGGCCGGCGGCACACGACTGGCTGGAGCGGGGCTCGACGCCTTCGCGGAGGCCCTCCATGCCGCCTGCGAGTCGTTGGCCCGCCAGATCGCCGACGATGGCGAGGGGGCGACGCACGTGCTGCGGATCGAGGTGACCGGCTGCGAAAGCCGCGATGCCGCCCGCCAGATCGCCCGCGCGATCGGCGACAGCCCGCTCGTCAAGACAGCCGTGCATGGAGCCGACCCCAACTGGGGCCGTATCGTGTCGGCAGCCGGCTACTCCGGCATCGCCTTCGATCCGTCGCAGCTGGTGCTCCGCGTCAACGGCACCCTGCTCTTCCGCGACGGAGCCCCGGTCGCCTTCGATGCCGACGCCGTGTCGGCATCGATCAAGGGCTCCCGCGAGACACTCATCGAGGTCGACATCCAATCCGGCCCGGGCCGCATTCGCTTTTACTCCAGCGACCTCACGGCGGAATACGTCCACTTAAACGCCGACTACCATACGTGAACCCGCACGGTTCGGGTGTTGGCTTGCCCACCTCCGTAGACTTCTTCTGCCCAGCCCCGCCGCCCTGCCTTGACGCGGATCGCCGAAAAATGTTTGCTCTGGGCAAAGTTTTCCGCGTCCTCACTTCCGGCCCGCACCATGCTGATCGCCATTCCAGCCACTGATTCGTTCGCCACGCTGTCGTTCGCTCCACCCCTTTCGCAGGGGAGCATCATGGCCATGCCTGCTGTCGCGTTCCTCGGCAGCGGCTTCGTGGCTGAGGTGAGGTGCGTAGGTGATGCCGATGACGAAGACGAGGACCTTGGTGACGAGGAAGACTTGTCACCGCCAGAGCCTGATGTCGATGAAGAGTCGGTGTTCGATGATTTCGACGATGAGTTTGATGATGACTTCGAGGAGGAGGAGAACGACCCCGACTGGGATCATCCTGAGGATACCGAGTCGGACGAGCCTCCTCCGGCGAAAGGACCGGGCAAGAAGAAGTAGCCGCTTTGGAGGCCGTACATGTCCGGCATCGATACTCCCCAGCCCGCAAAGCCCTCGAAGTGGTTCGGGCGGCTGAACCAGCTTGATTTTGATATCGACTTCTTCGAGCGACTCTTGATCCGGAACGGCGACTCGCTGGAGGTGCTGCGGCTCCTTGCGGAGCTCGTCTCCAAAAAGGGACTCGTCGGTCGGGCTGTCGAACTCGACGCCAAGGTGGTCGAGCTTTTGCCGGATGACTGCCTCGCCCGCTACAATCTCGGCTGTTCGCTGGCCAGGGCCGGCCGACCGGACGAGGCGATCGACTCGCTCTCCAAAGCGATTCTGCTCGGGTACGACGACCTCGCTCACGTGGACGTCGACCCCGATCTCGATTCGCTGCGCGACCTTCCGGAGTTTCGTGCCCTCCTCGGCCGCGATTGAATCCGAGGAAGGACCAGCACGATGCTTGATCAGTTCGACAAGATCCAGGAGGCCTGCGGCGTCATCTCCGCCCGTTGGCCGCACGCGCCGGCCGCCGGCATTATTCTGGGGAGTGGCCTCGGCGGCGCGACGGCGGCGATCACGAACGCAGTGACGATCCCCTACGAGGAAATTCCTCACTTCGCGAGGTCGACGGCACATGGCCATGCAGGCCAGCTCGTCTGCGGCCTGCTCGAGGGAGCGCCGGTGGTTGTGCTCGAAGGGCGGATGCACGCCTACGAGGGCTACCCGCTTGCCCAGATCACGTTCCCAGTGCGGGTCATCAGGCAGCTCGGCGCGAAGCTGCTGATCGTCACCAACGCCTGCGGCGGCATGAACCCGCAATACCGCACCGGCGACATCATGGTGATCGACGATCACATCAACCTGCTCAATGACAATCCGCTGATCGGCATCAATGACGAGCGGCTCGGGCCGAGGTTTCCCGACATGTCGGCTCCGTACACGCCGGCCCTGATCGAAATGGCGCTCGAGGTGGCCCGCCGAGAGAATTTCCCGGCCCATCGCGGGGTCTATGTGGCGGTGACGGGGCCGAACCTGGAGACCCGGGCCGAGTACCGGTTCCTCCGGGGCATCGGGGCCGACGTGGTGGGCATGTCGACCGTTCCAGAGGTGATCGTCGCCGTGCATGCCGGCCTCGATGTACTTGGCCTCTCGGTCATCACAGACATGTGCCTACCCGACGCCCTTGAGGTGGCCACCGTAGAAAACATCCTTGCCGTGGCCCGTTCGGCGGAGCCCAAATTGAGGGCCATCATCGCCGCAGCCGTGCGGCGTTTGGCATAACCGATCCGTCGGGTATATTCCCGTCATTCTCCTGAAAGGAAACCCCCATGACCAAGGCCAGCCGAAGAACCTTCCTGCGCACCAGTTCCGTCATCGGAGCCGGCTACTTTGTGGCCGCCGGCAATCGCGCTGCCTGGAGCAACTCAGCCAACGAGCAATTGAACGTCGCCTGCATCGGTGTCGGCGGCAAGGGGGGCAGTGATTCCAACAACGCCTCGCTCTTCGGCAACGTAATCGCGATTTGCGACGTCGATCGCAAGACGCTCGAGAGCAAGGGGCAGGCCGAACGATTTACCACCGCGGAGCAGTTCACCGACTACCGGGAACTCTTCGCCAAGCACGGTAAAAATATCGACATCTGCGTGATCAGCACGCCCGATCACATGCACGCCCCGGCCACGCTCGATGCGATGCGGCTGGGCATCAGTTGCTATACGCAGAAGCCACTCACAAGGACGATCTACGAGGCGCGGCTGCTGGCCAACGTGGCGAAGGAGACCGGTGTCTCCACGCAGATGGGCAATCAGGGCACGGCTCTCGATACCTCCCGCGAAGCGATCGCGCAGCTGAAGTCGGGTGTGCTCGGTACCCTCAAGGAAGTGTATGCCTGGTCGAACCGCCCGGTCTGGGCTCAAGGTCCGGGGCGGCGGATGAACATCCGCAAGTATCAGACGCAGGCCATGGCCGAGGTTGACAGCCAGGAAGAGACTGCAACGACGGCCGGGGAGATCGCCGAGATCGTGGCCGACCTCGTGAAGGCGAAGGAGAAGGAGATCGCCAAGGCCCTGGAGCGGGTCGACTGGAAGGCCTGGCTCGGGGTGGCACCGGCTCGTGAGTTTTGGCCCGGCCTCTACCACGCCTTCCAGCATCGCGGCTGGTGGGACTTCGGCACCGGCGCCTTGGGCGACATGGCCTGCCACATGCTGACGGTGCCGTTCGCCGCCTGCGGCCTCCGTGATCCGATCTCCGTGGTCGCCCGCACGACAGGCCACGACTTCGACAGCTTTCCGGCCAGTTCAATCATCAAGTTCGAGTTTCCGGAGACGTCGGAGCGACCGGCGATTCCGTTCTGGTGGTACGACCGGAAGGGCAACAAGCCGCCGATGGAGGTCTTCTCCAAGTGGGGCCTCGACAAGGTGGCCGACAGCGGTGTGCTCATCGTGGGTGAGAAGGGGGCCTTCTACAGCTCCGACGACTACTGCGGGAAGTACGAACTTCGCGGCGTCGAGAAGGTGTCGGTCGACTACGAGAAGGCCGAGGATCAGGGCAAGGGCAACGACGTCAACAACATGTTCGAACTGTTCCGCGCCAAGCGGGCGGGCGACCCGATGATTGCCCATTCAAACTTCATCAATCGGGCCGGTCCCCTCACCGAGACGATCCTGCTCGGGAATCTGGCCGTGTGGGCCGCGTCGCAGGGCGGTCCGGACGGCTCGATGGGCGACTGGGGCGAGAAGGTCGAGTGGGACGCCGCCAACCTGAAGGTGACCAACCTCGACCAATTGAAGACGCCCCGCGTCGCCGACCTCATCAAGCCGACCTACCCGGAAGGCTATCGCCTCGACTAAACGCCATGCCTCCATCGTTCACCCGCGTCGCGGCAGCGGTCGTTGCCGCCATGACGTTCACCGTCTGTCCATGCGTCATCCCGGCGGCTGATCCGGCGGACGTTGCCGCTGTGAAGTCGAGGATCGACTCCATCAAAGCGGGAGCGGCGTGCTTGATTGATGATCGTGGCGCGGTGACAGCGATCACGATCCCCGACGGCTCGAGCATCACCGGAGACGACATTGCCCTCTTCGGCCGGCTTGGCGAGCTGCAAAAGCTGTATGTTCTCAACTGCCGCAGCCTCGACGACGGCATGGTGGCCTCACTGGCCGGCCTGTCTGGCCTGCGTTCCCTTGCCCTTACCAACACGTCAATGACCGATGCTGCCGTGGAGACGATCGTGGCATCGTTTCCCAGGCTGGTCGAGCTCGACCTTTCCTCGAATACCGGCCTCACCGGCGCGGCGATGAAGTCCCTCTCATCGCTGACCGATCTCGAGCGTCTCGATCTGGTGCAGACCCGGTTCAACGACCTCCACACGCGGCGACTGAAAAAACTGGAAAAGCTTCGTGTGCTCGACCTTCGCGGCAACATGGAAGCGGGGGACATGACGCTGGGGGTTGTCGGCGGGATGCCAGCGGTCGAGACGTTCAAGCACCGCAGCACCATCGTGTCGGACGACGGCGTCGAAAACCTCTCAAAGAGCAAGACCCTCCGCAGCCTGCTCGCGCAAGACTTTGCGATCTCGAGTGCGTCGGGGCGGCATCTGGCGGCGATTCCCACGCTTGAGTCGTTGGAAGTCTTCCGCTGCCAGGGCTTCGGGTCGGAGGGAGTGCTCGCCCTCGCGCCGCTCACCAAGCTCGAGCGACTCACGCTCCGGGATTTGCCCGAAGTCGATGACGCAGCCCTCGCCGTGCTGGCCAGCCTGCCAAACCTGAAGCGACTGTATCTGCACGAACTGCCCTCGGTGAGTGACGAGGGGCTGAAGCACCTTACCGCGGCGAAGCACCTGCAGGTGCTCGACATCTGGGCTGTACCCCGAATGACCGATGCCGCGGTCGCGGCGATTGCCTCGCTGCCAGACCTCAAGGAACTCTCGATCCGTGAAACCGGAGTCAGCGAGGCTGGCCTGGAGAAGATCGCGGCGATGCCGAGCCTCGTGTCGCTCACGTTCAAAAACGGCGATGTCTCGCCTGCCACCGCGGAGAAGCTCTCCACGAAGGCGTGGAAGAAGCTCGACCTCGGCCGGTGAGAGGCTTCTTTTTCACTCCCTGCCGAGCAGCGCACCCGTGGTTGTCGGCAGGTGGCCGATGCGGTGGGTCTGCACCTCGATGAACCGACGATTCGCCGGCACCTCGAAGGGCCCCGTATAGACCTGCCACGGGCCGGAGTATTTCTTGTCCGTTCCAAGCCGATACCCGATCGAGGCGCCGGGATCACTGCAGGATAGCCTCACCACATACACCATCGAGTCACCACGCAGCTCGGCCTTCTCGTCGATCTCGGCGGGCGGCGTCGCCGGCTGCTGGCCATCCGGTGGCCAAATTTTCTCCTTCACGAGGGTCGTTTCGGGGAGCACGAAGCCGAGATCGCCGGTGTCTCTGATCCATGCATCCAGATGGTCGCGGAGGGTGTCGATCCGCTTGCGGTGCTCTGGGGCATCGACGAGGTTAGTCACTTCCCACGGGTCGACTTTGGAATCATAGAACTCCTCGGCGGGCCGCTGCTTGGCGGCGAATTGCCACTGCTCCGGGCGTTGCGGACCGCTCTCCTCGAGTGCATAAAGATCAGCAGTCATGGGCAGTTGCTCCCGGTAGGCGTTGCGGACAAGGTAGGGAAGACCGGTGACAAAATGGCGGGTGTATCGGTAGCGGCCGTCAGACACGCTCCGCACGCGATCGTAGGTCTCGTCAAAGCGGTCAGCGTTGGCATAGGCATGGCCGCGGCGGTAATCATCGCGTTCGCGGGCGTAGTGGCCGAGAAGCGGCGTGCCATCGAGCCGCGGATCGGGATCGATCCCGGCCAGTGACAGCACCGTCGGACCGAAGTCGACGAAGCTCACCACGCGATCGTCGCGGGAGCCGGCAGCATTGCCGTCGGGATAACGCACGATGAGCGGCACCCGCAGGCCGGTGTCGAAGCACGATCGCTTGCCACGCGGCAGGCCGACGCCGTGATCGCTGAAGAACATCACGATCGTGGTGTCAAGCAGATCGGCGTCGTTCAATTCCTGGATCCGGTCACCGACCCAGCGATCCATCGCGGCAATGTTGTTGTAGGTGCGGGCCACCGCATCGCGGACGTGGGGCGTGTCGGGATAGAAAGGCGGCAGGGGCACATCGGCGGGGGCAACTCTTTCAGGCCGCCGCTCCGCCTTGGGAAATCCTTGGCTCTCATGGGTACCCATAAAGTTGAAGACGGCAAAAAACGGCTGCGCGGCTGCTCGGTTTCGCCAGTGGGCCTTGCTGCTCGATTCATCCCAAACGGTCACCGGATTCTGAAACTGGTAATCCTTTTTGGCGTTGTTCGTGCAGTAGTAGCCGGCCGCCCGCAGGTGTTCGGGGAAGCACCGCACGAAGGGCGGAGGCAGACCCTCGTAGCCGGGAATATCGCGGTACGCCGCCGGGTTTTTCGCCACCGCAGCCTCACTCGGTTTGCCGTTTCGCATCTGCATGGTGCCGATGCGGGTGCAAAACATGCCGGTGATGAGCGATGAGCGGGCCGGCGCGCAGACCGGCGACGTCGCAAAGGCGTTGTCGTAGACCACGCCCTCGCGGGCGAGCCGATCGAGATTCGGCGTCGGCACGGTGCGATCGCCATAAGGCCCGATCCACGGGCTCATATCCTCAACGGTCAGCCAGACGATGTTGGGGGGCATCGCGGCGGTCGATCCGACCTGCATCCAGCCAACCAGGCACGCGACGGCCCATGCCCACCAAGTTCCCGTGATACGCACGTTCATGCGAAAAGCGTACCCGGGCGAAAGTGCCCGCGACAATGAGTGTTGGCACGACGATGGCCGAAATACCACCGGGACAAACCCACTTCCTCTGGGGCGACGCCACGAATCGCGGTACGATTCGTGGCGTCAAACACGACTCACACCGGCCCTCATCCCCATGTTCGAATCCGTCCGCGGCAAGCCCGATTTTCCCGCCATCGAGGCCTCGATTGCCGCGCTGTGGCGGATGCAGGGGATCTATCAGAAATCGCTCGATCAGCGGCGGGGCGGCAAGCGGTTTGTCTTCTACGAAGGGCCGCCCACGGCCAACGGCATGCCGCACCCCGGCCACTGCCTGACCCGCACGATCAAGGACCTCTATCCCCGCTATCGCACGATGCGGGGCGACTACTGCGAGCGGAAGGCTGGCTGGGATACCCATGGCCTGCCGGTCGAGGTGGAGGTGTGCAAGGAACTCGGCATCCACTCCAAGGCCGAGATCGAAGCGTATGGCGTCGAGCCCTTCATCCATAAGTGCCAGGAGAGTGTCTGGCGCTACATGAAGGAGTGGGAGACGCTGACCGAGCGGATCGGCTTCTGGATCGACCTCTCGGCTGCCTATGTCACCTACCACCAGTCGTACGTGGAGAGCGTCTGGTGGGCACTCGCGGAACTGTTCAATCGCGGGCTCCTCTACCAGGGCCACAAGATCGTCTGGTGGTGGGCTCAAGGGGGCACCGCGCTCTCCAGCGGTGAAGTCGGTCAGGGCTACAAGGAGGTGGCCGACCCGAGCGTCTACGTCGCCTTCCCATTGCTCGATGACACGGGCACGCCGACCAATCGCAGCCTCGTCGCCTGGACGACGACCCCCTGGACTCTCCCGTCCAACCAGTTCGCCGCCGTGAAGGCCGACCTCGAATATGTCGTGCTCCGCGAGGCGGGCGCCGCTGATGGACCGGAATACATCGTCGCCGCACCACTTGCCGACTCTCTCGGCGAGAAGATGAAGAAGCAGTTCGACGTGGTCGATCGCCTTCAGGGTCACACGCTCGTCGGCCGGTCGTATATCCCGCCCTTCGACTGCTACCGGCCCGTGGGTGCGCCGGCCGTCGCCCCGCTCACATCGGGCGGCACCGCGCCCGTTGCCTGGCGGATCGTCGCGGCCGACTTCGTCACCACCGACTCCGGCACCGGCATCGTCCACATCGCACCGGCCTTCGGCGAGGTCGACTACACCGTGCTCGTGGCCGAGCAGGCCCGCTTTGCCGACGGCAGCGGCCCCACGCTCCTCAACGCCGTCGCCCCCGACGGCACGTTTACCGACGCCTTCCCGATGGGCAGCGGACGCTTCGTGAAGGAGTGCGATCGCGACATCGCCCGTGACCTCCGGGCCCGCGGCCTGCTCGTCCATCAGGAGCAATACGTTCACGACTACCCGTTCTGTTGGCGGGCCGACAATGACCCGCTGATCCAGTATCCGCGGCAGAGTTGGTTCATCAGGACGAGCCAGTTCCGCGATGCGATGCTCGCCAACAACTCGCAGATCAACTGGCTTCCGGAGCACATCAAAGACGGCCGGTTCGGCAACTTCCTGGAAACCAACGTCGACTGGGCACTCTCCCGGGAACGCTATTGGGGCACGCCTCTTCCGATCTGGGTGTGCGAGCAGACCGGCAAGATGGAGTCCGTGCCGTCCTATGCGGCCCTGCTGGCCAAGCCGGGCATCAGCGGAGCCGACGTCTTCGAAAGGGCGAAGGCGGCAAACCCTCAGCTGTCCGACGACCTCAAGGTCCACAAGCCGTATATCGACGCGGTGACGTACGACTCCCCTTTCGCGGCCGGCTGTCGCATGCGGCGGGTGCCGGAGGTGATCGACTGCTGGTTTGACTCGGGCGCGATGCCGTTTGCCCAATGGGGCTGGCCGCACTCTGAGGCCACAGCCTTTCAGGAGCAGTTTCCGGCCGACTTCATTTCGGAGGCGATCGACCAGACCCGCGGCTGGTTCTATAGCCAACTGGCGATCAGCACATTGCTCTTCGGGCGGACGCCCGAACTCAGTCAGCCCGGGCGGACGCCCGAACTCAGTCAGCCCGGTGACAATCCCACGCCGTATCCTCATCCCTTCAAGACCTGCATCGTTCTCGGCCACATGCTCGGCGAAGACGGGCAGAAGATGAGCAAGAGCAAGCGGAACTACAAAGAGCCGCACGTGATCTTCGATTCGTATGGCGCCGACGCCCTCCGGTGGTTCTTTCTCGCCGGCCAGCCGCCGTGGACGAGCATCCGCTACAACGAACGGGCGATCCGCGACAGTGTGTCGGAGTTTCTGCTGCGGCTGTGGAATGTCTACTCGTTTTTCGTGATCTACGCCCGGATCGATGGTTTTGACCCAGCGACGTCGCTCGCTGCGCCGGCCGGGCTCGAGCATGCCGACCTCTCCAAAGCCGCGGGCTGGCGGCCCGTGCACGAGCGGAGCGAACTCGACCGCTGGATGCTCTCGGAGCTCAACGCCACGGCAGCCGACATGGTGGAGCGGCTCGACCGGTATGACCACTTCGGCGCCGCCCAGCGGCTCTCCGCGCTCGTCGATGGGGTGAGCAACTGGTTCGTCCGCCGATCGCGGGATCGCTTCTGGGCGTCGGGCAGGGCCGACACCAGCGGCCAGGGGAATCCCGAGAAACTCGACGCCTATTGGACGCTCTACGAAACGCTCCTCTCGGTGGCGCGAATGGCCGCGCCATTCGTGCCATTTGTCAGTGAGGCGATCTGGCAGAACCTGGCGTCCGGGCCGTTTGGGAACACCGTGCCGGAGAGCGTGCACCTCACTGATTTTCCGACCGGCGAACCGGGCCTCATCGACGCCGATCTTGGACGCCGAATGGCACTGGTTCGTGACGTCTCTTCACTCGGCCGCGCTGCCCGCGCTACCGAGAAGTTGAAGGTTCGCCAGCCGCTTTCCAAGGTGGAAGTGATCCTCGCCGATTCATCGCCGACCGACGAAGAGTGGCTTGCCTCACATGCCGACCTCGTCTGCGATGAGCTCAACGTGAAGCAGTTCGAGATCTGTCGTGAGCCGGAACGCTACATAACCCGCAGCGTGCTGCCCGACCTCAAGAAGCTTGGGCCACGGTTGGGCAAGCAACTGCCCCAGGCACGTGACGCCATCACGAAGATCGACGCCGCCGCCCTGCTATCAACGCTGGCCCGCGACGGCCGAGCAACCGTGTCGCTCCCCTCGGGCACGACGATCGAGATCGAACCCGGCGACGTCATCATCCGCACCACCGCCAAGGAAGGCTGGGTGGCGGCGGAAAGCCCGCAGGCCGTGGTCGTCGTCGCCAGCCAACTCACGCCAGAGCTCATTGCCGAGGGACTCGTCCGCGAGGTCGTGCATGCCGTGCAGTCACAGCGAAAGATGCTCGACCTCGAGTTTACCGACCGCATCGAGCTCGGCTTCGAAACATCATCACCTGAGCTGAAAGCGGCGATCGAATACCACCTCGACTACGTGGCAGGCGAGACACTGGCCGAGTCGGCCACCTTTGGCACGCTCGCCGGAGCGACGCCCGAGTCTCTCGACATCGACGGCCACCCTCTCACCATCACCCTTCGGGCCCTGTAGGACGGCCGCCGTCTCGTCGGCATTTCTCCATGCCCAACCCTCTCCGTCTCGCCGTGCTTCTCTCAGGCTCCGGCCGCACGCTCGACAACATCCTGGGCGAAATTGACGCCGGCCGCCTGGCCGCCCGAGTCGAGACCGTCGTGTCAAACAAGCCGGGCGTACGGGGGCTGGCAGTGGCCGAGCGGGCAGGCGTGCCGGCGCACGTCGTGCCGCGCGATCACCTCTCGCTTGCCGACTGGAGCCGCACAATCTTCGACATCTGCCGTGCAGCCCGCGCCGACCTCGTCGTCATGGCCGGCTTCCTGCAGCTGATCGAAATCCCCGCCGACTTCACCGGCCACGTGATCAACATTCACCCCGCCCTGCTGCCGGCCTTCGGCGGCAAAGGGTTTCATGGTATGCACGTGCACCGGGCGGTCTTGGCCCGCGGCTGCACTGTTACCGGCTGCACGGTGCATCTGGTCGACAACGAATACGATCATGGGCACATCCTTCTCCAGAAAACCGTGCCCGTGCTTGCCGACGACACAGCCGACTCGCTCGCCGCCCGCGTCTTCGCGGCGGAGTGTGTCGCCTTGCCCGAGGCGATCGCACGATTTGGGGCAAAGCCAGCACAAATTCCATCACGAGGGAGTTCTCCATGAGCAGTCGTTCGCTGGGAAACATCATCGCCGATTCACTGCAGCTTTCGGTGGGCTATGCCGAGCGACTGCTCCGGGATGTGCCGGCCGATCAGGCCTGCCGGTTTGCCCGAGTCAACGGCGTGGCGGTCGAGTCCAACCATCCGGCTTTCATCTACGGCCACTTGAGCCTCTATGCCCCGAAGGTCCTGTGGCAGCTCTCCGCCCCGTCGCCGACGATACCCACGCATTTCGAAAACTTGTTTTCCAAAGACGCCACCTGCCGAGACGAGCCCGATCTTTATCCGCCCTTCGACGAGATCACGGCGTTTTTCTTCGAGGGCCATCGGATGCTTGCGGGAGCGCTGCGGAGCACAACCAACGAAACCTTTGACAAACCGAACCCTGCCGGCGGCACGATGGCCGAGCGGTTTCCCACGCTCGGGTCGGTGCAGACCTTCTACTGCGGAGGGCACATCATGATGCACCTCGGCCAGATGAGCGCCTGGCGACGGATGATGGGCCTGGGCAACGCCTAGAGCGCATCGGGCCTGCGTGTATCGCCGGCTTGAGGGCGGCAAAAGTCGCCGCTTCGCGGTCTTTCAGATTGTCGCGGGGCGAGGATACGCCCAACGCTCCTCGAGCGTTCGCCGACCCTCTCACCTACCTTTCTCCGTTTGTCAGGCCGTCGCTACAGTTACCCGGGATGCGCCCTCGCGAAATCGCGCGACAACAGCCCTGCCTCGGGAAAAAACGTGAACTAGGCTCTATCTGCAGAGAGCCAGCAATGTCTCTCCAGGTTGCGCAACCAGAGCATTTTCATGCACTTACGTCACAATCCGTCGCTGTTTTCAGTCATCCTGATACTTTTCTGCACGCTACCGTTCGCAAATCGGTTGAATTCATTCATAAATCAGTCATACTGGCTCTCGCAAGGAGCCACGATCGTGCAGAACCACGAGCGGCGCAGCCGACTCATCGACATCATTCGAATCCAGGGCTTTGCCGCTCTCGAGGAACTGGTGCGGGAATTGGGCGTGTCCGAATCGACGGTGCGGCGGGATCTCGACGCCCTCGAAGAGCAAGGGATCGCCAAGCGGACGCATGGCGGCGTCCTCTACTCCGGTGGCATGCCGCGGCTGACCGAGTTTGACGATCGGCAGCCGGCCAACTGGGCCGCCAAGCGAGCCATCGCCGTTTGCGCTGCCGAGATCATCGACGACGGTGAGACGGTGCTGCTCGATGGCGGTACGACCACCTACGAGGTGGCCCGCTTGCTGGTCGGCCGCTCGCTGCAGGTCGTGACCAACAGCCTCCCGGTGGCGAATCTCTTTGCCTCCGAATCGCGGACCGACCTCGTGCTCCTTGGCGGCTATGTATCGCCACGCACAGGTGTCTGCCTCGGCCCCTATGCCAACGAGCTCCTGAGTCGCCTCCACGTGACCACCACCGTGCTATCGGCGGCCGGAATCTCGCACGAAGGACTGTTCAACGCCCACCTCCTCCTGGCCGAGACGGAGCAGGCGATGCTCCGTGCTGCCAGCCGCTGCATCGTGGTCGCCGACAGCTCGAAGTTTGGCCGCAAGAGCCTCACGCTCGTGGCCGGCCTCGAGGCCATCAACGCTGTGGTCTCTGACGACGGCCTGTCGCAGGAATGGCGCGACTTCGTCAGCCAGTCTGGCGCTAAGCTCGTCATCGCTGAAGTGCCCCCCGAAGCCGCCGAATCACCGACCCGTCCGCTCCGCAAACGCGAGACACCCATCACATGAGCACCGCCATCATGCCATCCCGGCTCGCCGCCCCCCCATCTGGCCTCGACCGCGGTCAGGTCGAGCGGATCGTCCGCGAGATCGTGCTGCGATCGCACGGACTGCCCCCCTCGCAGGCCGCCCGTAACGGCGCCGCCCGGGATGCAGCCCCGAAACTCATCGTCAGCATCTCCGCCCGCCACTGCCACCTCACCGATGAGCATGTCGAGCGGCTCTTTGGCCCCGGCCGCACGCTGACGCCGATGAAAAGCCTGTATCAAGACGGCTTCTACGCCGCCGAGGAGACCGTGATGCTCGTCGGCCCCAAGCGCAAGATGCTGCCGACGGTGCGGGTTCTCGGGCCCACCCGCAAGGCCAGCCAGGTGGAACTCGCCTTCACCGACGGTATCTCCCTCGGCATCGACCTGCCGGTGCGGGCCAGCGGCAAGATCGCGGGCACTCCCGGCTGCGTGCTCGTCGGCCCTGCCGGAGCGATCGAACTCACCGAGGGCGTGATCCGTGCGGAGCGACACGTGCACATGAGCTTCGCCGATGCCGAGCACTTCGGCGTGAAGGATGGCGATCGGATGAGCCTGGCCATCAAGGGCGGCTGCAGCACCGTCTTTCGTGACCTGCTCGTGCGGGCCGACGCCACGAGCAAGCTCGAGGTGCACATCGATACCGACGAAGGCAACGCGGCCGATTTGGACCACGCGGAGAGCGTCGAACTCATGCGGCAATAGGGCAGGATGAGAACTGCCAAGACAACACAACGACCGTTCTGCCGGCGCGTGCCGGTGCGGTCGGCGGGGCCAGTGGCCCCGCGGGACGATTGATCGAGTGAACAGGAGCAGTGCAACAGATGGCGCAGAACGTCGAAGCCCTCGGCATGATCGAGGTGAAGGGGTTCGTCACGCTCGTCGAAGCGGTTGACGCGATGATGAAGGCGGCGAATGTGACCTTCATCGGATGGGACAAGATCGGAAGCGGACTCGTGTCGGCATTCGTGTCGGGCGATGTGGCCGCAGTCAAGGCGGCAACCGACGCGGGTGCGGCGGCAGCCGGCCGGATCGGTGACGTGGTGAGTGTGCAGGTGATCGCACGTCCGCACGAAGACATCAAGGTCGTGCTGCCGTGACGTTCAGTGTGTGGCTGAGTGTCAGCCACCGGATCGATACCTTTTTCCCTTTTTCAACAGGAACAGTTCATGAATACGGCAATCGGACTTCTGGAAACCAAGGGCCTCGTCGGCCTCATCGAGGCGACCGACGCGATGGCCAAGGCGGCCAACGTGAAGGTCCTCAAGCGGGTCAGCATCGGCAACGCCCTCGTGGCGACGGTCGTGCAGGGTGACGTGGGCAGCGTGCGGGCAGCCGTCGAGGCTGGTGCCAACGCGGCCCAGCAGGTCGGCGAACTGGTCGCCAGCCACGTGATTCCGCGGCCCGCCGACTCGCTGGTCGCCGCCTTTTTTGAGTGATCGATGAAAATCCTCGTCGCAAATCTCGGTTCCACAAGCTTCAAGTACCGGCTGTTCGACCTGCCCGAGACGGCGGGCGCGATTGGCACGGAACGGGAGCTTGCGCGGGGTGGCGTCGAACGCATCGGTGCGGCCGAAAGCCGCGTCTATGCCTCGGCCGGCCCCACGAAAATGGAGACCGTCATGCCCGTTGCCGACCACGCCGTCGCCCTGCAGGCGGCGTTGGAACAGCTGACGGCCGAGGGTGGACCATTGAAAAGCGTCGGGGACGTCGCGGCAGTGGGCTTCAAGGCGGTGCACGGCGGTCGCGTGAGCGGCGTCGTGAGGGTCGGGCCCGACGTGCTCGCGGCGATGGAGGAGATGGCGGCGGTGGCCCCGGCCCATAACCCTCCCTATGTGAAGGCGATGAGGCTGCTCGGTGAGCGACTGCCGAGCGTGCCCCTCGTAGCCGCGTTCGAGACCGGGTTCCATGCCACGATTCCCGACCGCAACGCGCTCTACGCGGTGCCGACGGAATGGGTTGAGAAGCATCTCGTGCGGCGCTGGGGCTTTCATGGGGCGAGCCATCGGTTCGTGGCGACTCGGCTTGCCGATCTCGTGCCAGGCAGGCGGCCGCTGCGGGTGATTTCCTGCCACCTCGGTGGGTCGAGCAGCGTCTGCTGGATTCGCGACGGCGAGAGCGTCGGAACGTCGATGGGCATGAGCCCGCAGTCGGGCCTGCCCCAAAACAACCGGGCCGGTGACTTCGATCCCTTCGCCCTCCTGCATGTCGCCAAGCAGACGGGCCGGGGGTTCGAGGAGCTGCTCGTCGAGCTTTCCGGCAAGGCAGGCTTGGCCGGAATGTCGGGCACGTCGGGAGACATGCGGGACCTCGAGGAGGCCGCCGCCGCGGGCAATGCCCGGGCGCGAACGGCGATCGACGTCTACGTGGCATCGATCCGGCATTGGCTCGGCGCGGGGCTCGTGGAACTGGGCGGCGTCGATGCCATCGCCTTCGCCGGCGGCATCGGTGAAAACTCGCCGCTCACCCGGGCGGCAGTGCTGGCCGGGCTCGGCGAGCTCGGAGTCGTGGTCGATCCACAGGCCAACGACGCCCCGGGCTCAGGCGAACGCGCGATCGATTCCGCTGCCAGCCGCGTGCAGGTGTGGGTGATTCCCACGAACGAAGAGTTGATCGTGGCCCGGCAGGCCCGCGACCTGCTGGCTGGCGGCTCAGCGAGTGATTCCCCGACAAGAAGGAGTGGTGGCTGATGTTCGTCGCCCAGGTAACCGGCTCAATCGTGGCCACACAAAAGACGGCTGCCATGACAGGCCACAAGATGCTTGTCGTCGAGCCCTATCGGCTCGACGAAAAGACCCGCGACCGGCTCGTGTCGACCGGCCGCACGTTCATCGCGGTCGACACGCTCGGCGCCGGCGAGGGGCAGTTCGTACTCGTCACCCAGGGCTCCAGCGCCCGCCTTACGCCCGAAACCAAGTCGCTTCCGATCGACGCCGTCATCATCGGCCTCGTCGACACCGTCCGCATCGAAGGCAAAGAAGTTTTCAGCCTAGGACAGGCTTCCGGGCCTGTCGGTAAGTAGCACAGGCTTCAGCCTGTCACCCACCAAGTGAGCCATACGTTCCGAAAGAACTCCATCATGCCGACTACCACCCCCGCCCCTGCCGACATCGCCGCCATCGTCCGCCAAGTGATCGCGGAACTTAGCCACGCTGGATCAGCTGCGGCTGTGCCGTCAGTTGCGGCCGGCCCCGCTGGAGCCGGCTCCCTCACCGGCGCGCATGGCGTCTTCTCCACGGTGGACGAGGCTGTCCGAGCCGCTCAGGAGGCGTTTGAACAGCTCAGCGAGCTCGGTATCGAAGGTCGCAAGAAGGCGATCGCCCACATCCGCCGGATCGCCATCGACGACGCCGAGGAGCTCGGCCGCATGGAGTTTGCCGAGACGAAGATCGGGCGGCTTGAGCACAAGATCGAGAAGCTGAAGGTGCTCGGTGAGAAGGTGCCGGGCGTCGAGTTCATGACGAGCGAGGTCTTCAGCGGCGACCGCGGCCTCGCCGTGATCGAACATGCCCCCTTCGGACCGATTGCCGCGATCACACCGGTCACCCACTCTCTCCCCACGATCGCCTGCAATGCAGTCAACATGATCGCCGGCGGCAACACGGTCGTCGTCAACCCGCATCCGAGTGGTCGCAAGATCGCGGCGGAGGGCGTCCGTCGCTTCAATCAGGCGATCCACCGCGACCTCGGCATCGACAACCTCGTGACGATCATTGCCGAGCCGACGCTCGAATCGGCCGGTGCCCTCTTCAACCACCGTGGCATCAAGCTGATCTGCGTGACGGGGGGCCCGGCGGTGGCGAGGGCCGCGCTCCAGTCACCGAAGCGGGCGATCGTGGCCGGTCCCGGCAATCCGCCGGTCGTGGTCGATGCGACGGCCGACCTCGACAACGCAGCCCGGTCGATCATCGCCGGCGCCGCCTACGACAACAACCTGCTCTGCATTGGCGAAAAGCAGGTGTTCGTGGTGGCGAGTGTGTTCGATCCGATGATGGCTGCGATGGAGCGGGCGGGGGCCCTGCGACTTACCGGCAGTCAGGTCGACGCCCTCACGAAGCGGGCGATCGTGATGGCAGGCGAGGGGGCCCATCGTCATTGGGTGCCCTGCAAGGACCTGTTGGGGCAGGATGCCGCGGTGCTTGCCAAGGCGGCCGGCGCGGCAGCCCACGACGATCTCGAACTCGTCTTCGGCGAGACCGACGTCGACAATCCGTTCGGTCCTACCGAACAGATGATGCCCGTCCTGCCGTTTGTCCGCTGCAAGGACGTTGACGAGGCCATCCAGCGTGCCCACGAGAGCGAGCACGGCTTCCGACACACCGCGATCATCCATTCCAACAACGTCCGCACGATGACCCGTATGGGCAGGCTGCTTGATACCACCCTGTTCGTGAAGAACGGGCCGAGCGTCGCCGGCCTTGGCCTCGGGGGCGAGGGGTACCTCTCGTTCTCGATCGCCACGCCCACCGGTG
>CAMCYH010000055.1 GCA_945883745.1 Candidatus Kuenenia stuttgartensis
CGCAGATCACTGGCGTGGCCGTCCATCACACCGATCAGCCCGGTGATGTTGTGTGGGAGCTTGGTTCCGCAGCCGTACCCGATCGGATCGATGCGCGAGAGCGTGTAGGCAAGGTTGATGCCGGCTCCAACCGGGCCGACTGCCGCCAGCGACCTCGTCAGGATGGCTCCGTCGAGGTCGGCATCGGGTTCATAGGAGACAAGAAATGCCCGTCGGTCGAGAAACAGGCCACGGGTTCGCCACCGCCGGCCGATGATGCATATCGAGTTGGTGGCGTGTCCGAGCTCGGGACGCGGCTGGGCCAGATCGGCTGCCCGGCCCTCCACGTGCCGCAGTGCCTCGGCGGGCTGCACGCCAGGTGGCACGCTATCAAACCGCCGGCAGCGTTCCTGGGCGTCGGCGGCGCGGGCCTGGTCCAAACCGTGAGCGAACCTCGCGAATTCCTCACGGTGACTTTCTGGAATGCGGTCGCGATCGTAGATCACAACCGCATCGGAGCAGGTATCATGCATCCCGCCGACGAAGACCGTATCGGCTGGAATGGCCAGCCCTGCCTCGCCGCACAACCGCCGCACGTTCGGGTCGTTCGCCATCATCGCAAAAGCCCGAGCGTTGGCCCCCCCTTTCCCACCGCCGCATGCACCACAGTCGTGGGCGCTCTCATGAGGATTGTTGAGACTCGTCGACCCGTGTCCAAGCAGCACCACCAGCCGGGCGAGGCGTGACGTCAATCCGGCATCTTCCAAAAGCCGGCGGACCATGCTCGCCATCTCTTCGATCGTGAAGCCGTGGAGGGTGCCGTCGGCATGCCGATGGTTGTCGCGTCGCTCCAGCAGCAGTCGTGTGGCAACGCGATCGCGACCACAGTCGGTCGTGATCGCCGCCAGTTGTTGCGTAAGCCGTGGAAACACAACCCGGGCGACCAATGGGACCGCAGCCAGCGCTCCACCGACGGCTGTCAGGAGGCCGCCGGCAAACAAGGTGCGGTTTCCGGCGGAGAGACTCCCGAAGAGGCGGCCAACCAGTCGTCGTACGAGACGCCGCATTCGCTGCCTGCCGACAGCAACGTCCTCCGGCACTTCCAGAACGACATGATCCGGCCGCACGACAATCGGGCACAGGGGCGTAGCGTGCCAGTCGTCGATGCTGCGGTAGTACATCGGTACGAAGAAGAAGCCGGCGGCCCCAAATGTCTCGATCGCCTCCCCCTGCTCTTCCAGATGCCGACGGAGCGATTCGCAGCGGTCGTCCATGCAAAACACCGCCTGAACGGCGGGCCGCCCGTCCCGCGGCGCACCGGAAGCGATGTCGTGCGCGGCGAGGGCGTCGAGCATGACGATGCGATGGCGACGCTCATAGGCCTGGTGGAACAGGCGTCGTCGCGTGACGGCGTCGAACCCGCAGACCACCCGTTCCACGTGCACGAGTTCGGCTTCGTCGAGCCCACGGATATCATCGCCGGCAAGCCCGACGAGCCGCGCCACCTGACATAGAAGAAAGGCGCGGGCGACGCTGCCGGGGCCACGGTGGGGCGGATACCGGTCCCGCAGTTCGGTCCACAAGCCTTGCAGGTCCCCACGGTGACCCATGCGGGAGGCCACCCACTCGGCTGCCACGCGATCGATCACCAACCGGAGGGCGAGAAAGTCGACGAGCCGGGCCGGCACCCGGTGCACCGGCGTGCGGTCGGGCCGCTGCTCCAGTTGATGAATCATGGCAGCCCATCCGCGCAGCGCCAGAAGCGACCGGGAGATCACCTCGTATCGCCCTGCCGCAGGCACGCCCAACTGGTCGAGTTCCACCGCGATGACATCGAGCGGATGCCGGCCACGAGCCGCAGCGAATGCGGATGGAAGCCGCATGCTCCAGCGTTCCGTCGGGCTCCAGGGCCAGTCATGAAGACCGGCCACCGCCTCGAGCAGACCACGATCACGCCTCGGCATCGGCCAGGCTGCCACACCCTGATCGAGAAATGCGGCACACAAACGGATCAGGAGCGGATGGACAAGGACATCAGGATCGAGCCGGGGATCCACTCCCACGATCAGGTCACGGGGCCGTACGGGGGGCCGGACATGAATCACCGCCGGACGAAAGAGCGACACCGACTCCAGGCAGGCCCTCCACAGGTCCTGGGCGTCTTCTCCGCAAAAGGGCTGTTGCTCGGCGAGCGTCCAGCGGACGGCGATGTCATCTTCCTGATGGACGGGATGTTCGAGGAGCGCCAAGAGCATTCTCCGTCGCGTGATTCGACCGCCCGCAAGTGGCTCGTCGCCATCCGCGCGGAGGTCGGCGTCGAGCACCGCCTCCAGGTCGACCCGCTGGATGCGGCCCCGCGCCAACTCCTCCCGATAGAAGGACTCAGGCAGAAACGGCTCGGTGTCGAACGTCTGAGCCGCCTCGATGAGCGCCTCTTCGAACGGACGATCTTCGAATCCCTGCAGGATGTTTTGGGCTACGAACACGTCGATCGGCCCCTGCGCGGGAAGCAGGGCGGCCGTCTTGGCAATCATCTCGGCGATCTGGCCGCGAACGAGCGGTGAGGACATGAAAGCACGACAGGCCAGAGGACATCGATCACGGCTCGCAGTGTGTGCGGCACACAACGTCGAGCATTCCGCCTGGAACACAACGAAAGCCTCTGGCCCGCATCGGCGCGGACAGCAGGCCTCAGGCGGCAGGGGGGCCGCGAATCGCCCCGATCGACAGCCGCGATTCCGACCGCATCACCGCGGCGCACGGCACTGCCGTTCCACGCAGGCCGCCGTCGGTCGACTCACCCGCCGCCCGTGCAGACGAGAGGTGCATCTTCGACTCGACGTCTTCCTCCCGCTCTTCCTCGACACTCTCACCGCGGGATTCCCCCGCCATGTCGTACTCGGGACTCACCGCAGCAATCGAGGCATTTGGCCATGCATCATGCGCCACAGCGGCCGAAAGCAGTGGCATTCCGACGAGTGTCGCGGCTGATGCCGCGAAGAGAGCCAGCAGATGTGCCGCATGTCGCGTCATGAATAAGTCGCTACTTCGGTGCTCTCGGAGCGTCAACCACAAATCGCTCGATCAGTGACCAGCCACATGCGAGGCAGGGCGGTACCAGGTCTCCCGCAGCCAATCGGCAAGAAGGCCCACCTGCTGTGAATTGAGCATCGGCGCCCCCCCTTCCTTCGCCACACCAAAGCTCGGCATCCGGTCGTTGGTGTCGCCATAGAAACGCTCGTGCGTGGGATCATTGATGATGCCGACCAGCCACTCCCGGGATCCCCAGCCAGTGAGGTCAGGAGCTGTACCGAGATCCATTTCATTGTCGCCAAACCGATGACAACTGCCGCAGCGGTCACCGTCGGCGATCAGTTTCCGCCCTTCCGCGATGAGATCCGGATGAGACAGCGGATCGGGACGGCCCGCCTCGGCCGCAAGCGCTGCTATCACGGCCTCGATCTGTTCCTGGCTCCAGGTGTCGGCATCGGTCATATCGCCGGTGACGTACGACACCATGTCATCCTCTTTGTGCGCCGTATTACCGTAGTAGGCAGGGCCGCCGACCTGCTCGGGATCGAGGAGCCCGCGGGCCCACGAGGCCCCGCCAAACTCGAAAAGATTGGCCGCCGAGGCCGTCGCAAACTGCGCCGCTGCGTCCGGAGCCAGAGGATCGACATGGGCATGGCAGCTTGCGCAGTGCTGCGCAAAGAGCAGCGGCCCCTGCATCAGCGGATCGCTGCGAACCAGTTCCAGCATGCCCGCAGCCGGAATCCGCTCCGGCCGACCGGCCAGTTCGATCGCGCGGGCGGCGTCGACCTTCGCCTGTCGGGAGGCAGCGAGGAAGGCCTCCGAGCGTCTGACTTTTTCCAGTGTGTGCCACTGCTTCTTCATGGCGGCGATCCCAGCCGGGTCATTGCCCACCGCCGCAGCCAGTTTTTCTTCATCACCGCCCGTTTCGTCATAAAGCCTCTCGGCATCGGCGAGCGCGGCCTTGTCGATCCAGAGGGCGTAATAGTCTTCGTTGAGGGCGAGTGCCGTCAGCAGCCCGGCACCGGCGAGGATGCCCAGCGTGAAGACCACATTGAATCGGTGGCCGAGGTTCCAGCGGCCGATGATCGGCATCAGGAACATCACCCCCATGATCAATCCGGGCACCACGATCGCCCCAAGAAATTCTCCCGTGGCTCCCCAGCCTTCGAAGACCTTGAGAAACTGAAACAAAAAGAGGAAGTACCACTCCGGCCGGGCGGCGGCATACGGAAGCGACGGATCGGCCGGCGCGCCCAGTTCGGCGCCCAGATGCCCTGGGTCGATCGGCTCACCGGCAAGCATCGCCTTCAGCGCCGGCATGAGAATCACACCGAGCACGACGGCCATCACGGCCAGCATTGCGACCGCGTCCTTGAGCACCTGATCGGGCCAGAACATGGCATCGGGCTTGGTGATCGGCTGCTTGGCATGGAGGCCATGCTTGCGGAACAGCGTCAGATGGACGACGAGCATCACGATCAGCGCCCCGGGAAGGAAACCGGCGTGGATGGCGAAAAAACGGGTGAGCGTGTGATGGCCATATTCGTTGCCACCGATGACGAGCTGTTGGATCGAAGGCCCCAGCACCGGCACGATGCCGGCCAGGTTGGTCGCCACGATCGTCGCCCAATACCCCTTTTGATCCCAGGGCAGGAGGTAGCCGGTCAGCGCCATCCCGAGCACGAGCATCATCAGAATGAGCCCAAGCCAGAAGTTCACCTCGCGAGGGGCGCGGTAGGCGCCGTCGATCACTACCTGCAAAAGATGGAGGGCCAGCAGCACCACCATCGCCTGGGCCATGAAGTGATGGATGCCACGCAGCAGCCAGCCGCCGGTCATTTCGTGCTGGATGTAATAGACGCTTTCCCACGCCGTCTGGGCGCTGGCCGAGTAGCTGGCCCAGAGAAAAAGCCCGGTGATGAGCTGCGTCATGAAGGCGAAGACGAGGGTGCTGCCCCAGACGTACCGCCAGCGCGCCCCGCCTGGCACCCGCTCGTAGAGCGCCTCGTGAACGACCGCCCGAAACCCGGTGCGGTCGTCGAAGAAGTCAGCCAGTTGGCCGAGCGGGCCTTTCTTGAGAGCCGTCTTCGCAGCCTGATCGGTGTGCCTGCTCATGCGGTTGCCACCTTGTCGGCGATGCCGGCCCGAAATTTCTCAAACTTCACCTCGACCTGGCCGTTCTTGCCGACACGGCACTCCAAGCCATCCATCGGCCGGGGGCTGGGGCTCGGATGCACGATGCCGCCGTCGAGCGTGAACGCGCTGTTGTGACAGGGACAACGGAAGCAGCGGTTGGCATCAGCCATCTCGACGAAACAGCCGGCATGGGGGCAGGTGGCCGAGAGGGCCTCGACCATGTCGGAGCCTTTTTCTCGCCGCAGATAAACGGCCCCGATCGGCTCGGCGGCAAAGCCGGTCCAGGCATCGACGCGGTCGGAAATCACGGCAAACTGGCGGGGAATACCATCATCCGGCACCGCCGAAAGCTCCGTGACGGGCATGAATCGCGCGGCGCCGCTTCGGCGGGAGAGCGGATCAAGAAAGGCCCACAGGCCGGCCGCCACCGGAGGAACCACCGCGGCACCGCCGCAGACCATTGCCAACAGCTTGGTGAGAAATCCACGTCGTTCGTCCGGCATCGCTGCGACTCCGCTGGTGCATTCGCACTTTATTCGTTCCGCCAGGCCTCGTCCACGGCCGCCGCCACCCGCTGGCAAACGTCATCGAACGCCCCATCGATGATGGCCCCTGCCGCTGCCTTGTGACCACCGCCGCCGAACCGGCCGGCCAGCGTGCTACAGTCGACGTGGCTGCGGCTCCGGAAGCTGACCTTCGTTCGTCCGTCGGGCTGCTCGATCAGAATGGCCGCCAGTTGCGTCCCCTTCACGGCGAGGGTGAGATTGATGAGGTCTTCTGTGTCGCTCGGCGCAGCATTCACCGCCTTGATGTCGGCCTGTCGCACCGTCGAGGTGATCACGGCACCGTCGTGCGACGTGGTCGCCCCGGAGAGCGTCCGGCCCACGAGGTGAAGCCGGGGAAGCGAATCCTGCTCCATCAGCTCACGGTAGATGAACGGAGGGCTGGCTCCGGCATCGACGAGCCGCGCCGCGATTCGAAACGTCTCTCCGGAGACCGACGGAAATCGGAAGCCTCCGGTGTCGGTGACGAGCCCCGCATAGATCGGCGTGGCGATCTCGGCAGTGAGCGGCACCCGGAGCCGTTGGGCGATCTCATACACGATTCGGGCAGTCGCTTCGGCGGCAGTGTCCTTGAACCAACGGTCGCAGATGTCGTCCTCGCTCACGTGATGATCGACGACAAGCACCCGCTCACGGTGTGCCTTGAGCACGGCCCCCATGTCACCGAGCTGGGCCCAGGCACTGGTGTCGACGACGATGAAGAGATCACGGTCGGCCAGATCGGCTGGCTTCACCTTCTCGGCGAGTGATTCGAGCTTCCCGGCGGGATCGATCCAGCGGAGCGAGGCTGGCGTCGCCTGGGCATTCACCACCCGCACGTCCTTGCCGAGAGCCGTCAGGATGCCAGCCATCCCCAGTTCGCTGCCGAGCGCATCACAGTCGGGTCGAATGTGGCTCGTGAGGCAGACGCGGTGACTGCCTCGCAGCAGTTCCAAGAGTGAGGCCCAATCCAGCCGCATCACGATGTCCTTTCACAGACGGTACTGCTGTCGCAGCGATCAATACTTTTGGGCGATCTCGGCCGCCTGGGCCACGTCGAGTGACAGCTGCTGCGTGAGTTCATCGACCGATGCAAACCGCCGAGTGTCGCGCAGCCGCGTGAGGAAGTCAACGTGGAGCATTCCTCCGTACAAGTCTCCATGATAGCCGATCAGGTGTGCCTCGACCGAGACGGCCTCGGCACCAAACGACACATTGGGCCCGATATGGATCGCGGCGGGATGCCGTGCGGCCGTGCCATCGACCGTCGCCCATCCGGCGTAGACACCCTGCCCTGGCAGCACCGTCGCGATCGAACCGAGGTTGGCCGTGGGGAAGCCGAGCGGTCCGCCCCGCTTCGCGCCCTCGATGACGATCCCTGTCAGCCGGTAGGGAGCCGTGGCCAGTGCAGCGGCCTCAGCAACCCGGCCGGCGGCCACCAGTTCGCGCAGCCGCGAACTCGACACCGCCGCATGGTCCACGATCACAGGCGGTACCACGGCGAGCGAGACGCCCGCACCGTGGCAGAGCTGTTCGAGGAGCGCGACATCGCCCTGCCGGCCGGCCCCGAAGCGAAAGTCTGCCCCTTCGACGATCGCCGTTGCTCCGAGCCGCGTCCGCAACACGCTTTCGAAAAACTGCTCGGCTGACAGGGCCATCAGGGCCGCGTCGGCCGGCTGTACCAGGACCGCATCCACACCAAGCTTCAGCAGCAGTTCGGCACGCCGCGAAATCGTCGTGAGGGGGGGGGGGACGGCCGTGGGCCGCACAATCGCGGCCGGATGCGGGTCGAACGTGAGCACGACAGCCGGCATGCCCCGGCTGCGGGCCGCCGCCATCAGCCGACGAACGATCTCGGCATGCCCGAGGTGCACGCCATCGAAATTTCCGACGGCCACGCCACACGCGGCCGGCGTGTCGATCCAGCGATCAGTGGCATGGACGATCCAGGGCTGGAGACTGGCCGGCATCGGGGAGGGGTTCACAGGCATGGCAGGCTTCGCGAGTCTACACGTCTCGGCGACCCGCCCAAGGTATCATCAGGAAGTTCGTTTCGAGGGATGCGTATGAACAACACGACGACCGCCACCGAGGCACACGAAATGACTCCTCGTCCGACGCTCAGGAAGCCGGAGGCCGAGGACAAACAAATCTTCCTGTCCGCCGACATGGCCTGCCGGCTGGCCGCGATCGACATCGGCTCCAACAGCGTCCGGTTGATGGTAGCCGAGGCCCTGCGAGGCGGCACCTACCGGATTCTCGATGAGGAGCGGGAGCCGACACGGCTCGGCAAGAGCATGTCGACGGAGGGAGGGCTCGATGCTGAGGCGATGGAGCGGACGATTCAGGCCCTCGGCACGTTCAAAAAGATCGCCGAGGGCTTCCAGGTGACCAGCCTCCGGACGATCGCCACGTGCGCGGTCCGCGAGGCCCGCAACGGCCCCGACTTTTGCCGTCGCGTCCGCGAACAGGTGGGGCTGGAGGTGGAGGTGATCTCCGGCGAGCGTGAGGCACAGCTCGCCTTCACGAGCGTGCAGCGAGCCTTCGACCTTACCGGCCGCAATGTGATCGTCGCCGACATCGGTGGTGGCAGCACCGAGATCGTCTTCGGCACGGGCAACCTCATCGAGGCGATCTTCTCGACGCCTTTGGGCGCCGTGCGGCTCACCGAACAGTTCGGCCTTGGCGAGAATGCCCCGGGGGATGACTTCCCAAAAAACATCACCCGCATGGAGCAGGAGATCGCCGACTGCCTGAAGCGGCAGACGACCAAGCCGCTCTTCGCACCCCATTTTCTCGTCGGCTGCGGTGGCACGTTCACCACGCTGGCAGAGCTGCTGATGGCCTCGAAGCGAGAGTTCGACGTTCCCGTCGCCGGCTACAAGGCATCGCACGCGGAGGTTCGTCACCTCCTCGATCGACTGCGGAAGATTCCGCTCCGCGCTCGTCGCGGCATGGCAGGCATGACGCCCGACCGCGCCGACATCATCATTGCCGGCCTCTCGATCGTCGACGCGTTGATGAAACGGTTTCGTGTCAACACGCTCGTCATCCACACCCGGGGCGTGCGCGACGGCCTCGTCCGCGAGATGATCGATGAGGCGATGGGTGGCCCGGAGGACGATCCGTCGCTCCGCGAAGATGCGATCGAAAAGCTGGCCGCCGCCTGCTCCGGTGAGCTCGAGCATGGCCGCACCGTGGCCACCTTGGCAGGCCGGATTTTCGCGCAACTCGCCGAGCCGTTCGGGCTCTCCCCCGACGATCGTCAGTTGCTCGAGTGGGCAGCCCGACTGCAGGACGTCGGCTACGTGATCAATTACGATCAGCACCACAAGCACAGCTATCACCTGATCCGCAATAGCCGGATTCCGGGCATCCGCGGGCACGACCTCGAGATCGTCGCCAACGTGGCCCGGTACCATCGCGGGGCCCTGCCGAAGCGGAAGCACGAAAACTTCTCCCGGCTTTCCTCCGAGGAACAGCAGCGGGTGCAGGGGATGGCCGGCATCCTTCGACTTGCGGGTGGGCTCGACCGGAGTCGGTCGCAGCAGGTGAAGGATGTGAAGGTGCAGATCGAGCCGCAGCGTGTCGTGCTCGACGTCATCGCCGACGCCGAGCCGCAGGTCGACATCTGGGGAGCCGAGCGCCGCACGGAACTCTTCGAAAAGGTCTTCGGCATGCCGGTGACAATCACCTGGGCTGGCCTCGAACGCCCCGCCGTCCAGGCCGAATGATCGCTACAGCCCGCGCCGGAGGAGATTGTCGCCAGAACTGCCCGGCCTTCCGTCGATGACACGATCAAGGAGCATGAGCACGATGGCCCATTTGCGGATCGCAGTCTGGAAGCATCTCGGTTGGATGATGGTCTCCACCGCCATTGTCGCCGCGACGGCGGCCGAGGCAGGCCAGCCGCAGAGCCGCGTCGGCGACCCGAAGCCGCTCTCCCACGGCGAGCCACAAAACCAGGCCCCGTACGAGCCAGGCCGCTCCCCCTACGTCACAGGAATCCGCCGTCGGCCCCGCTATTTCGTACCCCCGACGAATCCCCGCACCCCCACCTGGAAAATGTACGGCACCCCGCCGGGGGTCGTCCCGGGCGACTGGCCCAGCTACGCTCCACTCGGATTCGGCGGCTACCGCTTCCCCGCCGTCGGCTCGCAGGCCTATCGTTAGAGTGGATTGCAAAAAGCTCTGAAAACGGCCTGACTGCCACAGCGGGGAGGCTTCGGGGGTCGGCGAACGCTCGACGAGCCTTGGGCGTATCCTCGCCCGGCGAGGAGACTTTTGCCGCCCCCGAAGCCGGTGCCTTTCGAGTGCGGGTGGCTCCGGATCCAGAAGAGCCATTCCGTGTCCGATCTGCTCGAACTCACCGCTGCGGGTCTCTACTGCCCTTGGGGCGATTTTTACATCGACCCCTGGCGGCGGGTGGGCCGCGCCATCATCACCCATGCCCACGCCGACCATGCCCGGCCGGGCAGCGATCGGTATCTCTGCGCCGCTCCCGGGAAACTCGTGCTCCGCACACGGCTCGGCGGAGGGGCGGCGATCGACACGCTGCGGTACGGCGAGTCGCTGTCGATCAACGGTGTCGAGGTCTCGCTCCATCCGGCCGGCCATGTGCTCGGCTCCGCGCAGGTCCGCGTCCGTCACGGAGGCCAGACCTGGGTCGTCACCGGCGACTACAAGCTCGAGGCCGATCCCACCTGCGCGGCGTTCGAGCCGGTGCGGTGCGATGTATTCGTGACGGAGTCGACGTTCGGCCTGCCGGTCTATCGCTGGCCTGATCCGACAAGCGTGGCAGCCGAGATCAACGCCTGGTGGCAGACCAATCGTGATGCCGGGCGGTCGAGCGTGATCTTCGCCTATGCGCTCGGCAAGGCGCAGCGGCTGGCTGCATTGCTCGACCCGTCGATTGGCCCGATCGTGGCCCACGGCGCCGTCATGAAAATGGTCGAACAGTACCGGGCCAGCGGTGTGCGGCTGCCGCCGATCGACCGCGTGCCTCCCCGCGCCCGCCGTGTCGGAGACGGCCGGGCCATGGTGCTCGCTCCCCCGAGCGCCGCCGGCAGCCGGTGGCTGCGGGTCTTCGGCGAGACGAGCGTGGCGATGGCGTCGGGGTGGATGATGCTGCGGGGTGTCCGCAGGCGGCGGGGATTCGATCGCGGCTTTGTCGTCTCCGATCATGCCGACTTCCCGGGACTCATGCAGGCGATCGCCGCGACCGGGGCCCGCCGCGTGCTGGCCACCCACGGCTTCTCCGATCCACTCGCCCGACTGTTGCGGGAACAGGGGCTCGACGCCGACACCCTCGCCACGAAGTTCACCGGCGAGACGGTTGGCGATGCCGATGACGATGGCTCCACCGATGACGACGATGCCGCCGGAGGCGAGGCGTGAGACAGTTCACCGATCTCTACTGGCGGCTCGATGGCACGACGAGCACGAATGAGAAGGTGGCGGCACTGCGCGACTACTTCGCGGCAGCGCCGCCGGAAGATGCGGCAATCGCCCTCGGCGTGCTCTCCGGCGGGCGGCAGAGGCGGGCGGTGTCGCTCACACTGTTGCGGCAGTGGGCGGCCGAGTCGGCCGGGCTACCGGCCTGGCTCGTCGAGGAATGTTATGCCCATGTTGGCGACCTCGCTGAGACGATCGCACTCCTGCTGCCGCCGCCGAATGCGGAGGCAGAGCATGTCGATCTTGGCCTCGCCACCTGCGTGCAGGCTAGCGTGCACTCGCTCCGCCAGGCTGACGACGACACGGCCAAGCGGGCCATCGTCGAGGGCGTCTGGCGGCGGCTGGCGGCCCGTGAGCGGATTGTCTGGCACAAACTGTTGACCGGAGGCTGTCGCGTGGGCGTCTCCAAGACGCTCGTCGCCCGGGCCCTTGCCGAGGTGGCCGGAATCGACCCGGCCGTCATGGCTCACCGGCTGATGGGCCGACCGATCGAAACGGCGGAACAGTTCGCCGCCCTGCTCTTCCCCGACGAGACCGAGGCCGATAGCCGCCGTCCGTATCCGTTCTTTCTCGCCTCTCCGCTGGAAGGTGATGTGGCAGCGCTTGGCCCCGTCATGGATTGGCAGGCCGAATGGAAGTGGGACGGCATGCGGGCGCAAATCGTACGGCGGGGCGATGGCGTTGCCATCTGGAGCCGCGGCGAAGAACTCGTAAACGAGGCCTTTCCCGAGATCGTCGCTGCCGCGGTCACGATCCCGGCCGGCACCGTGCTCGACGGCGAACTGCTGGCCGTCCGCGACCGCCAACTCCTGCCCTTTGCGTCACTCTCGAAGCGGGCGAGCCGGCGCCGCGTGACAAAGCAGGTGCTCGCCGAGATCCCCTGCGTGTTCGTGGCATACGATCTCCTCGAGGCGGAGGGTCAGGATCTGCGAAATGAGCCGCTTGCGCACCGTCGGGTGGTCCTCGAACAGATGGTTCCCCACCCCTTCACGCTCCTCCGCGACACCGCGACGTCGCTTCCGGGATCAACGCCAGAAGATGCGCGGCGACAACTCTTCCTCTCCCCATGCGTAGCCGGGGACTCGTGGGACGCTCTCGCTGCCGCGCGTGGCGGGTCCCGGGAGCGTGGTGTGGAGGGACTGATGCTGAAACGGCGGGCGAGTTCGTATGCCGTCGGCCGCACCCGCGGCGACTGGTGGAAGTGGAAGATCGAGCCGCTGGAGATCGACGCGGTGCTCCTCTACGCCCAGGCCGGCCATGGCCGTCGGGCCGGGCTTCACACCGATTACACGCTCGGAGTCTGGCATGACGACAGGCTCGTGCCGATCGCCAAGGCCTACTCGGGGCTTTCCGACGCAGAGATCGTCGAGGTCGATCGGATCGTGCGGGCCACCACGCTCGAGAAGCACGGCCCCGTCCGGGTCGTGCAGCCCACGCTCGTCTTCCAGTTGTCGTTCGAGGGTGTGTCGCGGTCGACGCGGCACAAGTCGGGAGTGGCGGTGCGGTTCCCCCGGATCGCCCGATGGCGGCGCGACAAGGAGCCGCAGGATGCCGGGCAGCTGGCCGACATCGAGCGGATGATCGAGAGGCCTTCCTGTGACGGGATCACGGCATGACCGGCACTCATAGCCTGAGGCACCGGAGAACGACCGATCACGGCGACGACCTGCTGGCGGGGCTGCGGGCATGGTGCAAGCGTCGAGGCTGGGAGCCCTTTCCCTTCCAGGAAGACGTGTGGCAGGGCTGCGCGGCCGGCGAGAGCGGCCTGGTGCATGCTCCCACCGGCACAGGCAAGACGCTCGCCGCCTGGCTGGGAGCGCTCGCCCGCTCACGAACCCGTGGCGGCAGCGGACTGCGGGTCGTCTGGATCACGCCCCTCCGCGCGCTGGCCACCGATACGGTCGCCGCGCTCGAACAGCCGCTCGACGATCTCCGCGACTGGCTCGGCCAGCGCTGGCGGGTCGGCCTCCGCACCGGCGACACGTCTTCTGCCGACCGCCGACGGCTGCGGGAAAACTGGCCGGAGGCCCTCGTCACGACTCCCGAGTCGCTCTCGATCCTCCTCTCGCTCGAGGATGCCCATGAGATCTTTGCCGGCCTCGATACGGTGGTCGTCGATGAGTGGCACGAACTCCTCTCGACGAAACGGGGTGTGCAGACAGAGCTCGCACTGGCCCGCCTGCGGAGCCTGCGGCCCGACCTCGTCACCTGGGGCCTCTCGGCCACGCTCGCCAATCTCGACGAGGCTGTTTCCGCGCTCGTGGGTCCGGCCCGGGCTGCCTCAGCCAGGGTCGTGCAGGCTCGCGTGCCACGCCGCCTCGAGATCGACACGCTCATCCCCACGCCGATCGAGCGATTTCCCTGGGCTGGCCACATGGGCCTGCGGCTCCTGCCGCAGGTCATCGCGGCGATCGACGCCGCGGCCACGACGCTCGTCTTCACCAACACGCGATCCCAGGCCGAGCGGTGGTTCGAGGCAATCCAGTCGGCCCGCCCCGACTGGAAGAAACGCCTCGCGCTCCACCACGGTTCCGTCGATCGAGACCTGCGCACGCAGGCCGAGCAGGGGCTCAAGCAGGGCAGGCTCAAGTGTGTCGTCGCGACCTCGAGCCTCGATCTCGGCGTCGACTTCGGGCCGGTCGAGCAGGTGCTCCAGGTCGGCAGCCCCAAAGGAATCGCCCGCCTGCTCCAGCGGGCCGGCCGCAGCGGCCACGCCCCCGGTGCGACGGGGCGACTGGTCTGCGTGCCGACCCATGCACTCGAACTGGTCGAGTGTGCCGCCGCTCGCACGGCTGCCGAGGCTGGACAGGTAGAGCCCCGGCGGCCGCTGGTGGCTCCGCTCGACTGCCTGGCCCAGCACCTGGTCACGGTCGCCTGCAGTGGGGGGTTTCGCGCGGCCGACCTCCTCGCCGAAGTTCGCTCGACCCACGCCTACGCCACCCTCGACGACGCCGCCTGGCAATGGGCCATCAGTTTTGCGGCCCACGGGGGGCCGGCCTTGGCCGCCTATCCCGACTACGCGCGGATCATCGAGCGGTTTGGACGCTGGTATGTGGCCAGCAAAGCGCTGGCGCGAAAACACCGCATGAGCATCGGTACGATCACGGCTGACGCCACCGTCGAAGTGAAGTGGCTGCGGGGCGGTCGGCTGGGAACGGTCGAGGAGTCGTTCATCGCCCGGCTCAACGAGGGCGACCGTTTTCTTTTTGCCGGGAAGCCGCTGCTGCTGTTTCGCTTCGACGGTCTCACCGCCTGGGTGAAGCGGGCCCGCGGATCGGCCACGGTCCAGGTGCCACGGTGGAACGGCGGCCGCATGCCTCTCTCCACGCTGCTCTCGTCTGCCGTGCTCGATCTGGTGCGCACAGCCGGCGACGGAGATGAGGCGACCGTGCCGGCAGAGGCCCGGGCTGTCCTGCCACTGCTGCAGACGCAGGCGGCCTGGAGTCGCCTGCCCGACCACGACACGCTGCTCATCGAGCAGTGGCACGGCCGTGATGGCCACCACACATTTGTCTTCCCGTTTGCAGGCCGGCTCGTGCACGACGGCCTCGCTGCGCTTGTCGCCTGGCGGATCGCCAGCCGCCGACCCACCACGCTCACGTTTGCCGCCACGGACTGGGGCTTCGCACTCTCCGGCCGCGAACCGCTCGCCCACGACGAGCGTGCCTGGCGGCAGCTCTTCTCGCCGGCCAATCTCCTGGAGGACCTGCTCGCCTCCCTGAACGGCACCGAGATGGCCCGCCGACATTTTCGCGAGATCGCCCGAGTGGCGGGCCTCATCTCGGGGGCCGGCCGGACCGGCCGTCAGACGCAGGCCTCGGCAGGCCTTCTCTACGACGTGCTTCTGGAGCATGACGGCGGCAACATGCTGTTGACCCAGGCCCGCCGCGAGGTGCTCGAGCAGCAGTTCGAGTTTCAGCGGCTCCACGAGGCCCTCACTGCGATCGCCACCAAGGAGATCCGCATCGTCGCGACGTCCCGCATCTCGCCACTGGCCTTCCCGATCTGGGCCGCGTTCGTGCAGTCGCGACTCACAACCCAGGGCTGGCTCGAGCGGATCACGGCGATGGCCACGGAACTGGAACATGCCGCCGCATCGGCGCCGGCATGAGCCATCATCGTCATACTGGTGCACCATGAAGATCGGGACCGCCCCTGACGCCGAGATCGTGCTGCTGCCAGGCCGGGCAGCGCTCCTGCCGGCATCGGCCACACTGCTGGTCGCCGATCTGCACCTCGGCAAGGCGGCGACGTTTCGCAGGGCCGGCATCCCCGTGCCCGAAGGCTCGGCCCAACGTGACCTGGCCCGGCTCGCGGATCTCGTCACGCGGCATGCGGTGCGCCGGCTGCTCGTGCTGGGCGATCTCTTTCACGCGCGGGCAGGCTGCACCGAGCAGGTGCAGGCCGAGTTTGCGACGATGCGGGCCGGCCTGCCAGGCACCGAGGTCGTGCTCGTGCTCGGCAACCATGACCGACCGCTCGGCACGATCCCGGCGTCGTTGGGCATCGACGCGGTCCTCCCCGTCCTTGATGAGCCGCCCTTGCACTTCGTCCACGAGCCGGCCACCCCCATCACAACCGCTCGCCGCGACCTCTTCACGATCGGTGGCCACCTCCACCCCACGGTATCGATCCGCTCGCCGAGCGGCGACCGGATCGCCGACCGGTGCTTCGTGGCCGAGTCTGCCACGCTTGTGCTCCCGGCCTTCGGCTCGTTCACCGGCGGGCAGCGGATTTCTCCGACCGATGGCACACGTGTCTGGATCGCCCGCGACGACGGCGTCGCCGACGTGAGCCGGCTTGCAGCATCGTCCGCCCGGTGGGCAGCGGGATGAGGCGTGTCGATTGCCTCAGGCCGCCGCGCGGCCCGGAGCCGGAAGCCGAAAGAGCGCGAAGAGATCGGCGGCGGTGAGGCCGCTGGCCGCCGGAGCCTCGGCCTGCGAAAGGATCAGTTCGGAGAGATCCCGCTTGCGGCGGAGCACCTCGTCGATCCGTTCCTCGATGGTATCGGCCGAGAGAAATCGCGTGACCGTGACCGCCCCGGCGGCACCGATGCGGTGGGCGCGATTGATCGCCTGATCCTCGATGGCGGGGTTCCACCAGCGATCGAACAGGAAGACATACTGCGAAAACTGCAGGTTCAGCCCGACCGCCCCGGCGCCGTAGGAAAGGAGCAGCACCGAGTGCTGCCGCTCGTGTTTGAAGCGGTGAATGGCCTCGTCGCGGGCGGTCGTCGACATGCCGCCGTGGTACGGCAAGGCTCCGAACCGAGCCAGTTTCCCTTCGAGCCGCCCGAGTGTCTCCACCCACTGGCTGAAGACGAGCGCCTTCTTCCCGCTGGCCTGCACCTCCTCGAGCTCCGCGACGAGGCAGTCGAGCTTCGCACTCTCACCCGTCGGCGGATCGAAGTTGCAGATCTGCTTGAGCCGCAGCACGAGCTCAAACACGTTTTGGATCGTCGCCTCCGGCCCGAGCGCCGACAGCCGCAAGACTCCCTCCTCCTCAGCCCGGCGATAGGTCTCCCGCTGCTCGGGGGTGAGTTCGATCCGCTCGTCGCGGTTCATCCGCGGCGGCATCTCGGTGAGCACCTTGTCCTTCGTTCGCCGCAGCACGTAGTCGGCTGCGGCAGCGCCCAGCACTTTCGGCGCCATGCGGTCGTTGACGTGCCCCGGCGCGACGAAGTCGAAGAGGGCGACGAGGTCCTCGGCCGAGTTTTCCACCGGGGTGCCGGTGAGGGCCCAGCTGCGGCCACGTCGCAGATCGGCAACGGCTCGATGGGTGTTGCTCGAGCGGTTCTTGATTCGCTGGGCCTCGTCGAGGACCACGAGATCGAACGACAGGCCCAATTCCTCGATCATCTCGCGGTCACGAACTACGGCCTCGTAGTTGGCCACCTTCACCGGCACGTCGGGCAGCGTCCATTGCCACCGCCGCCGGGCGGGATCCCCCTCGATCACCGCCACGAGCAACTCCGGCGCCCAGTCGGCGAGTTCACGGGCCCAATTGGAGACGAGGCCTTTCGGGCAGACGACGAGCACCCGCCGCGCCTGCCCGCTTCGCACCAAGAGCCGCAGCGACGAGATCGCCTGCATCGACTTCCCGAGCCCCATTTCGTCGGCCAGGATTGCGCCGTGGCGGGGCATGAGGAAGGCCATGCCGTCGAGCTGAAACGGAAATGGCTCCCGTGGAAATTCGAGATGGCTCGCCTGAAGGGTTGTCTCGAGGTCGGGCTGAAGGACGAAAAATAGCCGCTCCGAAAGCTTGACGACATCGCCCGGCGGCGCGATCCGCGTTCGCCGCCGCTGCCCCGCGACATCGGGGTTCCGCTGCAGGTCGTCGATCGTGTCGGCCTGGCGATCAGCCGCCGCCGTCGGCTGCACGACGACTCGGGGGGGGAGGGGTTTCGGCACAGGATCGGTGGGTCTCGGGAACCGGTGGCTGCTGACACGCGGCCGCGTGTCGAGCAGCGGTACCCGCAGCACGGCAGGCCGCACCTGATCCAGGGGAAACCGTACGGCCTGGACCGGAGCGATCGCGGGCACGATCTGGCTGGTGATCCCGCCGGTCGCAAGCATCAGGTCGGCCGCGGCGATCGAGCGAACGGCGGCTCTGCCGCAGGGTTCCAGCATGACCGCTTCCCTCCGCCCGGCCTTAGTGACGCTGCGCTTCCTCGATCGCGGCTCGGATCCGCTCGAACGGCTCCGTCAGGTCGACGGACGCGCCGAGATGTTCCAGCCGCTGCCGCAACGCTTCCGCAGCGGCCACGTCGCTGACATGAGGGCTTACACACACCTCTCCCATCGCGAACGCTCCGGGCGGGGGCTCGACAGCCTCGTCCCGCCGCCGGACGAGAGCTACGGGCAGCGACGTGTGTGGCCGGACGGCAAGCATGGCGTCGTGGTCGGTGAGCACCACGGCAGGAATCACCGACCCCTCGGCAAGCAGGGCCGCCCCGATCTGCTGACCATGCAGGTGCCCCGGCAGCGACGCGCCGTACAGAATCTGCTGGGCCCGCGACACCTTCACCGGTGCCGTGCAGTGAAACTCGAGCGGTCGCCCGATGGCATCCACCAGAAGATATCCACCGAACACACCATGCGCGGGTGAATCGACGGCCGTCAAAAACCCGAAGGCCGTCGCCCCCTGCGTCTGCTGCTCCATGAAAGACACCCCGCCGGCCCGGTCGCCGGTCGTCCCTGCCAGCCAATGGTCGAGCCGCTTCCCTGCGGCTGTCTCAGCCCATCCATCGGGCGTTCCCGGCTGGCACTTGAGCAGCCCATGGCCGCGTCGCCGAGCCTTGCCAGCCACGACCCGATCGGTATGACCGCGGCTGAAACTGCGAAAACCTTGCCGCCTGTGCCGAAAGGATGGCCTGCGGCGATGCGATTGATGGAAACCAGCGGCCGAGCAGCCTACGATGGTGTGGTCCTATCAACGAGGAAGTTCATGAGCGACGGGCGGCCGTATACGACTCAAATCGACATCTCGGCTGCCGCGGCTGCGGCAGCCCAGCCGACGGCGCTGACAGGTGACCCCGGCGAGGCGACGCGACTGCTGCGCGACATGGTGGTGCTGCAGCACAAGACCTGCGAATTGCTGACCGAATTGCTCAACCAGGTTTCGCAGCAGCAACGGCAGCGGAATGCCGAACTGAAGGCCTGGCGGGATGCCAATCCGGAGCTGGCCGTCTCCTGCCGCCACGCGGCCGAGTCGCTTGCCAAGGTCCATACGGAGTTTCTCGCGAATGTGGCCCGCGAGGCGTTTGACAACGCCGAGGATTACGTCGATAGCGAATACGCCCTGGGCGAATTCATCGACCGCTACGGCCCTCGGCTCGCCCATTTCAACGGCGTGCTCCAACTCTTCGGCCAGTTGGCCGCCCCACCCCAGCAGCCGGGCACGACTGCTGGAGGTTGAATTACCTTCATCTGCACCACAGGAGTCCGCACGGATGGCCACGTCGCCCGCCACGTCACCCTCACCCATTTTCGATGTCGCCACGGACGATGCGGTGCGAGCAGCCCGCGAACGGCTCGATGCCCATACTGTTGAAACGGTCGCCTGGCACTTCCACGAGTCGACCGGCTGCCCATTCTGGCTCGAGTATGCAAAGTCGTTGACGTTCAACCCGCTCACGGAGATCAAGGGATTCGACGATCTCAAGAAGTTTCCACCGTTCGAAGACGAGTGGCTCCGGGGCGGCCCGATCCGTCGCTGGGTGCCGAAGGGCCTGGCCGACCAGCCGGCCTATGTCTTCGAGACCGGTGGCACGACCGGCATTCCGAAGTCACGGTACAACTCTCGTGACTTCCGCACCGACTATGAGATGTTCAGTGATACGCTGCCTGAACAGTATTTCCCGAAGGGGGCCAATTGGCTGATGCTCGGGCCGTCGGGGCCACGACGGCTGCGGCTCTCGATCGAGCACCTCGCCCAGTATCGCGGCGGCATCTGCTTCTGCGTCGATCTCGATCCCCGCTGGGTCATCAAGCTCATCCAAAAGGGTTGGATGGAGCATCTGGAGGCCTACAAGCAGCACTGCATCGACCAGGCGATCACGATCCTCGAGGCGGGCCACGACATCCGCTGCATGTTCACGACGCCGAAGCTGCTCGAGGCGCTCGCCCTCGCGCTCGAAAAGAAGGGCACGACGATCGGCAAGGCGGGAATCACGGGGATCTTTTCGGGCGGCACCGAGTTCACGCCGCAGTGGACCCGCTTCGCGGTCGAGGAACTCCTCGACGGTGCCTTCATGACGCCCACGTATGGCAACACGCTCATGGGCCTGGCGGCGAGCCGGCCGGTCGTGCCGGCCGACGGCTACACGATCGCCTACTATGCGCCACAGCCACGCGCCGTGATCGAGGTGGTCGACTTCGACAATCCTGACGATGTCGTCCCGTACGGCGGCACCGGCCGGGTTCGTCTCACGACACTCACGAAGGAAACCTTCATCCCCGGCTTCCTCGAACGGGATGAGGGGGAGCGGGAACTACCCTACGCGAAGTACCCCTGGGACGGCATCAGCGGCGTCCGCCCCTTCCGCGCCCTCGCCGCCACGACGACGGTCGGCGTGTACTGACGCAAGAGTGCGCTGTCCAAGGACCGCTAGATCACATCCGGCCTGCGTGTATCGCCGGCTCGAGGGCGGCAAAAGTCTCGTCGCTGGGCGAGGATACGCCCAACGCTCCTCGAGCGTTCGCCGACCCTCGCGCCTACGTTTCTCAGTTCGTCAGGCCGTCGCTCCAGCGACCCGGGATGCTCTTTAGTGCCAGCGGCGGAGCCAGCCGCGGCGCCAGAAAAGCACCACCATGCCCACCGTCGTGGCAAGCATCATTCCGTTGGCCACCAGCGCCCCATAGCGGAAATGCAACAGCGGCATGTTCCACGGGGAATGCGTGTCGAAGTTCATTCCGTAGTAGCCGGTGATGAAGGTCAGCGG
>CAMCYH010000056.1 GCA_945883745.1 Candidatus Kuenenia stuttgartensis
CCGCCCGAGAGAATGATCTCGGTTCGTGGGTAGCCCTGCCTGTCGAGTTCCTCGCTGCCAAGCCGGAGGTTGAAGATCGTCGCCAACAGCATCGCCTTGACGGCGTTGCCGGCCGAGGCAGACGTGTCGTTGAGCCCGATCACCAGGGCCGTGCCCCCCTGCGACACGCCGAGGCCCGGTTCATCGTCCATGAAGGGGAGAGCGAGCAGCCCGCCACAATCATCGTCCGCGGCCAGCACCTGCGGCATGATCACGGCGAAGTCACCACCAAACATGTTCACCACCATGTTCATGGCGGTCGTGCCATTTCGAAGCCAGACCATGTTGATCGGTCGACCGTCCGGGGCGCAGAAGTGATCGATGGCCCGCGCAATGCCGGCGAAGGGACGATCGCCCACGGAATTCGCGACGACACTCGTGCCGAAGCTCATCGATACCTGGCCCGGCGCGGCGATCAGCGAGCCGGCCAGCGCGGCCGGCTGGTCGCCTTCCGCTGGCGCTACAGGAATGCCCGCTGGCAGACGAAGCAACGCGGCACCGCGGGCATCGAGTGCGCCGCCATCCTCGCCCGCCCGTCGCACATGTGGCAAAAGCGTACGAATGCCCGGCAGACCGACTCCTGGCAGCGCATGGGCCGCCGCGTCGTTGGCGATTCGATCGAAGGCAGCGGCACGTTTCGCGTCGTAGGTGAGCGTGGCCTGATCGATCGGAAACATCCCGGCTGCGTCGCCGATCCCGAGCAGCCATTGCCCGGTCAGCCGCTGTGCGATCCAGCCGGCCGGCGTCGTCAGGTGGGCCGCTCGCGCCGCCTTTTCCGGCTGGTGGCGAATCGTCCACAGCCAGCGAACCGCCGTCATCCGCTTGGGGCACTTTACACCGAGCTGTTCCGTGAGTTCGTGCCCTTCAGACTCGTTGCGGCCGTCGCACCAGAGCCGGGCCGATCCGAGTGGCTCTCCGGCGGCATCGGCCATCACCGCGCCGTGCATCTGGCCAGAAATGCCGATCGCTCGCACCTGCATCTCGATGCCTTCCGCCGCGAGTTTCTTCCGCAGGGCGGCCATGGCCCCCGCGACCGCCCTCTCCCAATCGGCAGGCTGCTGCTCGAAGCATTCCGCTCCCAGGCCGGGCACCATCTCATAAGAGCCCTCGCCCGTCGCCAGGATCTTCAGGTCGGTGTCGGTAAAGATCACCGACAGTCCCTGCGTGCCGACGTCAATCCCCAGGTAGCCGTCTGTCATGCTGCGCCCTTGTGATGCTCACTGAAACATCATCGAGACCGACTCGTTGCGATGGATCCGCTTGATCGCCTGCCCGAGGAGGCTGGCGGCTGAAAGGACGGTGACATTCGGCAAGGCCTTGTCATCGGCAAGCGGGATCGAGTCGGTCAGCACGATTCCCTTGAAGGGGGCCGCCTTGAGCCGCTCGATGGCCGGCCCGACGAGCACGCCGTGGGTGGCGGCCGCGTAGATCGCCTTTGCACCGTGTGCGTGAATCACATCGGCCGCCGAGCAGATTGAGCCGGCCGTGCTGATCATGTCGTCAAACATCAGCGCGGTCTTCCCCGCGACGCTGGCCCCGATGACGTTGGCGCTCTTGGTCGTCTCGGCGCTCACACGCCGCTTGTCGACGATCGCCAGGGGCACGTTGAGCCGAGTGGCATGCCCGAGCGCCCGCTTGATGCTTCCGGCGTCGGCCGCCACGACGACGAGTTCGTCATGGGGCAGGTCCATCGACTGGAAATAATTGTTGAGCACTGGGGCGGCGTAGAGGTGATCGACCGGCACGTCGAAGAAGCCCTGGATCTGGGCAGCGTGAAGGTCCATCGCCAGCACGCGATCGGCCCCGGCCCGGGTGATGAGATTGGCGACGAGTTTGGCCGTGATCGGCACGCGACCGGCGTCCTTGCGGTCCTGCCGGGCGTAGCCGAAGTAGGGGATCACTGCCGTGAGCCGATAGGAACTGGCCCGCTTGAAGCTGTCGATCATGACGAGCAACTCCATGATGTGCTCGTTCACGGGCGGGCAGGTGGGCTGCACGATGAAGACGTCGCGGCCACGGACGTCTTCGTCGATCTTGCAGGAGATCTCACCGTCGGGGAACCGCCCCAATGAGATCTTCCCCATCGGCAGATTGAGGTAGCGGCAGATGTCCTGCGCGAGCGGCTGATTGGCCAGGCCACTGAAGATCTTGAGGTCGTTCATGACGGCACTTTGACGGTGGATTCCCGGTTCTTCAAGGCCGCGGCCACGGCCGCGAGTTGTGCGGGGGTATTCACGGAGAGCGTCTCGCTCTGGTCGAGGCAGGCCACGGCGTCCACCGGGTGGCCCTCGGTCAGGAGCATGCCGGGGCAGTCGGTGATGTAGTACTCACCAGCGGCATTGTCGGGCCTGAGACGGGCGAGTGCGTGGAGCAAGTCGCGGGCCTCGAAAACGTAGGTGCTCATGTTGACCTCGCGGATCGCCTGCTCCGCCGCGGTGGCGTCTTTCTGTTCCACAATTTTTACAAACCGTCCGGCCGCGTCGCGGACGATGCGGCCGAGGCCGGCGGGGTCGTCGGTGACGGCGGTACCGAGCAGGCACGACACTGACTGATCGTGAAACTGCTGCAGCAGCCCCGTCACGCTCTCCGGGCGGAGCATCGGTGAATCCCCACAGACGATGACAACCGGCCGCCGGCTGTCGGGGGGATCGTGGGCGACCCGTTCACGAATGACATCGGCTGCCGCGGCGACCGCATCGCCCGTGCCCCGCTGCTCCCGCTGCACGGCGAACGACACGCCGGCCATGCCCGTCAGGGCCTGTTCCACCATCTCGCCGCGATAGCCGATCACGACGATCCGATCACTGACGCCCGCCTGCGCAAGCGCCTCGAGCACCCACCGTACAAGCGGCTTTCCGTGGGCCTCGAAGAGGACCTTGGGCAGGTCACCCCCCATCCGCGTTCCTTTTCCGGCGGCCAGTACGACAGCGATTGGTTTTGTCATACCGGGTATCAGAGTTTGGCAGGCTTCGGCCTGTCAAACGGAAGGAGTCGCCTCGCTACACTGGAGGCCAGCAAGGAGGACACGATGCCCCGTAAAACTGTTTTGATCAACGATGAGGTCTCGGAATCGCTCGGCCCGCTCGCGGTAACGGCCCGTCGGTTGCGCGGCGGATTGCAAGAGGGCGTGCTCCTGGTGGAACTCGTCGCAGGCTCGACGCGTGTGTTCATCCTCCCCGATCGCGGCCTCGGCATCTGGAAGATCGTGAGCGGCAAGGTTGAGGTCGGCTGGCAGTCTCCGGTCGCGGGGCCGGTGCATCCGCGGTTTGTGCCGCTAGCGGAGCCGTCGGGACTGGGTTGGCTCGACGGCTTTGACGAGCTCGTTGCCCGCTGTGGCCTGGTGAGCAACGGTGCCCCGGACTTCGACGCCGCTGGCCGGCTCGTCCACGGGCTGCATGGCCGGATTGCCAATCGGCCCGCCCACGACGTCGTCGTCACACTCGATGACGATGCGGGGACGGTCGTGCTGGCGGGGCGTGTGGCTGAGACACGTTTTCTGATTCACGATCTCCGGATGACGACGTCGCTCACCGTCCATGCTGATCAACCAGGGGTAGCGTGGACTGACATCATCGAAAACGGTTCCGACAAACCGGCCACCATGCAGATGCTTTATCATGTCAACTTTGGGCCGCCATGGTTGGGTGCGGGGGCTGAGCTCGTGGTGGATGCCGCGGAGATCGCGCCGCGGGATGCCGGCTCAGCCGCTGACGTGCCGACATGGAATCGCTACGTCGCCCCACAGCCCGGCCGGGGCGAGCAGGTGCACTTCATGTCGCTGCGGCCTGACGCCGCTGGACGGGCGGCCGCGATGCTTGTCGCAGCCGACCGTTCCCAGGCCGTAAAACTTTCCTGGCGGGCCGCTGAGCTGCCCTGCTTCACGGTCTGGAAAAATCAGGGGGGACTGGCCGACGGCTATGTGACGGGCCTCGAGCCGGGCACGAATTTCCCCAATCCCCGGTCGTACGAGGAATCGCAGGGACGGGTCGTGCCGATCGAGCCGCATGCGAGCGTCACCTTCGACGTCGCCATCGATCTGCTGCACGGCGACGACATCGTCAAGGAGCGGAAGCGGCTGAGTGAGGTGTCGCCGCAAGTCCACCCGCAGCCCAAGCCCGGCTGGTCGTGCACGTAGCAATGTCGGGATGATCCGCCACAGGCCCGGGGTGCCGTTCCCCACATAGCCGCCAGGCGCAAGCCGGCGGGCTGACGCGGCAGCCGACGTCATCGCTGTCCCGCGGGCTTGCGCCCTGCGGCTTCCTTGTGGAAGCGAGAAAGGCGGCAGGGGCCATGGATGCCCCTGCCGCCCTGAGGACTGGAGGCGGCGGGAATCGAACCCGCGTCCCGTGATGTTTCAGCCCAGACGTCTACGTGTGTATCCGGTCGATTTGGATCTCGTGGCAGCGCCCCCGGCCGACAGGGTGCGTCTTCCACCAGCCCGGAACTTTTTTAGCCCCGCCCGTGCCAGGCGGTGAAACGGGGCGAGTCGGATTTGGCAACCGTTTGGGAGGCCCTTCCGACTGGGGCCATCGCACGGGGCTACTTAACTAAGCAGCCAGAGCAAACTGAGCTTCGGCAATTGAAGCTTGGTCGACTTTTAACGTGGCCAGCCGACCAACCACGACACGCAATCTGAACCTCTTGCCATCCGGTCGAAACCAGTACGCCCCCGAGGGAACTCCGGCGGCCCGGTCGTCGCCAGAATCGTCGGCTCCCCGATTTGTGGGAGCCCCGTCAGAGTATAGGAAACTTCGCCGTCTCTATCGGTCGTGCCGACGAAAATCATGAATTTCTGCCCCAAAATACCCCCTGGGGCACCCCTCGACACTTGCCGCACGGAATACTTACGAGGCGGATGACCCGAGGCGTACTGACTCTGGTCGCCCAGTTCCGTCTGTTCGCCGTATGCCGTTTCCTTCTGCCGTAGATAGACTTTGTAGCGACGGCAGGCCCCCCCTTCACTTCAGGTCTTGATCGCATGTTCACTTCCCGAACAATGGCCGCCGCCCGTTTTTCTGCCGCGGCCCTCGTCGCCTCGCTTGCTTCTCTCCCGGCACCAGTCTCGGCCCAGGAATGGGCCCAGAAGATGTTCACGGTCACGAGCCACAACTTTGGCACTGTTGCCAAGGGCTCGAAGGCGGAGTACCGCTTTACCTTTCGCAACATCTACAAGGAAGACGTTCATGTCACGGGCGTGCGGACCAGCTGCGGCTGCACGACACCGACCGTGTCGAAGAGTCTCGTGAAGACGCACGAGACGAGCGAGGTGCTCGCCCACTTCAACACCGACCGGTTCCTCGGCCAGAAGGGGGCGACGCTGACCGTCACCTTCGACAAGCCCTTCTTTGCCGAGGTGCAGCTGCGCGTGGCCGGCAACATTCGCGGCGACGTCATGTTTGAGCCATCGTTCATTGATTTCGGCAACGTCGACCTCGGTAAGGGAGCTGAACGGAGCGTGCGGGTCACCCGCTCGGGAAATTCCCAGTGGGAGATCAAGGACGTCCGCAGTGCCAATCCAAACTTTGAAGTGCAGCTGTCCGCCCCGGCCCGCTCGGGTTCGCAGACGCGATATGACCTCGTGGCAAAGCTCAAGCAGGAGACCGCGGCGGGCTACGTGAACGGACAACTCATTCTGGTCACCAACGATCCTGTTGCGACGCAGATCCCGATGGACGTGGAGGGCCGCGTCGTGGCGGCGGTGACGGTCAGCCCGCAGCTGTTGGCGCTTGGCGTCGTAGAACCCGGCGCGAGTGTGACAAAGAACGTTGTCGTGCGAGCCAATCGGCCCTTCTCGGTAACCGGGGTCGTCTGTCCCGATGGCTGCCTGTCGTGCGAGCCGAAGACGACGCCTTCCAAGGTGCACATTCTGCCCGTGACGTTTCAGGCGGGTGACGTGGCCGGCAAGGTCGAGCGACAGCTCAAGATCACGACCGACCTCGGTGAGAATGCGGTGCCACCAGTGACTGTGCAGGTGATCGTCGAGCCGGTGGTCAAGCCCGTTCCGGCTCCAGCCGCCCAGCAGTCGAGCAGTCGCCCGGCGGCGGAACTCGGCCAGGCGATCACCGCCCGGTGATGGGCAGGTAGTCGCGTGGGGCGGGGCCCGTGTAGAGCGACATCGGTCGGATGAGGCGGTTGTCGCCTACCTGCTCGATGATGTGGGCTGTCCAGCCGCTCATGCGGGCGACCACGAAGATCGGCGTGAATACGCAGATGGGCAGGCCGAGAGCGTGATAGACGCGGGCGGCCGGCCAGTCGAGATTGGGGCGGAGATTCTTCCGGTCGAGCATGAGCGACTCCATCCGGGCGGCGAGGGCCTCGAGTGCCTCAGCCGCGGCGTCGCCCGCCACCATGTCGCGGCAGAGCCGGCCGAGGAGCTTCGCACGCACGTCTCCATCCTTGTAGACGCGGTGGCCGAAGCCCATCACCACCCGTTTGGTGGCAAACTGTTCCGCCACCCAGGCATCGGCCTTGTCGACCGAGCCGATCTCGGCGAGCTGGGCGAGAACCTGCTCATTGGCGCCGCCGTGCAGCGGACCCTTCAGGGCCCCGATCGCCGCGGTGATGCCGGAATGCATGTCAGATCCTGTCGAGACGACCGTACGGGCGGCGAACGTCGAGGCATTGAATTCGTGTTCGGCGTAGAGCACGAGCGTGGTGCCGAAGACGCGAATATGGGCGTCGGGAGGCGTGCGGCCGGTGAGGCGGGCGAGCAGTGCTGCCGCGATCGGCCCGTCAGGCCAGGCAGCCACGGGCCGGCCCGCCGAGAGATCAATCCACGCCGCAAGGGCGGCCGGCACCTGCCCAAGGAGCCGCTCGGCCTGCGCGAGAAGCTGCTGGCGGGATCCGGGGGCCTCGTCGCGTTCGATCTGGCCAAGCACGCTCACGACGGTGCGGAGGGCGTCCATGGGTGAGGCATCGGGGGCGGCCTTCGCCAGCCGAGCAAGCACATCGATGACCGCCGGATCGAGCGATCGGGCCGCGGCTGAGATGCGCGCCGAGAAGCCCGCCAGTTGGCCGCCGTTCGGCAGTTCGCCGTGCAGCAGCAGGTAGGCCGTCTCCTCGAAGTCGCCTGCAAGGGCGAGCGGCTCGATCGAGTAGCCACGGTAGCGAAGGTCACCCTCCAGCGACGAGATGGCAGTGCGGCCGGCCACGATGCCAGCAAGGCCCTTGGAAAACGAATCGGCCTGTGGTGCGGGGGCGGTCATGAGCGGTGCGGCTCCGGCAGATGGGCTTCGGGGTGGCTGGGATCGTAGTCGAGCAAGTCGTACAGTTCTTGCCGCGTCTGCATGAGATCGAGAAGGCTCTCCTGCGTGCCTTCGTCGCTGAGAATGCCGAGGCCCACCTCCATGGCCTTCATCGCCAGCCGCAGGAGCGTGACGGGAAAGAGCACGGCTGCGAAGCCCATCTCGGCCAGATCGTTGACCGAGATGAGAGGGCTCCTGCCGAATTCCGTCATGTTGGCCAGGAGTGGCGTGCCGTCGTCGCCCCCGAGTTCGCGGCCGACGCGGGCAAACTCGTCACGGGAGGTGAGCCCCTCGGGGAAGAGCCAGTCGGCACCGGCATCGCGATAGGCCGCGAGCCGAGTGAGACAGTCGTCGAAATCGGTCACGCCGCGGGCGTCGCTGCGGCCGATGATGAGGGTGTCGGGGTCGCGGCAGGCCCGGCGGGCGGCCGCGATCTTCGCGCACATCTCGGCTGCGTCGACAATTTCCTTTCCGGGCAGATGTCCGCACCGCTTCGGCCACCGCTGGTCTTCGAGCTGGATGGCGGCGGCCCCGGCCTCCTCCAGTCTCAGCACACACTCGGCCACGGCGTCGGGGCCACCGAAGCCCGTATCGGCATCGACGATGAGCGGAAGCGATGTGGCGGCGGCGATCACCCGCGTCTGCTCGACAAGTTGGTCGAGCGAGACGATGCCGATGTCGGGCACGCCAAACACACCGGCCGACAGGGCCGCGCCCGAAAGATAGGCGGCTGCGAAGCCCTCCCGCTCGATGAGCCGTGCCGCCAGTGCAATCGGTGCTCCGGGGATCACGATCGTTGCCTCCCGCACACTGCGGCGGAGTGCGGCGGCCCGTGAGCTCGAACGGTCAGGCATGATGGCGGACTCCGAATCTCGTCGAGGCGACGCCTCAAACGGTATCCTCTTCGAGGCGACTCAAAAGTGACGAGCGACGTTATAGGGCCGGGCCATGTCGGGTGAAAGAGAGCACACACCAGCGGCTGCGGGCGGCGTTGCGGAGCGGCTCATGGAACTGCTTGTCGTCTTCCTGCTGTTTGCGGCCGCCGGTGCCTGGCCCACGCCCGACGTCAATGAGGCGCACTACCTCACCCGGGCACGCCACGACTACGATCGCTCGTGGGCGGCGAATGACTTCTTCCTCGACTCGCCGGAGGCCCACGGGCTCTTCACGCTGGTGATCGGGCCGGTTGCTGCGGCGGTGCCGCTGCCGCAGGCGGCCTGGATCGGTCGCGTCGCCGGCTGGCTGGCGCTTGCTTTGGGCTTCGTGCATGCGGCTCGGGCCACGCTCGGTTCAATGGAATCGCGGCTTCTGGCGGCGGCCGTATTTTCGCTCGCCTTGCGGCATACCACGGCCGCGGGCGAGTGGATGATCGGGGGCTGCGAGGCGAAGGTGTTTGCCTGGGCGGGTGTGCTCTGGGCGGCGGGCGAGATCGCCCGCGACCGGTGGGCCGCCGCGTGGGTAACGCTCGGGGCGGCGACTGCCGTGCACCCTCTCGTCGGCGGCTGGGGGATGATCGCGCTGGTGATCGAGCGGCTGGCGTTCGAGCGACGCCTGTGGATGCCGGTGGTGCCTCTGGTAATCGGCATCGCGCTCGCGATGATCGGACTCTGGCCGGCAATGATGCTCTCGTTTGGTGTCGACCCGGCGGTGCGGGCTGCGGCGACGCGGATCTATGTGACTGAGCGACTGCCGCATCATCTTCTGCCACGGACCTTCGCTGCTGGCATGATTGCCCGCCATCTGCTGGCGGTATTCGTCTCCTGGCTGATCGCGAAGCACCTGCCGGAGACCGCCGCTCGACGCCGGCTGCATGGCTTCGCACTCGCGGCGCTGGCGATTTCACTTGCAGGTTATGCGATCGCTTTCACAGAGGCCGTGAATGCCGATCTGGCCTATGGGCTGCTCAAGTTTTACTGGTTTCGGCTCAGTGACGGTCTGGCGCCGCTTGCCCTGGCGATCGGGGCGGCGACGATCCTTGCCGAGGCACGCGTGCTGGAAAAGCTCTTTGGCTCGGCGGCTGCGGTGCGGTGGGCGGTGCTGCTGCTTTTGGCGATCGATCTGGGAAATGAAAGCCGCCACTGGCCGCTGCCGGGGCGGGAGGTGGTGCCGCGGGCCGACAAGTTCATGCAGGCCGACGCCTGGCGGGAGATCTGCGGCTGGGTGGCGGGCAACACTCCCGCCGACGCCTGCTTTATCGTGCCCCGCCGGGCCGGCAGTTTCGTCTGGCGGACGGGCCGCGCGGAGGTGGTGAACTGGAAAAACATTCCGCAGGCGCCGCAATCGATCATCGATTGGCGGCAGCGGCTCGTCGACTGTTTTTCAAGCGGTGGCGGCATCAAAGGCATGGAGACTGACGCAGCCACTCTGGGTCGCGAGCATCTCCTCACCGTGGCGAAAAAGTATGCTGCCGACCATGCGCTCGTGGCGGCTGACATTCTGGGGCTGGACGGCCCGGGGGTGGAGCGGGTCCATGCGAATGATCACTATGCTGTGTACCGAATAACTCCGTAGGACTCACCCTGTGCCAAAAAACGAAGGCAGGGCCATCGATGCGGTCGTTTTTGATCTCGACGGGTTGCTCGTCAACACGGAAGACCTCTATCAGCATGTCGGCACGGAGATGCTCCGCCGCCGCGGCCACACGTTCGATGGCGACTTGCTCGACGCGATGATGGGCCGGCCGCAGAAAGTGGCGCTGCAAATCATGATCGACTGGCACCGTCTCTCCGACACGATTGAGACGCTCGCTGCCGAGACGAAGCAGATTTTTCAGGGCCTGCTCGACTCGCGGCTCGCGCCGATGCCGGGGGCGGTGGCGCTTGTCGAGGATCTCGTGGAGCGCGGTCTGCCGCGGGGCGTCGCCACGAGCAGCGGGCCCGACTTCGCCCATGACGTGCTCGCTCGGGTCGGCCTGCTTGACCGGTTTGGTTTCGTGCTCACGAGCGCCGATGTCACGCACGGCAAGCCGCATCCCGAGATCTACGAAACAGCCGCCCGGCGGCTGGGCGTGGAGCCGGGGCGGATGCTCGTGTTCGAAGACTCGGCGACCGGCTGCGCGGCGGCCGTCGCCGCCGGTGCGGTTGCTGTCGCCGTGCCGGGAGGCCACAGTCGCCGGCACGAATTTCCCGGGGCCCGGTGTATCGCCAACTCGCTCGCCGACCCCAGGATTTTCGAACTTCTATAGACCAGGCATTACCAGCCAGCCCCGGGTGCGAGCAGCGGCGTTGGCTGGTGCGTCATCCCGTGGGCTTGCTCCGTTGCTGGTGCGGCATCCCGCCGGCTTGCGCCTGGCGGCTAGCTTGGCGACCATCCGGTCGCTCTCGTAGGCCCGCCCTCGAGGCGGGCAGTGCCATCCTCCACCCAGCGCCGGGCGCGAGCCCGGGGGCCTGGGTGGCGTTGATTGCCGCGTCCGCTACAGTCTCACGCCGATTTTGTCGGCCTGCAGTCGCAACGCCTTTTCGAAGGCGGGAAACGGATACTCCTTCCGTCGCTCGATCGCCCAGATGTAGGTCGAGTCGACGAGTTTGCCCGGTAACTTGCCCGTCCGCACGAGCAACACGACCTTCTCGATGAAGTCTTCCTCCGCGGGGAGTTGGGCCCGCAGACCGGCCTTGAGGCGGTCTTCGAGGCCCACGGTGCGGCCGGCGGGGGGAAGGTCGTCGCCGCGGGCGGAAAGTGACGCCGCCGCAAGGCTCATGAGCAGGCAGATGATGGTGTGGCGACGGAGCATGGAGGGGGGGGTGAAGAGTGAATGGTGGTTGAAGAAATGAGTTACACGCGAGTTCCACCACGAAGCCCCAGGCGTGAGCCCGGGGGCCTGCAGCAGACCGATTGGTCTGAATCAACCGCTTTCATATGGCTGGAGCCTGACCTACTGGAAGCGGGCGAGCGCGTAGGATTTTTTTCCGGAGCGGAGCACCAGCGTCGACCCACCGGCGAGATCGCGCGGTGTGAGACGATACGCGGCATCCGACACGCGGCGATTGTTGACGTAGCCGCCCCCCTGCTCGATCGTGCGGCGGGCGGCGCCGCGGCTGGCGGCCAGCCCCGTCGCCTCGAGTGCCTCGATGAGCGGCAGCCCCTCGCCTTCGAGACTCGCCCTAGAAAACTCGTGGCTTGGCACATCGGCGAAAATCTCGCGGAGGGCCGCGTCGTCGAGGTCACGAATTTCCGCGCCGAAGAAAATCTCCGTAGCCTGCCGGGCCGTGATCAGCCCGACTTCGCCATGAACCAGACGGGTCAACTCTTCGGCGAGCCGCTTCTGCGTTTCGCGGGCGGCGGGATTGGCGGCCCGCTTCTCGCCATACGCGGCGAGTTCCTCCGGCGCAAGGTCGGTAAGCCTGGCAAGGCAGCGGCCGGCATCGTCGTCGTCGAGGTTGATCCAGTATTGATAGAAGGCGTAGGGGCTCGTGCGTTGTGGGTCGAGCCAGATCGCACCGGCTGCCGTCTTGCCCATCTTCGTACCGTCGGCCTTTGTGAGCAGCGGGCAGGTGATGCCGTGCAGGTCGCGAGACCGCAGCCGCCGGCCGAGCTCGATGCCGGCCGTAATGTTGCCCCACTGGTCGCTGCCGCCGATCTGCACTCGGCAGTCGAGCACGTCGGAGAGATGAACGAAGTCCCACGACTGCAGGAGCATGTAGCTGAACTCGGTGTAGGAAAGACCGCCGTCGCGGTCGAGTCGGCTCTTCACCGAATCCTTGGCGAGCATTTGCGAGAGCGGCACGTGCTTGCCGACGTCCCGCAGGAATTCGAGGTAGCCGACGCCCCGCATCCAGTCGGCATTGTTGACGACGTGCACCCGCTGGCCGGTGCTCTCAAGGATGCCACGGATCTGCCGCTCGACGCCGGCAACGTTGGCGGCGAGCTCTGCGGGCGAGAGGAGGTTGCGCTCCTCGCTGCGGCCGCTTGGGTCACCGATCATGCCGGTGGCTCCGCCCAGCACGGCGACCGGTTCGTGACCGGCGGCGGCGACGCGGCGCAGGAGCACGAGCGCGACGAGATGCCCCACATGGAGGCTGTCGGCCGTCGGATCGAAGCCGGCGTAGACGCGGCGGCCCGGTGTGGCGAGCCATTCGCGCAGTGCAGCGGCATCGGTGGTCTGGTGGACGAGGCCGCGGGCCTCGAAGTCGGAGAGGAGGTCAGTGGGCATGCTTATCGCCACAGGTCGTCGCCGGCGAAGGGGTGTGCCGGGCCAGAGAACTTCGGGGCAGGGAGTGCCTTGAGCGCCTGCTCGGCAAGTTTGAGGTCTTCGCGGGACGTAATTTTAAGATTGATCGGCGACCCTTGTACGACGCGTACTCGCTGACCGATCGATTCGACCGCCTGCGCCTCGTCGGTGGGCTGGCCGCGCGTAGCCGCGTACGCCTTCTCGAGCACGGCGCGGGAAAAGACCTGCGGCGTCTGCGCCTCCCAGAGGCCGGTGCGATCGACCGTCTCCGTGATCACGGAATCGGAGCCGACCCGCTTGAGTGTGCCGGCTACGGGAACCGCCAAAATCGCAGCACCCGTCTCGGTGCCCGCCTCGAACACCCGATCAATCCACACCTGCGCGATGCAGGGGCGGGCGGCGTCGTGGATCGCGACCATGTCGATCTCAGGCCCAAGTTTTTCCAAACCATTACGAACCGATTCCGCACGATGCCTGCCGCCCTCGGCAAGCGTCACGGCCATGAAGGCCAGATTCGCCCCAAATTTTTCCAGGAACGCTTCTTTGTCTTCGGGAGCGACAACGATCACGACCTGCTTGACGTCTTCGCGTTCGAGAAATTTCTCGGCCGAATGCAGCCAAACAGCACGGCCCGCCAGCGGTGCAAAGGGCTTTTTGTAGTTGGCGTCGTTGAACCGGCTGCTTTGGCCCGCCGCAGCAAGGATGACTCCGAAGGTTGGCATCGTTGGGCTCCGCTACATCATGCCGCCGCCCATGCCACCACCACCCATACCGCCCTGCTGGCCACCCATGCCACCACCACCCATACCGCCACCGCCCATGCCACCACCACCCATACCGCCGCCGCCCATGCCACCACCACCCATACCGCCGCCGCCCATTCCACCACCACCCATGCCACCGCCACCACCACCGCCGCCGGACACCGTATTGAACTGCAGTACCTGTCCGACACCGGAGAAGAACGGCATCATGTTTACCCGCACGTAGCGGCGGTCGGATGACACCACGGCCACCCCCTGCAGGCGTGTTTCGTCGTTGAGGTATTGGATCACCGGCTGGTAGCCGACGGCATTGCCACCGAAGAAAGGCAGGCCACCCGCCTGCGCCGGTGCTTGGCCACGGCTCTGGGAAAGCGAGGCCTCCGCGGCGGGGTTGCTCATGGCAGCCAATTGCTGGGCCAGGATGGCGCGGCCGACGTCGACCTGCACGGCCGCATCTTGTGCGACCTGGGCATCGAACAAGGGTTCGCGGCGTCGGCCGTCGGGCACCTCGACAGTCAGCATCAGTTCGTCCGCGCCCAGCGGCACCTGTCGACGAATCGTCTGCTCTCGCGGCGTGCCCTTGTGCAGTACCAATTCAGCCGTGATCGTGCCAGCAGCAACCGTGCCGGCAGCCCGTCGCAGCAGCATGCGGTAGGTGCCCGGAAAGGCTTCGGTCGCCACGTATTGCTCGCGTTGCGTGGCGTTCGGCGTGTTGCCGGCGACGTCGGTGTCGGCCAGGAGAGTGCCGCCACCATTCGAGCGGGGCATCGCCGGCGAACAGATCATGCCACTGGGTTCCTCCACGAGCAGGTCGATGTCGGCATCTCCGTTCCAGGTGATTTCGAAGACCACGTCCCGGACAAGGGCCTCGTCGATGGCCGCCTGGAATGCGTCGGCTGCCGATGCGTCGCCGGCGGAACGCAGTTTTTCCACGGTCGCCTTGGCCAGGCGGGAGGCGCGGGCGGCAAGGTCCTGCTGGTTCGCAGGCCATGTATGTCGCAACACTCCGGCACAGGCCCATTGCAACGCCAATGGGTCATCCATCTTTACCGCCAAAGCCATCGCCAATGCATAGGCCTCACGGTTGGCTGAATCGAGAGCCACGGCGCCGCGGCATAACCGAAACGCCATGGAAGTGGAGCCGAGCCTCGCGAGATGATTGGCCAGTGACAGAAGTTCATGCGGAGCAGCCGCAAAGTCAGCCGCCGAGAGCAGAGCGCGTTCGACATCTTCTCGTGGTCGTCCGTCGGCTTCCATGGCGATCGCCAGAGCCTCATACATCCAGGGCTCGGCATGACCGGCGGCGATCGTCGCAGAAAGCAGGTCGGCCGCGCGGTTGAATCGCTGCTGTCGCCCAAGGTCCGCCGCCGTAGCGCGGATGCGGGCGAGTTTGGTGGCAAGGTCACCACCACCATCATCAAGGTAGCTCGTGATGGCCTTCCGCAGATCATCCGACTCGACGATTGAGGCAGGAAGCACAATGTCGGCAGCAACGTCACGCGAGGGAACGGCCGCCATCCGCTCGGCAGCCGCCGAACCCTTGTCGGCGGCGGTGCGTTCACGGGCATCGGCGACCTGGAACATGCCGCCGCCCATGCCACCTCCCATGCCGCCACCCCCCATGCCCATGCCACCCATGCCGGCCCCGACACCGCCACCGCCCACGCCACCGCCGAGACCGGCGGCACCCGCACCGGAGATTGGCGAGACCGGGATCACGAGGTCTCCGACGGGGTACACCTTGAGAATGAGATTTTCTGCCGCCTTGTCTTTTGTGGTGATGAGCATGACATCGTCCTGCACCAGGTACGTGAGGTCGACCGGTTCGAGGAGCCGCTTGAGTGCGGAACGAAGCGATGCTCCGGGAACCGTTTGCCCGGTGATGGGCGTGTCGAGATCAACGCCAAAGTCCTCGAGTGCGCGGGTGTCGGGGAGAAGCGGAATCCCCTGCGAGTCCTGCAGTTGGGCAATCACGTCGCGAAGTGGGGTTTCCGTGAACTCGAGCGGCTCGATCGGCTTTTCCAAGGCGTCGTAAATCTTCTCCTCGTTGGGAGAGCGATTCTGCAGATCGACGTTTTTGTACTTCGCACGCTTCTCGGTCATCTCCCGCCAGCGGTCGGCGCTGGGGTAATAAACAGGCGGCTCGTCGGGGAACGGGATGGCGGCAACATCGACCAAATGCATGGCATCCATGAAGCCCCGTTCGTGGTCACGACGCGTCCTCCAGTTTTCGGCGACGTGGTCGTGAATCCGGGCCTCGATCGGCGCCATCCGCCCGATCACGCGGGCCGGCATCGGCACCGGATAGTTGGCGTAGAGGTCGGGCGCCTCTTCACCGAGCTGCTCAGCCGGTCGTCGCTCCGCCTCCGTGAAGACGGTCGTGGGCGGCTGGTTCTCCCGAATCGCCGTGGCGTAGAAACCGGTGTTGTCACCGAGAATCGTGGGGTACCGTTCCGGCCGGTTGTATCCGATCCGTATGCCCTGCTCGATGAGCGCGTTGTACCGGGCCACGAGTTGCACGATTCGCTCCTCACGACGGAGCAATTCGTTGTTGAGCCGCATGCGTTCTCGACCGATCGCGCGGCGACGTTCTGCGGCCAGATCGCATTCCAGCTTCTCACGGGAGCGGACCACCGATTCCCGAATGCTGATTTCGATTTGCCGATCGAGACGATCCCGGGCAGCGGAATCGAGGTCATCGGAGCCACGAATTTCCCGCTGCAGTTCTTTGAGCTGGATGCGTGCCGTATCGGGGTCGGTCGTCATCAGTTTGCGGATCGCACGGAGCCGTACGGCCGTGTCCTGTTGCAAAGCCTGGGACCGGACTTTTTGCATCGCCGCCAAATCGGCCAGATCGTCCGAGACACCGTCGTCAACGCTCGCATTCGGAGAGCGGGGTGCCGGTAACGCGGCATCGGCCTGCGGCGGAGGAAGGTTCTCGATCGATTCGGCGGCGGGAGGAGCGTCGTCGGCGTCGTCGGCGAAAGGCTCCTGAAGCCGCTTCATCGCGACAGACTGAACGAGCGTGGCCTCTACGTTATCGGGGTCGCGACGCAAGGCCGCCGTGGCCAGTCGAAAGGCCGAGCCGTGAGCCCCGGCCGATTCCGCCTGCTTCGAAAGGGACGCCAGTGAGGAAGCTTCGTTGCGAATGACTGCCTTAGCCACATCGAGACCTTCTCGTCCGAGGAGCGGCAGGAAGATCCCTCCTGTCGGAGCGGCATTGCGAACAAGCTCCTCCAAATAGGCATTTTCTGGCAGTGGCGCGGACGCCGGGATGGCGACCTTTGTCGGGCTGCTGGCGGCGACTCCCTTGCCGTCGGCCGAAGGCGTTACCTGTGACGGGATGAGCGTGATGGTGAGCGAGCCGCCGTCGAGGGCGTCTTCGACCAGCACCACCGCGTCGCGATCGGCCCGCAGCGGCGGCATGCGCACCGGGAGGGTCAGGAGGTGAGAATCTGAATCCGATCCTGAAAAGACGGCATTCTCCGGCCACCAGACCGGCTCGACGGCGAGGCGGCCGATGCGGCTCCCGGCATCGCGGGGTGAATCAGACTCACCAGGCACGAGCAGCATGCCGCCGGTCGCGTTGGCAATTGCCGCCAGACATGGCCAGTTGACCTGCGGTCCGACCCCGACGGCCGAGAACGAGACCCGCCGGGTCCGAAGCAGTTCCGTGACCTGATACAGCACCTGGGGCTCGATGCCGGTAACGCCGGGGCCGTCGCCGATGTAGATGATTGACCGGGGCCGGGGGGAGTCGGTGAAAAGGGCCGCGGCCTGGGTCACGGCTCCGGCCATATCGGTGGTTCCGAGAGGCGTCCGCTCGCTGAGGGCGAGGAGGGCCTCTTGAATGGCGTCGGCGTTCGATTCGACGAAGCCGTCTGCGAGCGGGGAGCAGGTTACGTCGATCGCTGAAAGACAGAAGCGGTCGCCTGCTCTCCCCTGCGTGAGTACACCGCGGAGCACTTCTTCAGCCTGAACCCGAAAGGGGCCCGTCTGGCTCGCGGACGTGTCAAACAGCACCAGCACCTCGGTTGCGGCGGGCTCAGCCGGAGTGATGGCCGCTGCAGAGCGGAGGCCGACCGCCGTCACCGGTGGAATCAAGGCGTCGCTGCGGGAACTCTCCACAAACGAGACAGCGACCGGTGGTTGATCGTCTGCCGCCATCAGCGTCGCAGCGAGGAGAATACAAGGCAGAGACGCCATCACCGCTTTCGTCATGACACGGGCCGACATGATCCCTCCAATCAGGGTCGTTCTAAAAGAGCCGGCTTTCCGCCTGCTATCGCAAGCATATTTGCCGGGCGAGGGCACGCCAACGTCGGTATTTGCGGGGTTCATGGGGTTTTTGGGCCCGTGGAATGGGCTCGGCAGGCCGGCATCTGGCGACGGCAGGCCTCAACTCGGGCTTGGATCTGCGTCGGGAACCGGGAATACTCGCGCGGACCGTGGAGCTCGCATGAGCGACCGGAGAAACGGGTCGGAGAAAGCGTCATGCTGTGGAGTCTCTCTCGGATCGGTTGTTTTGCCGCGGTATTCATCGCCACCACTCTTTCTGCGTGGGGAGAGTGTCGGGCTCAAATGGCCATGCCTAGGCCCGGTCTGGCGGCGGCCGCAACGGCTGCCGGACGAACATTCAGCGCCGAGGAGCAGACGAACATCACCGTGTACGAGGCGGTGAATCGCAGCGTGGTGAACATCAATACCAAGGCAAGAGTCGCCCGCGGACTCTTTCTCCTCGAGGTCCCTTCCGATGGTGCCGGGTCTGGAATCGTGGTTGATAGACAGGGGCACGTTCTCACAAATTTCCACGTCGTTGATGGGGTAGAGGAAATCGAGGTGATGCTTTTCGACGGTTCATCGCACACCGCGGCGGTGGTCGGCGTCGATCCGCCGACAGACGTCGCGGTGCTCAAAGTTGATGCACCGGCGGAACTCCTGTTCCCGGCGGTCTTCGGCACCTCGGCTGACCTCCGCGTGGGGCAGCGTGTCTTTGCGATCGGGAACCCCTTCGGCCTCGAGCGAACGCTCACCACCGGTATTATTTCAAGTCTCAACCGGTCGCTGCCCGCCCGCTCCGGGCGCACGATCAAGTCGATCATCCAGACCGACGCCGCCATCAATCCAGGCAATTCCGGTGGGCCTCTTTTGGATAGTGAAGGCCTGCTCATCGGCATGAACACGGCGATTGCCAGCCGCACCGGCCAGAGTTCGGGTGTTGGGTTTGCGATCCCGGTGGGCACGATGGCCCGCATCGTGCCGCAACTGATCGAGCGGGGCCGCGTTATTCGGCCGGAGGCGGGTATTTCGCGTGTCTACCAAACCGACCGCGGCCTTCTCGTGGCGGCACTGGTGCCTGATGGTCCCGCGGAACGAGCGGGAATGCGAGGATTTCGCATCGTGCGTGAGCGACGCCGGCAGGGGCCGTTTGTCGCGGAATTCGAACGGGTGGACCGTTCCGGCGCCGATCTGATCGTCGCGGTCGGCGGGGATTCGGTGAAGACAGCCGATGATTTTTTGTCCGCGGTCGAATCGAAAAATCCGGGTGACAGGGTGCTCATTTCCGTCCAGCGGGAGGGGCACCAGTTGGACATTCCGGTCACGCTTGGAGCCGAAAAATAGGCCACGGAGACCCGGGCGAAAATTTCGTTTCCTAGCCTGTTGACTCCCCGCGTCGGACTGCTACATTTCAAGGCTCCGCTGAACGGCACGGAAACGTGCTTTCAGTGGCATGATCTTTGACAATTTGGCAGTTCGATCTCTTTCGGTTTCGGCCGGCACGCGATCGTGACCGGCACCATCTGGTGGCCATAGGCATCCGCTTTCGAGCGGTATGGCTTGGTAGCCTGATGGGAACCAAAAATTAAAGTTAGATCGAATCTCTTCAGAGATTCCGGACGAATCACTGTCGGAAAGGGTAACCTTCCCGGCCTGACGATCCAATCAATTGAAGGGTTTGATTCTGGCTCAGAGTGAACGTTGGCGGCGTGGATTAGGCATGCAAGTCGAGCGAGAACCGTAGCAATACGGGGACAGCGGCGAAAGGGACAGTAATGTGTAGGTACCTACCCCCGGGTTCGGGATAGCTGCGGGAAACTGCAGGTAATACCGAATAATGTCTCCGGACCAAAGGTGTGATTCCACCTGGGGAGGGGCCTGCATCCTATTAGCTTGTTGGTGGGGTAACGGCCTACCAAGGCAACGATGGGTAGCGGGTGTGAGAGCATGACCCGCGTCATTGGGACTGAGACACTGCCCAGACACCTACGGGTGGCTGCAGTCGAGAATCTTCGGCAATGGGCGAAAGCCTGACCGAGCGACGCCGCGTGCGGGATGAAGGCCCTCGGGTTGTAAACCGCTGTCGTAGAGGAGGAAATGCAGGGGGGTTCTCCCCTTTGCTTGACCTATTTTAGGAGGAAGTACGGGCTAAGTTCGTGCCAGCAGCCGCGGTAAGACGAACCGTACAAACGTTACTCGGAATTACTGGGCTTAAAGGGTGCGTAGGCTGCGCGGAAAGTTGGGTGTGAAAGCCCTCGGCTCAACCGAGGAATTGCATTCAAAACTACCGTGCTCGAGGGAGACAGAGGTAAGCGGAACTCAAGGTGGAGCGGTGAAATGCGTTGATATCTTGAGGAACACCGGTGGCGAAGGCGGCTTACTGGGTCTCTTCTGACGCTGAGGCACGAAAGCTAAGGTAGCAAACGGGATTAGATACCCCGGTAGTCTTAGCTGTAAACGATGAGCACTTGATTGGAGGGTCCTCCATAGCCTTCCAGTCGTAGCGAAAGTGTTAAGTGCTCCGCCTGGGGAGTATGGTCGCAAGGCTGAAACTCAAAGAAATTGACGGGGGCTCACACAAGCGGTGGAGGATGTGGCTTAATTCGAGGCTACGCGAAGAACCTTATCCTAGTCTTGACATGCACGGATTAACTCGGTGAAAGCCGAGCCAGGCCTTCGGGTACAACGTGCACAGGTGCTGCATGGCTGTCGTCAGCTCGTGTCGTGAGATGTCGCGTTAAGTCGCTTAACGAGCGAAACCCTTGTCTCTAGTTGCCAGCGGGTAAAGCCGGGGACTCTAGAGAGACCGCCGGCGTTAAGCCGGAGGAAGGTGGGGATG
>CAMCYH010000057.1 GCA_945883745.1 Candidatus Kuenenia stuttgartensis
CTCTCGGAGCTTGGGGATGATGACCTCCGCTTGCTCCGCCTTTCCTCGTGGCATTTCTTGCCCTCCCTCGGTTACGGCCACCCAGGATTATCGCTCCCGGAGTGGCCTCGTTTAAGGGGGGCAGGTCAATCTCCTCCGTCTGCTCCGTCTTCCCTCGCGGCATCTCTCGCCCTCCCGTGGTTGCGGCCACCCGGAATTGTCGCTCCCGAAGTGGCCTCGTTGAAGGGGGGCAGGTCACAACCCAGCCAGCCCCGGATGTTGCTCCTCATGATCAGTTGGTTCCCGCCGCGTCGGGGCAGCGCGGGCTGGCGTTGGATCGCGGGCAATCCCTGGGGGCTCCGCCGGCTTTTCCACGGCCGGCGCTGCCGGTTATGCCGACGGTGGCCGGCAACGCTGCCAAGCATCCAGACTGTCAGGTGGACCAGACGATCCCCCCTTCCATGTCGGACGCGGCGGCATGGATGCCTCCCGCAGGATGTTTTTCTGGTCTTTGCTCAGCTCACGAGGAGCGGACATGTCCATGCACGGCCTCACCCGGATCGTTGTCGTCGCCGCCCTCGCCTCGTGCGCGGCCTCCGTCCGCGGCGAGGATTCCTTGCTCTTCGCCAATGAAAACCGGTTCTATCTCGCCCCGATCGTCGGCGCGTCGTGGGGCACGCTGATCTATTACGAACCCGCCGATCCCGGCGAGCCCAGCGAGCCCGGCCAACCCATCATGAATGGGAACCTCTTTACCGCTGGCGGCGCCGCTGGCGTGGCCTTTGCTCGTGATCGTGGGCAGCTGCGGCTCGAGTTTGAGGGCCGCTACCGCGACAACTTCGGTACCTCCAGAGAGGTTTTGCCTGGAATTTCTGCGTCCCTGCAGATCACCGATAACTGGTCGACCATGGCCAACGCATGGCGGGACTTTTCCTTCACCGACCGGCTCGGGATCTACGGTGGTGGCGGTATCGGAGCCGGTGGTTACGGAGTAAACCCGTCCATCTCCTTCGGAAACGACGTCATCATCGGCTCCACGATGACCGCGTTCGCCTGGCAGGCCGGTGGCGGCGTACTCTACGCCTTTAACGAACGGATCACCCTCGACCTCGGGTACCGCTTCTACTCGGTCGGCCCGGGTAACTCGACGCTCCAACTCATCGGCAACGGCACGCCGGTCGCATCCACGGCAGTCAGCACGTCGTTCGCGACCAGCGAAATGCTGCTCAGTCTGCGGGTTTACGAGCCCTTCCGCAGGTGGCGGTGATCCCCGGGTGGTCCTGCCAAGCGATCGCGCTTGTCCGCTTACGAAAGGATAGGTCGGCCCATGGCACTTCGGCAAGCGGCCACCGGGCCGGATCGACGGACGTTGTCGTCGGCTGCGTAAGCCGGGACAGCCGTTCGTGCCGATTTACCAGCAGATCGCGGCGTCACCGCGTTAGGCCGCGTCTCGAGCCCCGTTACGACCGCCCCAGATCGTTTCTGCGGCTCAATGTGCGATCGCCACCAGGGCGCCCCCCTCAAAAGGGCTGTTTTTCTGAACCAATTCTCTGCCGTCCCCGTACCTGGACCTAAACTCGTGAAAGTGTCCATTCTGCCTTCCATTACTGACGGCTTAGGCGACCGTAGTCTGAAACATGAAGGCTAGCTCGTGGAGGATGTTTCGGAGCGGTTCCCGGCCTGCCACCGGGCGGCGTCGGCCCTCGCGCCGGGAACGCCGGTCTTCGCTGCAGCTTGAGTCGCTCGAGACCCGGCAGCTGCTCGCGGCCGACATCGACGTCGCGGGGCTGATGTTTCGCGGCGACCTCGTGCAGGACGGCGAGCTCTGGGTTGCCACTAGCGGCGCGGTGGACGTCGGCTTCAAGCCGACTGGGGGCGAGGCCTTCCGCCCACTTGTCACGCTCTCAGGCGACGTCGCCGTCGATGCATCCACGGCCGCCTTTGATTTCAGGGGCACCGCGGCAGCAATCCAAAGCAACGGCAGCCTGCCGCTCTGGTCTCAGGCGACCGTCGCCTCCTATTCCATCGCCGACCTGCTCGGCGGAGGCGCGACGATCGCGGGCACGGCGTTCGCCGTCGATGGGTTCTCCTTCGCCGCGTCGAGCCTCCGGTTCGAGAATCCGAACGGCGGCTCGACGAGCGATGCCCGGCTCGCCACGCAGGGCCGGCTCTCGACAACCGCGCTGGCCGGCTTCTCCGTGGATGTCGGTGCCGACAATGCCGTGCGGATCGATTCCGAGGGCATCTCGCTCACCGGCGTGTCCGGGACGGTCGCCACCGACTTCCGCGTCGCCGGCGCAACGTTCGCGGCGGCTGGCTTGAGCGTGGCCTATGACACGGTCGGTCGCACGCTCGAGGTGTCCGGAGCATCCACCCTCGCCTTCGCCGGCCGCAGCGTGTCGGCTTCGTTCGGCACCGCGGCGACGCCCGGGCTCGTGCTCTCGACGGGCGCGCTCGACCGCCTTGCACCCACGCTCTCCGGTGGCTTTGCGATCGCGAACGGCTCGATGCGGCTCGATGACCTGTCTGTGAGCTACACGGCCGCCACCGACACGCTCCAGATGCTGGGAGCCGCAGACGTCGAGTTTTCGTTTCTCGACCTCGTCTCAGGCCAGTCCACGATCACGCTCTTCGACCAGGGCCTGGTCGTAAAGTCCGGTGAGATCGATTCGCTGCAGGCGTCGTTCACTGGGTTTCTCCAGGTGGCCGGGGCGAGCGTCTCGGCCACCGCGCTCGAAGTGGACTATGCCGCGGCCGCTGACCGTCTCCAGCTTGTGGGCGCTGCGGCGATCACCGTCGGTGAATCCACCGCCCGGCTCGATCTGCTGCGAAACGCGGCCGCGCCGGAAACGTCCGGGCTCGTGATCGAGAATGGCGCGATCAGTTCCCTGACGGCGGAGATCGACGGCAGGGTCGAGGTCGCCGGCGCGAGCCTTGGCCTCTCGCGTGTCGCAGTGACGTATGTCGCCGCGACGGGTGCGAACCCCGAGCGGCTCGCCGTGCAGGGCACAGGCACGCTCGCGTTCGGCCGCAGTTCGGCGACCTTCCGGCTGGCTGGTGACGGGCTCGTCATTTCCGCCGGCAGCGTGGAGTCGCTCGACGCCGAGTTCAAGGCCGGCATCGACCTCGGCAATCCGGACATCACGGCGCCAAACCTGTTCGACGTCGGCGGGGCAAACATGCTCGTGACCGGCCTCTTCGCCCGCTACTCCCGCAGCTCCGGCGAGATCCGGGTCGGCGGTGACGCCCACCTGACCGTGGGAGACAACGCGATCACGCTCGCGCTGGGCGGGCTGGGAGCGCAGCCGCCGTCAGCCCCCGGCCTCGTCATCAAGAACGGCCGGCTTGAATCCCTCGCGGCCGGGGTCGCAGGCACGATCACGATCGGCGAGGCCCGGCTCGACGTGGCAGGGATGACCGTGATCTACGCCGCGGCCTCGGAAACGCTCATGCTGCGGGGCGCGGCCGCGCTCACGATCGGCGGCAACGATCCGCTCCAGCTTTCGCTCGGTGCCGACGGCCTCTCGATCGTGGCCGGCGAGGTGCGATTGGGCGGCGACGGCGCGAAGATCAACATCGGCGCGGTGGCCGCTGCCGGTGGCACGCTCACGGTCTCGGGAGTTGACATCGCCTACGACTCGACGGCCCGCCTGATCCGCCTGGTGGGCCAGGCGACCTACGCGATGGAGGGCGGCACGTCGGTGACGCTTGCCCTGCCGCGTGAGCAGGGCGGGCTCGGCATCAACACCCGTGGGCAGATCGCCAGCTTGAACGCCCGGCTCGATGGCGTCATCAATGTGGCCGGCGCCACGGTGACGGTGGCGGCCTCCGCCACGTACATCGAAGAAGGCTTCGAGTTCGTGGGCACGGCGATGCTCGATGCGGCCGGCAAGGGCACCGCCGCGCTCGTGCTGCCGGCCACGACGGCGGAGCGGGCCGGCCTGCGGATCGCCGGGGGCCGGGTCGAGAAACTCTCGGGCAAGGTTTCCGGCGAGATGACGCTCGACGGTCTCACGGTCGCATCCGACGGCGTCGTCTTCCGCTACGACGCCACCGCCTCGACCTCGCTGATCGCGGTAGCCGGCAGCGGTACCGCGACGTTCGGCAGCAGCAGCGTGTCGCTCGCCCTCGGCGAGGTCGCTGCGGACGGCTCGATCACGCGGCCCGGCGTGTCGCTCGTGAATGGCGCGATCGCCACGGTAGATATCGCGGTGACGTCCGATTTCAATCTCGGGGGCGTGCACGTAAAGTCGGCTCCCGCTGGGCTTACCTACCAGGCCAGCCGCACGTTCACCGACAACTCCGGCACCGAGCGGACGCAGTCTGCCTGGGCGGTCTTCGGCAACGTGACCATGGCGGCCCCGTTCGAGGCCTCGCTCGGCCTCGGGACGCGGGAGACCCCGGCAGTCATCGTCTACGACGGTGGCTTCGTGCTGCGGGATTTCAGCGTGGCCCTGACCGACGCCCGGCTCGGCTGGATCGGGCTGAAGGAAGTGGTGCTCGAGTCGCAGCAGACAGACGCCAACACGATCACGATCGTGCCGCGCATCCAGTGGGCGAGCCTTCCGGCGGGTGATGGAAAAAATCTCGATGTCAAAATCGCTTTCGTCTACGACTCCGGCACGCTGAAGACCGTGACCCTGCTATACGACGCGTACACCTCCCTCGAACGGCAGGGCGGGGTCGGCGATTCAAAGTACGAACTTATCAGAGGCGAGCGGCTCCAGATTCCTGGCACAAGCCTTTTTCTCGCCGGACTCGAGGCAACGGTCGAAAACCTCGACTCGCCCGCAAACATCGTGTTCAGGGGGCAGATCAGCCTCGATTTTGGGACAGGAGACTACATCGCCCATGCCTATGGAAAAGTCGTCGGCGACCGGGCCGGCATGGAGATCGACGGCAACCTCCGTCTAGTAGCCACAATCCCCGACTACTTTCCTACGGCGGGCACGTTCGAACAGAGGCATAGCACCTGGTGGGTAGGGGGAACATCACCTCTTGGTGCGCTCCATTACGACGTTTTTTTTGATGCCGCATTGCGCCTCGACTGGGCAAACAATAAGTACTACGGAACCTTGGATGGTACCGTGTATATCGGGGCCTTAGGGCTTGTTCCGGTTCTCAATATATCGATCGATGCGAGGGCCAGTTTCGGTGGCGAGCGGTTTGCGTTCGTTGGCTCCGGATGGGCGTACCCTTCGCTTTTGACCGGTTTATACCCCTGGAATGTAAGTGTCGCCTATTTCAATGACCCGCGTGCCGAAGGCGGGAAGGGGGATGAGCGGCTTGGGGTCTCTACTAACATTTGGGGGCTCATTCCTCTTAATGCTGGCTACGACTTCACAAACGAGTCGTTTATTTGGCCGTACTCCGGCGCGGACAAAGTCTTTCAAGCCGCTGAGTCGGCGATTGACGAGAACGACGACCAAATAAACACCTCCGTACGGGCGGCGGAAAAAACGGTCGAAGCGACACTCGACATCGCGGCCTTGGTGCGGGACACCCCGGCCAGCGCTCACGCGAAGAGCCTCACGGTGACCATGCCGTTTTTGACGGTGGACGACGTTGAGTACTCTCTCGAGATTGCCGGTGGCTCGACGCGATCTCTTGGCCGGCTTGATCCGAGTCTCATCTCCGGGTTCGGCGCCAATGGCTCGCTCGCATCCCAGTCGGTCGGCCTGCCCCAACTCTATCAGTTGCTTTTGGGCCGCGAATGGAGGGACCGCGGCTGGGATCTCTTCGAGGAACGTGGCCTGGGCACGTCGCCGGCAACCGTGAACCTAAGTGAGCCCGACGGTTTCGGAATCCGTCGCGGCACGGTGTCGTTTCGCATCTTCCCGTTCGTCACGCAGTCCACCGACTTCGCGGCCAATGGTTCGCTCACCGAACAGGGCCAAGCTACCTTCACGGCCAACGCGTCGCGGACGTTCGGCGATCTAGATCTCGGCGCATCGCTCGTCGTGAAGCCCGTCGTACGGTTCAACACGCCCGCTGTTTTTGACGTGCGCCAGGAGGAGGCACTCGTCAAGAAGTTCTTCGATGGTGGTCAGAGGCAGGTGTTGAGCAGAAACGACGTCGTGACTAAGGAACGGCTCCCTAGCCTTTTCGGCTTCGGGGTCACATCCTCAGAGATGTACGCGACGGTGCTTGAACTCGCCCGAATCTTTGGCAGCTCCGACCTTACGTTGGACATGGCAATTCCTGCTGACTCAACAGCCAAGTATGGAATTATTTTTGGCGCTGCAGACTGGTATGGCGTCGATCGCCCCACATCGCTTGTGATAGACAGCGGCCGGGTGAGCACCCTGCGCAAACTGGCGGACTACCTGCTGCCGCAGGCGCAGCAGAAGTTCCCTGTCACAAAATTCACCTTCGTCGACATCAAGCGATGGACGCTGGAGCCCATCCCGCCGGAGGTGGCCACGACGTTTGATTTCGCCCGACCGAAGATTGCCTTTGTGAACGAGGTGGGCGAGCCAGCCGACACGCTCGTCGCTTCGGCCGTCGATGCCGTCACGAATCGCTCTACGCTGCGGCTCGAAGTAAGCCCCGCGCTCCTGGCATCTCCGCTCGCCACCATCTCGCTCCAGTTCATCGATGAGGCTGACGTCACCTCGAAGCAATGGCTGGTACAGAAAGGAGGCGACGGCAGGTGGTGGGTCGTCGAGCAGATCCTGCCCAGTGAAGCCTTCGCCCGGGCCCTGAGCACCGCCCAGGGCGACGGGACGCTATTCGCGCCCGGCACTGAGGTGTTGTATCTCGATGAGCGTGGCAGCAAGACACCGGTGGTTAGACGGGGAGTGGTCAGCAGGGGGCCGGACGGTGGCTTTGTGACCATTCGGTCGGAGACCGAGGATCCCGCGTCATTCGACGAGAGGACGAGTCGATTTCCGGTCACGAAAGTCAAGGAACTCTGGATCCGGAAGGCCGTCGTCGATGTCATCGATTCACCCGCGGCGAACCCGGGAGAAGTTTTCACGGCAGCATTCCTCCCCGATCAGACCGGCACGACGTCGGTCAACGGCAGCAGCTACGCGGTGCCAGAGATGCAGCTGGGAGAGCGAGTGTCGTTCGGCCGGATTCCGCGGCTGGCGGATGCCGCGATCGACGCGAATCTCGTCCGGCTTCCCTCACTGCCCGCGGAAGTTCAGGCATCGGCGGAGGCCACGCAGCATGCCCGCAGCATCTCCACCGCCGACTCCACGCAGGCGTGGCAGTGGCAAATCTCGGGGCTCGACGCGGGGACCAGTGTCCCGATCACCGCGATCAACGGCCAGCCTGTCAGCAGTTCTTCGCAGGGTATCCCGCTTGGAAACCTCGGCGCGGGCGACTCGACGATCAACGTCACCATTGACTGGCAGGAGACGTCGCTCGGGCCTGGTGCGAAATACGCGTTCGCCGTGATCAACGACGGCGTGAATCCGCCGGTCTTCACGAACCTCGTCCGCTATGTCCCCTCGCCCGACCTCTCCGGCAGCGTGACGGCCCCGGTGTGGGCCGGTCCGCTGCAGCCGTCGTTCACTGAGTTGGAAACGCAGTCGGACGGCTTCACCGGCAGGATCACGCTACAAAACCCCTCATCAGCCGAGGCCGTCGGCTGGAAGGTGGCGTTCGACACCCAGTATCGGCTCGAGACGGGGCTGGTGAATGACACTCTTGACGCACGCGTCGCCTCGGTCGAGGTGCTGCCCGGAGGCTACCGCTACGTCATCCAGGATCGGGGCTTCGCGACGAGTCGGATCCCTGCCGGCGGCAGCGTGTCGTTCGACTTTCGGGCGACGTTCGACGGTGCCGCTCCCGCGTCGCTCGAGCCGACGCGATTCGCCACCGCCGTCGGGTTCGTGGCGGGTTCATCGAGCGAGCGGCTGAATCCGCCGCAGATCCCGGATGGGATCTCTCCGCTCGCCGGCCTGAAGGTCTTCGTCGACGCCAACGGCAACGGCCGGCTGGATGAGGGCGAGACCTCCACCTTCACCAATGACTCCGGCGATTATGCGTTCTACGAACTCGCTGCGGGCCGCAACTATCGCGTGGTGGTCGATCTGCCGACGTCCTTGCCCTACCGCGCGGCGAACTGGTCGGCCGCCAATCCCACCCTGCCCACCGTCACGGTGGCGAAGACGGCCGAGGCCCAGACCGCCGACTTCAGCCTCGCGCTCACCGGCAACCTCGTGTACGGCCGGGTGTTCATCGACACCAATGGCAACGGGCGGTTCGACACAGGCGAGCGACCCAGCAAGAACGCCGTCGTCACGCTCGCCGCCATGGACGGGCGTTCGCTCTCGATGAACGTCGGGCGCGATGGTGCGTACTTGTTCGATCTCCCCGCCGGCTTCGTCCCCGCCGGCCCACCGGCGGTCGCAACGGCCGCGATCATCGACCTGCCCGGCGCGAGCACGCAGGTGGACGATCGCGGCGGCGCCTGGAATCCGCCCGATCCGAATGCCCCTCCCACCGCCATCGGCTACGACATCGCGACCGGCTCGACCCTCGTGCTCGACCTCGATGAATCGCCCGGGCTTCTGGGGCGCATCGCCGACTTCGGGCTCAAGCTGGTGCTCGGTGACTTCAACGCCATCGTCGTCAAGAAGTCGCCGTTCGAGTTCTTCCTCGACGAGTTCCAGCCCTACGTGGGCCTGCCCGGCACGACCGGACTTTCCACCGCGAGCGGCCGGCTGGTGGTCGGCGGCAAGCAGGCGCTCACGTTCCAGGTGGATGCCACCACCGGGCTGCTCTTCGACGGAGTCAAGGTCAAGGACTTCGGCCTGAAGCTCGGAGGCAGTCTCGACCTGGGCTTCGGCGCGATCGAGGTTGACGACCTGGCCGTACGGTATGTCGCCGCCGATGCGGATCTCGGCACACCGAGCGAGTTTCGGCTGGCCGGCCGCACCTCGCTCGACGTGCTCGGGGCCCGGGTCGGGATCGATCTGCGAAACCAAGGGCTCGTGATCCGCGACGGCCGCGTGGCCTCCATCGACGCCGCCCTCATCGGCAGCCTCGACATCGCCGGCCAGCGGATCGACGTGGGCACCCTCGCCGCGGCCTACGATGCCGCCACGGAGCAGCTCGTCCTCACCGGCAGTTCGAAGCTGCTCACGATCGGCCTCGATGCGAAGACGCTCGTACGGGTCGGCACGACGGCCAAGGGAAGCGCCACCGTCACCGGGCTTGAATCGACCACCGGCCTTGCCGTGGGCATGAAGGTCGGCGGCCCCGGCATCCCGGCCGGGGTGACGATCGCGTCGCTCGGGGCCGACGGGACGAGTGTCGTGCTGACGCAGGCCGCGGATTTCGGCACCGACGGCCTGAAGCTCACCTTCACAAGCCCCGACGCGGATGGCACGTTCATCGGCCTGCGAAACGTCCGGCTCGTGCTGGCGGAGGGGAAGGTGACGTCGCTGTCGGCGTCGCTCGAGGGCGGACTGGCCCTCGACGACTCCACGCTCCTCGCGGTCGATGGCCTGACCTTCAGCTATGCCACGCCCTCCGCGGCGGGCGGCGCGGCGATCGCGATCGCTGGAACAACCTCGCTCACGCTGGCCACCGACACCGCCACGCCCATCCCCGCGCTCGCCATCACCGTCCATCTCGGTTTTGGCGAGACTGACAGTTGGTTCAGGGGCGTCGTGGAGCCGGCCGCCTTCGACGTCGGCTCCTACAGGATCGACTTCTCGAACCTGCGGGTGGAATGGATGAAGGCCGATGGCAACCTGCGGCTCGCGGGTGCCGCCTTGATCACCACGGAGGCCGAGGCAACGCGTGCCCTGTCGGCTGCCGCCGACATCGATCTGCGATGGAAGGCCGGCCGCTTCGATTCGTTCACAACCTCGCTCTCCGGCCAGATCGAGGTTGGCACCGCCATCATCGACTTCACCGGCATGCAGGCGGGCTACACCGCATCGACCGACACGCTCGCGCTCGCCGGTGGCGTGGGGCTCCGGCTGCCCGCCTCGGCAAACCAGACGGGCGAAACCAACGCGACGACGAAGGTGTTTGGAGCGTCGGCGTCGATCACCGTCGTCGCCGGAACACTCACGGCGCTGACGGGCACGATCGACACCGGCTCGCTCGTGATCGGCGGCGGCGCGCTCGATCTGCGGTCGGTCGCGTTTGTCTTCTCACGGCAGCCCGATCGGATCTCCTTCTCAGGCTCCGCGGTGCTCACGGTCGCCGGTGCCTCGCTTGCGGTCAGCCTGCCGGCGCCCGGCATCGTCTGGCAGGAAGGCGCGATTCGGTCGTTCGCGTTCATTGCGACTGGTTCCATTCCGCTCCAGACCAGGCAGCTCGCCGACGGCACCACGCAGGCGACCAGCGAAATTACGGGCGCCCTCTCGGCCTCCTACGACGCTCAGGCGAGCCGCCTCGTGCTCTCGGGCCGGGCGACCGCCCGGTTCGACACGAACTTCGTCAATCTCTCCATCCTCCCCAGCCCGGGCCTGGTCATCGTGGATGGCCGGCTCCAGTCGTTCACGGTCGCCGCCGACACGGCGATGAGCTTCGGGGGCGAATCCTTCACCGACACCGATCGCAACGGGATCTGGGATGAAGGCGAGCTGTTCGATGATGAGAACGGCAACGGCGAGTTTGACGGCGGCTTCCAGCTCTCGCTCACCGGCGGCAGCATCGCGTATACGGCTGCGACGGACACCGCGGCCGGCCGTCTCGCGCTCGCCGGGAAGGCCCGGGTCGATTTTGACGGCGCGAAGTCGGGAAGCAATGCCGTCGAAATCGACGTCGCCGCCCCCGGCCTGCTGATCGTGGACGGGCAGATCGAGACCTTCAGCGGGTCGCTCGTGGCAGGGTTTTCCCTGGAAAACGTCACGTTCACGGCGGCCGTCGGCACGAGCGTCGGCCTGCGCTACGAGCGGCAGGCCGACTCGATCGCCCTCTTTGGTGCGGTGAGCCTCGCGGTCGATACCAACACATTCGCCCTTACGCTCGGCACGAGCCTGACGGACCCCGGCATCCGGCTCGAACGCGGGCTCGTGACCTACGCCAGCGCGGCGATCACGACGGGCTTCGGCATCGGCGACCTCCAGGTCGCCGTCAAGGATGCGGGCTTCACCTACGATGGCGCCGCCGAGTCGTGGGGAATCTACGGTTCGGCCAGTCTCACGAACGTCTTCTCTGTAGGCATCGACCTCGGCACGCGAACAACCCCAGGCCTGCTGATCCGCGACAACGACTGGGTGATCCGCAACGGCACGTTCCGGGCGTCGCGGTTCGACCTCGGGGCGTTCAGGCTCGACGACGTCGTGATCAGCCTCCAGAAGACAACCACGTCGTGGAGCGTGTCGGGCGCCGCCGGCGTGACGCTGCCGATGGGCGTCGGCGCGACCGGGTCGTTCTCGCTGGTGAACGGCGCCGTCTCCTCGATCAGCGTCGGCATCTTCTCCGACGCCGGCATCCCGATCCCCTCCACGCCGCTCTCCGTCACGAGCCTCGAGGGCAGCATCCGGAACCTCGACAACCTGGCGGCGGTGAGCCTCACCGGCCGGATCGGCCTGATGGCGGGGGCGAACGTCACGGTCTTGGGCAGGTCGGCACGGATCGCGCAGTTCTTCGGCGAGTTCACGCTCGATGCCGGCAGCCTGAGGCTCAAGGCCGACGCCTACTTCGGCGCGGTCAACACGGGCACGACGACCCAGCAGGTCTGGCGCGGCCTGATCGCCGAGGGCACGGCGGTGATCCTCCTCGACTGGTCTCGCAACATCTATTACGGCGACGTGTCCGCGCAGTTCCTCGGCGGAGTGTTCCTGGCGACGGGCCGCGTGGGCTTCAGCGAGGCCGACGGCCTCTTGATGCGGGGCACGGCACGGCTTCAGGTTCCTGATGAGATCCCCTTCATCGGCGGCGTGGAGATCGCCGGGGCGGGCTTCCAGTTCCAGCACAAGACGGGCGTCGAGACCGAATCCGAGATCTACGTGATGGGCTGGGGCGAGATCCTCGGCGGCACCCGCGGCCTGAAGTATGACTTCGTGGCCGACAGATTTTCGTGGATCGGCACGAAAGACCTGGAGGACGCCAACAACGGCCCGGCGCTGCGGTCGGCTGCGTTCGCTGAGCCAAGCGCCTTCGCTGCGCCCACCGCGATGGCCTTCGCGGCGGCACCGCTGTCCTCCACCCCCGGCCCATCGTCGGTCGATGCGCCAGCGCTGCCCGGGCGATCCGGAATCCCCGGCCGCATCGACACCGGCACGCAGACCACGCGACTGACGGGCCGGGTGAACGATCTCTCGCTTACCAGCGTCCGCGCCTCGCTCTTCTACTCGCTCGACGAACCCGGGGAGATGGAGTTTGCGATGCCGTTGGCCGGCACGCTCCTCCCCGCCACGGGCATCGTGGTGCCGGTGAACCCCGACGGATCATGGTCCATCGACATCGACTGGGATGCATCGGCCCTGCCCTCGGGCGATCTCTGGATCTACGGCCAGGTGGATGACGACGGCGTGTACGTTCCGGTCTATGGCGAGTCGGCCGGGCCGTTCCGGGTCGTCCGCGACATCGAAGGCCGCATCACCGAGACGTTGTTCAAAACAATTTCGAATTCAAACCCGATAACTCGCGGCCGCGCGGGAGTGCCAGTCTTCGCCGACCTCGACGACGATGGCATCTGGGACGCCGGCATCGAGCCGCGGGCGATCTCCGACAGACAGGGCCGCTGGTTCCTCGATCTGCCGGGCACCGGGGTGCTCGGCGGTGGTGAGGCGGTGCCAATCATCTACGAGTTGCCCGACTACGTCTCCCCCGCGGCGGGCAGCTCGGCCCGGCAGGTCGTGACGCCCACGGCGGCCGGAGCCACGTTCGACCTGCGAGTGGACTTTACGCGGCCGGTCATCAGCGGCGACGTGGTCGTGCTCGAGGGCGTGTCCCGCAGTTTCTTCCAGAGCCTGTTTTTTCAGGGCCTGTCCCAGCCGGTGTCGGGGCTGCCGATCGTGGCAACCGGACCGGATGGCAGCGTCTATCGCGTCTCGACCGACAACTTCGGCCGCTACGAGATCCCGGTGCCGGCGGCCGGCGGCTACTCCGTGGCGGTCGACTTCGCGGGCGCGACGTTCCTGGGCAATCCGATCCGGGCCGCGCAAGGCGAGGCGACCGAGCGGCCTGTCGTCGTGGACAGTGCCGGCGTGGCGATCGTGACTCGGTTTCAAGTCGATTCCGTGGGCATCGTCCGCGATCTCAACGCCAACCGGATAGGAAGCCTGCCGACCCTCGTGCGGCTTGCGAACGACGGGTTCATCAGCTCGATCGAGTTCGATGCAAGCCTCCGCGGCCAGACGATCGAACTCGATCGGCCCGAACTTCCCGCCCCCACGTCGTATTACCTCTACGACGAGCGGGACGATCGCTGGGAGCTCGTCGTGCCTCCGGCCGACGACGTGGCGCTCGCCGGCCCGTCGGCCCTCGTCATCCGCGACAACCTGAAAATCCGCGGGGGTGACCTCGGCATCACGCTCAAGCCCAGCGCCGCGTCTGCCGCGGAGGCCTTCCGCGCCTTCCATGTGCTGCCGGATGTCTCGTTCGAGGTGGCCGGCCTGCGGCTCGAGGGCTTTGCCAGCCAGGGGCCCGACGGCGCGGCGGGGCGCGGCGGCGCGATCTTCAATCAGGGCAAGACAGTCGTCCGCGACGTTGCGTTTGTCGGCAACACGGCCCGCAGCGGGCAGACCTCGGCCGACGCTGGCCGCGGCGGCGCGATCTACAATGCCGCCGGAGCCGAGCTGACGCTCGCCGGGCGGCACACCTTCGAGAGAAATGCTTCGGGCGGCGGGCCTGCGATCTGGAATGAAGGCAGCCTCTTCCCGGTGGTCAACCGGCCCCAGCTCCAACGATCCACGACCATTCGAGTGAATGCCGGTGTGATGGGTCCCCAGCCGATCGCGTTTCAATACACCGATCTGCTGGGGGCCGCCGTCGCCACGCCGCAGCAAGGAACGCGATTTGTGGTGACCTCCGTGGTGTCTGGCACCATCGAGAAATGGAACGGCTCGCAGTGGGTCAACATCGTGAACCCGATCACCACCGGAAACCCGCGCGAGCTTTTGCGGCAGATGGCATTCCGCATGATCAGCGAATCGGATGTCGTACGGTGGACTCCGCCACCGAACCCCGGCCGATCCCTGACGGCCTTCCGTATCCTCGGCTGGGATGGACAGCGGCCATCCGATGGGTTCGGCGACATCAACTTCTCTCTGTAACGAAGCGGTTGCCCATAACGCCGCAGCCCGTAGAGTGTCAGATCCGTGAAGTGGGTCGTGAAAAAGCGACCGGGGTGGAACAATAGACTCGTAATAAAGCCACTGTCGGCGTGTTCGTGTTCCGGGCTCCGGGATATGTGCGATGGCAAACCGATGGGTTATGCCACAGGTTTCGGCGTGACAACCCTAGTGCCACTCACCCACAGAGTTATGGTCGTGCAGCGGAATTTTCCGGCCTTCGTCACAGCTAAATACGCCGCACAATCACGGCATATTCCTTGAGCGGCCTGCTGGTATTGGCCGCCGTTCTCACCACGGAATGTGCAATGCACGACTCTCTCACGAAGCACGCCGCACAACTCGCGCGGCTGGCGATGATGATCCGGATCGGCCTCGAAAGCACCGAAGCCGCGATCCCCGGCATCAATGATCAGCTCGCAGAGCTTGCGACGATGGGGCTCACCGACTTCCAAGTCGAAGGCCCTGCGATCTACTGCAGACCTGCTGGCCCGTGCAGCGCATACGACGATTCCTTCATCGTCTATCAGGCGGCAATCATTCAGCCCGGTGGCGTCGGCGCCATCGTCTGGGACGCCACCGACTACGAGGCTCACACAAGCCCTCCGCACGGCGAGCCCGTTGACCTCAAGCCCAACTTCCTTGGCTACGAACGGTGCCCGCCGATCGTGCGGGCGTTGCTCGTGGCCCATGCCGGAACCTTGCTCGAGCGATTCATGGGCGACGTGCGGCTGCTCGGCTGAAAGCCGCTGATCACTGCCATTGCGGCGGTGCGATTGATCTCCGCTTGCCGTCGCCTCTGACGGCGGGCACGGTCTCGTGGAGCGTTTCCACGCGGCCTTCTTGTTCGTGCCGCCGGCTCTTGTCGCCGTCGGCGTTCCCTTTGTCTCCCGGCCATCCGGGAATGGAGTGCGCAGATGCTCTATGTCGAAAACGATCGTGACCTTATTGCTGCCGTGTCCCGAGCCCTCGGTGAGTCCCGGAGCCTCGTCCGGAACCGCGGCTTCCAACTGATCGAGATCGTGGTCTTCAACGGCGACGAGGCGACCTCGGACGGCGGCGATCCGTCGATGACGGATGACTCTGGTGACAACGACGCCGTCGATTTGGCCGCGGTCGCCGGCCTGGATTGGGACTGCCACGACGACTCACGACTGCATCGCCGCTACCGGCGGCGCCGGCGGGTTGCCTGATCCAGCTCATCAACGGCTAGTTCCTGACCGGTGGCGTGCCGACCGGGGCCGACGCGGCTCCCGGGCACGCCACCGGTTTTTCCTCTTCTTCACCCCCCGAAACCCCATGACATCCACTGACAACAGCCCCAACTTCCCTGGCGGAGACGACCAGAACGCTCCGCGGGACCGCGTCGACGCCGACCCGCCGTACGGATCGACTTTTCCCGAGAAAGTGGCTCGTTTTCGAGATCTTCTCGCGGAACTGATCGCCCGCCAGATCCTGGCCGAACGCCAGGCCCCAAAAGATTTTGACAACAAAACGGATTCGTGACCGCTCGCCCGGCAGGCCGATCGCGGGCCTGCCGCACCCATCGACTTCCTGCGCACGTATGTGTCCAAAAGATTTCCTGCACACACATCTGCCCAGAAGATTTCGCCGGATTTGCTTGCTTCGACGCACCCCACTTTGGAAAATGGACGCTTGGCTGCGAGCCATATGGACAGCCACCAGTCTCAAGGAACGGGACATGAAACGACAGCCGCCCCCTGCCATCTCTGCCGCCGACCTCGACTTCAAGGCGGCAATCGAAGCCGATGCCGCGGTCCAACTCAAGCGGCTCGGGTTCGACGACAAGTTCGGCCGCAAACGGCTGCACCAGTTCGTTCACGAAGCCTACGTGCTCGAGCTCATGACCATCGCCCAGATGGCTCGCTGGTACGAGATCGGGCTCGTCACGCCGCAGGAACTCAACGTCGTGCATCCGACGACGCTGATGATCGACCTGCGGGGGCGGATCGCCACCTCGCCCAACGAGCACATCCGCTCGCCGGCGATGGACTACACGCTGGGGCGGATGATCACGTGGTGGCAGCGGCACACGGTCACGTCAGCGTGGAGGAGCCTGAAGGCCCACGTCCGCGTCACCGAAACTTCCACAGACCTTGCCGATGCGCTCGCGGACTTTCTCTGGAATGTCCGCGGCATTCTTGGCACACCTGCCGATGGAGAACAGCGATGAAGAGCCGACCGAAGAACCGCGGGCTCATGTATGAGCGTCGCAGCGACGATGGCCAAGAGTCTTCGTTGAAGCAGCAGTTTGACTGGGCCAAGCATGCGTCAGAGTTGACTGGCGTTCTATTCCGCGGAACGTACGCCGACATCGAGGAAATGCAGCGGAAGCGGCTTCACAATCTTTACGACATCTACCTCGATGACGCGATCAGCGGAGGCGATCTTACTCGCCCCGGCCTGCGCATGTTTCTCCAGCAAGCCACTACCGACAAGACCGTGTCGCACGTGTACGTCTTCAAGCGCGATCGCCTCGGTCGCCCTCAGAACTTGCTTGAGATGATGCAGATCGAGCGCGAACTTATCTCACACGGCGTCACGCTCGTCACGCACGACAAGATCTACACGCCCGAAGACGTCAAGCAGAACGAAATGATGTACCTCTTCGGGAGCATGGTCGAGTACCAGGAGCACGGGAGATTTTCGCCACGACTCGGCGATCGCATCGTCTTCGTTCAGCAGAGCATGGCAGCCCGCGGGCTGAGCACGGGCGGCCGAGCCCCCTATGGATTCTGTCGGGCGCTCGTCGGCCCCGACGATACCTTCGTGCAATGGCTCGAGGACGGCGAAAATATCCGTCGCGGCGGCCACCACGTCCGCTTCCTCCCTCGCTACGAAGACAAGCTCGGCGTGTGGTGCATGATTCTGGAATGGCGGGCGACCGGCGAAAGCTGCAAGAAGATCGCTGCCCGCCTGAACGAGATGGGAATCCCTTCACCCGACGCCGGCCGCGTCCGGCGCGATCATGGCTCGGCGCACCGTGTGCCTGGTAAGTGGCACCCAAACACGGTCTATGACCTTTGCACGAACCCGATCATCGCGGGCATCAAGGAGTATGGCCGGCGATCCGAGGGCCGCTATCGCCGCGTGGGCGTCGGCGGTCCGCGGGAACTCGAAGAACACGACCTCCGTCCCGACGGCCAGCCGAAACTTCTCGAGAATCCGAAGGACGTACGGGTGCGGGCCGCCAGTGGCGGCGAAGCCAAGTTCGATCCGGAACGGTGGCAGGCCCTGCAGCCGAAGAAGACGTCGATCGACGAGGTCCGCAGGAAGAATGGTCAGAAGGCGAACAATTCTGAGCGCTACCCGCTCTCAACGCGGGTCATCGATCTCACCGATGGCTGCGGAAGCGTCATGCACGGCATCCCAGCCGCAGACAAACTGAAGTACGCCTGCGGCCGCTACTACAACAGCGGATACACCGAGTGCAACCACAACTGGGTCGAGGCCACGGCCGTCACGACCATGCTCATCGACGCGCTCGTCGAGCTCGTCAAAAAGGCCGGGGGCCGTGAGGCTATCCGCGATCGGCTCCTGGCGAAGGCCCGCGCGGAGGCTGAGCACAATGACGCTCCAGCGGAGTCTGCCGTCCTTGGGCAACTCCGGAAGCGGTTGGCTGACCTCGAGGACGACATCGCGACGGCCGAGCGGCGGATGGCCACCGAGAAGAACGACGCTCGCTACGCAGCGATCGCCAAGACTTTTGACAGCCTCGTGGCGGAGAAAACCGCGGTCGCTCGGGAGGTGGCCGACATGGCCACGCCCAAGCCCGTCACCAAGACCAGTCTGAGCCCCGAGGAACAGGTCGACGCGCTCATGGCGACGATCGACGACCTCGCGGCGCTCGCGAAGGACGCAAACGCCAACCAGAAGATCCGCGACCTGGTCCTCCGGCTGGGCATCTTCGTCGGCCTCGAGTTCGAGGAGGCCCGATGGGGCAAGCGGCCCGTCCGCCGTCGCCGCCGCGGCGTCATCGCCTTCGGCGAAGACAACCTGCCCGTGCCGATCCACGGGCGGAGCCGGTCCGATAGTCCGGCCGCAGACGCCGCCGGACACGGCGGCGCCAACGACTCTCACTCAGCCCCGGCGTGTTGCCGGGCACCGTCGGTTGATCCCGGCTCCTCTGCAGGCGAGGGAACCGGGAACAGCCAAACGGATGAGTCCAACTCCGGGTTGGAGCAGACTCATCAAGGAACAAACGTCGGGGCGACAGGACTTGAACCTGCGACCTCTTGACTGAGGTCAAAGAGACTGGGCCCCGCGTGGGCTGCTCAGCCGAAAAGTTGGTTGACAACATCATCGCGTGAGAGCCCGACATGCCCGGCAACGTCCCTGAGAATGCCGTTCAACGTTCCTGTGCGTAGCGAGTTGTGATTCGGCACCGTGACGTGATGCTCACTTCCTTGGAACGTCGTGAGACGAAGATGCGAGCCTTTTTGACGCGTCACCGCATACCCAAAAACTTCAAGCAGCCTCGCCAATTCCGCCCCAGAAACATCCCGCGGCAGCCGCGGGCTCATGTGGCCAGAATCTCATCACGGACGATGTGGAGCCGGATCACCTTGGGGGCACTTCCCTCGTCGAAGTGACACTCAACTGCGGATCGCACATTTGCCCGCAATTCGTCCAGTGAGTCAGCCTCGGTGAAGATCGACTCTCCGATGGCTCTCGCTGTAAAGCCTCCTTCGGGAGCCTCATCGACAACAAAGACGATTTCGACCATTGCTCCGACCACCAAAAGCCAAATCTATGCAGCGGCACCTCGTCGGCATGCCCTGGCATCTGCACAAAAAAGTCGGGGCGACAGGATTTGAACCTGCGACCTCTTGACCCCCAGTCAAGCGCGCTAGCCAGTCTGCGCCACGCCCCGAAACAGCCGTCCGTCGGCGATGCATTTCGCACCGCCGACTCACGGCGATAGCACTATCGCAGAACCCCTGCCGCCGTTCAACACGAACCTGCCGCCACGCCTATTTGGCTGGCGAGCGGGTCATCGTGGTCGCCCCGGCCGCCTCATGCACGCACCAGGCAGAAAGGCAATTCCAGAGCGATGCCCCGACGACCCCCGCGACGTACCCGGCTGCCGCCGCCACGGCCAGGAGCGCCGCCGCGCCGCCGATCGTGAAGGGCTGCACCATCACATCGGGCTCCATGAAGTGGAGCTGCAACACGAAATCAGCCACCGTTTGCCCAACACCGGTGGCCACGAGCACCAGCCACAGCCCATGCCACGCCGCCATCATCACCGCCAGCACAATGCCCAGCCGATTCGGATTCACACGCGCCATCACACACCTCCACGTCTGGTTGTTGCTGGGAGGCGTCCCGGCCATCTTCGCCCGCCGCAATCGGGGATCCCTGCGACGTGGAACCCTACGCCCGCGCAGGCCCCAAAAGCCAGCGGATCGTCCCCGCCCCTCGCCAAAGGCCGGGCCAACCGACACACTGGCCGAGCTACGGTCGCCCCGGCGACCCGATGAACTCCCGAGGAGACCGTTCGAATTTTTCGCGAAAGGCTGGGAAGCCTGTCCTCACCCATGAAGCAATCATTTTCCGCGCGGCTCTCCGCCGCCATTGCTGCCCGCCAGACACCTGCCTGCATCGGGCTTGATCCGCGGCTGGCTTCGCTGCCCCCCGCGCTCGCCCCTGCCCGCGATGCGGCCCCACAAGACGTCGCAGCCACATTCGCTCGATTCTGTCGCGACGTCATCGACGTGGTCGCCCCGCTTGTGCCCATCGTGAAGCCGCAATTGGCCTGCTTCGAAGCCCTCGGGCCCCACGGCATGATCGCCCTGGCTGAGACGATCACCTACGCCCACGGCAAAAATCTGCTCGTGCTCGCCGACGGCAAGCGGGGCGACATCGGCTCCACCGCCGAGGCCTACGCCGATGGCTGGCTCGCGGGGCCATGGGCCGCTGATGCCCTCACAGTGAACCCCTACCTCGGCCTCGATTCCGTCGAGCCTTTCGTAAAGGTTGCCGCCGAGCGACAGGCCGGCAT
>CAMCYH010000058.1 GCA_945883745.1 Candidatus Kuenenia stuttgartensis
GGCAGGCTGGGTAGTCTTCGAAACGGTGCCACTGCCCCCTCGGGATTGTCCATGATGCGAGATCCAGCCGTCCTCGGACGAAAGATCGGTCTGCCGGAGCCGATGATCCGTACCCTCGGCCGCCTGCGGACCCCGGCACGCATTCAGGACTTTGTGAGCGGCTTACGGTGGAATCACGCCACTGAGCAGACGGCCTACTCGGTCGTTCGCGTGCTGCAGTCCGGGAAGGCGCATTGCCTCGAGGGGGCCTTCGTGGCGGCCGCTGCGTTGTGGCTCGCGGGACACCGGCCCTTGCTGATGGACTTGGGGTCTGAAAATGACGACGACCATGTCATCGCCCTGTTTCGACGGGGGCATTACTGGGGCTCCATCTCCAAAAGCAACAGTCCTTTCCTGCGGTATCGTGACCCCATCTACCGGTCGTTGCGGGAACTCTCGCTTTCCTACTTTCCTCACTATCTCCGCCGCCGGCGGAAGACGCTTCGCACCTATTCGGCACCGATCGATCTGCGAACCGTCGATCCGTCGCTCTGGGTAACGAACCCAGATTTTTGTCGCGACGTGTTCAACCGGCTCGGCACGGCACGGCACTTTCACCTGCTTCCGGCCAGAATGACGGGGGCCGATCTCCGCCCGATCGACCCGATCGTGAAGCAAGCGGCGACGCTCGTTGAATACCCCAGGTAGGCGTCTACATCGCCGCCTGCCCGAGCACCTTCCGCAACGATGTCAATGCAATCTCGCCGAACTGTCGGGGTGGGACGCGCCACAGCGCGGGGTTGTGGAGTTCGACCGCGACTGCCCCCCGGTAGCCGATCTCACGCAGTCGCTGAATGAGCTGGTCTGGCGCAGATGAACCCTCGCCGGGCAGGATCCGGTCAGAGTCACTGGCCATTTCTCGAGGCACGTCGGCGATGTCTGAAAGCTGCACGTGGGCGAGGTTGTCGGCCGAGAGAAGCAAGAGATCGAGCGGCTTGCTGGGGCCGACCGTGTAGTGAAACCAATCGAGACACAGGCCCAGCGACGGGAGCCCCACATCCTCCACAAGGGCCACTGCCGACTGGAGGTTATTGGGAAAGCTTGCGCGGGAGTCGAACTCCATGGCGAGCCGGATTCCCGCATCGGCTGCCCGCTTGGCGGCTTCCACGAGGCTCAGCGACAGCCGCCCAAGGTCCTGAGGGCCGAGGGGGCCAAACGTGTCGCCCGCGATCACCAGCACCGGAATCCCCACCTGCTGGAGCAGCGCCAGTCGGCTCTCAAAATGCTTCCAGTGCTCGAGCCTCGCCTCTCCTTGGCTCGTCAGCAGACCTCCCTGAAAACTGGCGGCTGCCGCGGTGATTCCATGTCGGAACAGCAGATCGGCCACCGCGGTGGGACTACGCTGTGCGAGCAATGCCTCCGCATGACCCAGCCAGAGATCGATCGTATCGCAATGGCCGGCGGCGTAGTCCGCCAGGATCGTCTCCAGCGGGGCATCGAGGGAACAGACGGTGGCCAGCGCTGGCTTCATCACAGCCTGTCACGAAGCCGATCGACGACGCTTTCGATCGGCACCCGTTCCTGCGTGAGCGTATCGCGATCACGAAGCGTGATCGTCTTGTCGGCGAGCGTCTGGCCGTCGATCGTGAGGCACCAGGGCGTGCCCGCCTCATCCTGACGGGCATAGCGGCGGCCCACCGAGCCTTTTTCGTCGTACATGCATGCCATGTGGGGCTTGAGGCTACGGTAGAGGTCGATCGCCACCTCGGGCATGCCGTCTTTCTTCACCAACGGCAGGATCGCCGCCTTGATTGGTGCGAGCCGCGGATGGAGTTTGAGCACGGTGCGGCTCCGCGGCTTGCCGTCCTCGTCGGGCACCTCGTCTTCGTGGTAGGCGTCGCAAAGGAAGGCGAGCACGGCGCGATCGGCGCCGGCCGAGGGTTCGATGACGTGCGGCACGAACCGCTCCCGCGTGACGTCGTCGAAATACGAGAGGTCCTTGCCACTGCCGCGGTGCTGCGGCTTGCCGTCCGGTCCCGTCTCCACCACAAGGTCACCATCGCGGCGGACGAGTTTGCCCTCCATGTGACTTCGGAGGTCGAAGTCACCCCGGTGGGCGATGCCCTCGAGTTCGCCAAACTCACCCTCGGCGAGGAAGGGAAATGCGTACTCGATGTCGGCCGTGCCGACCGAGTAATGGGAAAGTTCTTCCTTGCCATGCTCACGGAGTTGCAACTTGCCCTCGGTAAGCCCGAGGTCGAGGTACCACTTCCAGCGGCGATCCCGCCAATAGCGGTACCACTCGGCCGAGTCGGCCGGGCGGCAGAAGAACTCGATTTCCATCTGTTCGAACTCGCGAGACCGAAATGTGAAGTTTCGCGGCGTGATCTCGTTGCGGAAACTCTTCCCGATTTGCCCGATACCGAAGGGGACACGGACTCGCGAGGTGTCGAGCACGTTCTTGAAGTTGACGAAGATTCCCTGGGCTGTCTCAGGCCGCAGAAATGCCCGATCATCGTCGTCGCCGGCCAGCGCTCCGATCCTCGTCTGGAACATCAGGTTGAATTCGCGGGGCGCCGTGAGCGTGCCCGGCTCGGAGGCGTCGGGGCCGAGAGCCTCCGCGAGCGCCGCCTGTTCCGCCAGCGGGATGACATCACCTTCCCATTCGATCTCGTCGACCTGCTTGGCCCGGAGGCCGAAAGCCTTCTGCCCGCGGGTCTGGAGGTGGGCCGCCGCCTCGTCCCCCGATTGGTCGGTGACGATAAACAGCCGCTTCCCGCGATGGGCTGCCCAGCGGCCATGGAGGTGGTCGTAGCGGTAGCGTTTCTTCGATTCACGGCAGTCGATCATCCAATCATGGAAGAGGTCGAAATGCCCCGAGCACTTCCAGACCTGAGGGTGCATGATGATCGTGCAGTCCAGGCCGACCATCTCGTAGGCGGAGGGCGCTCCCGGTGCCGTGGCCAGCTCGTCGTGACCGGCGAGCATGTCGTGCCACCAGGCATCCTTGAGGTTCCGCTTCAGAGCCACCCCCAGGGGACCGTAGTCCCAAAACCCGTTGAGGCCACCGTAGATCTCGCTGGACTGGAAGATGAAGCCCCGACGCTTCGCCAGCGAGACGATCCGATCCATCCGCGACTGGTCGCTGTGTTTTTCCATCGGTCAGTACCATGCACCTTTCTGTTCAACTGCGGCCAGAGTGTAGCAGCCCCCCGGTCGATCGGTCACCGACGAGCCAGCCCGTGGCCGGGTCGAGCCGAGGCACCATGGGGAGCGAGTCAATCGCTGCGGCGGGCAGGATGTCGTCCTCCATGCCGATGTCGATCAGATTGCGGCCACCGATCGAGGTCGCGAAGACGCAGGCCAGTGCCGCGGCAGGATCTTCGTCGCTGTGCACCACCGCCCGGAAGTCGGCCACCGCCGCCCGGGCGGGGCCATCCAGGTCCCGTTGCTCGTCAATTCCTTGATCAATCGCGGCGGCCAGGATCGCACCGGCGCCGAGCAGATCCTCCTCGGTCACACTGCCGTCAGTGCCGGCGCAGACCAGGTGAACATCGCGGTCATCGACCGCGGCCAGACGGATGGCCAGGGCGGCCAGGGCCGAGCGATTCACAATCGCACCGACAAGGATCTCGGCGGCATCACGGCAGGCGTGGAGGGCTGCCGTCCCGTTGGTGGTCGTGATAACCACGTCGCGGCCTTCCACAACTTCCCGTGCATACTCCAGCGGAGAGTTGCCGAGATCGAACCCCTCGATCGGTTTGCCCCCCCGTTCGCCGCCCAGCAGGACGTTGGATTTGACGGCCAGTCCTCGGGCTTCGCCGACAGTTCGCACCGGACGCACCCGGGCAGCGTCGTGGGCCAATGCCGTGATGATCGTGGTGGAGGCCCGGAGAACGTCGATGACAATGGCGATCCCTCCCGCACACGCCCCTTGAGGCATACGATGAAAGGAGTTGTGGCATTTCCATCGCACAGGAACCCTCGCTTCCGATGTCGGAACCTACCGTGGTATCGCCTGATTGTGGAGTCGACTTCGCGCACGGTGTGTCGCGAGAGGATTTAGACCACCCACCGTATGGCGTGGACAAGAGCGGTGGAAAAGTCCGGGGCATGTTTGCGGAGATCGCGCCGCGGTATGACCTCGTGAACCGCCTGCTGTCGGGTGGGATTGATGTCTGGTGGCGGCACGTCACAGTATCAAAGGCGCCCCCGCCGTCGAGCGGGAGGATGCTGGATCTGTGCACCGGCACCGGCGACCTCGCTCTCGCGTATGCCGCACAGGCGTCCTCAAAGGTGCAGATCGTGGCCGCCGATTTCTGCGGAGCGATGCTTGCCCATGGCATCGAGAAGGGAAAGAAGTCAGCCCCAGACATCGAGTGGGTGGAGGCCGACGCCACTGCCCTACCCTTCGCAACCGCCGAATTCGATCTTGTCACCGTCGCTTTCGGCCTGCGCAATATCGCCGACACTGCCCAAGGACTCGCCGAAATGGCACGGGTTCTTAAGCCGGGTGGACGGCTGGCGATTCTCGAGTTTTCACTACCTCCGAATCGCCTCGTGCGGACCGGCTACTTGTGGTACTTTCGCAACGTCCTGCCGTTCATCGGCAACTGTGTTGCCCGCAATCGATCCGATGCCTACACCTACCTGAATCGCAGCGTGGAAGAGTTTCCTTCTGGAGAACGGTTGGCAACGCTGGTGCGAGCGGCAGGCTTTTCGTCGGTTGCAATGATTCCACTCACGTTCGGCATCGCGACGCTCTCGATCGCCACGCGGAGCCGCGGTAATGCCTGAGGCAATGCCGCCACTTGTGGTCGGGATCACCGGAGCCTCGGGAGCTCCCTATGCCGTTCGGCTCGTTCAGGTGCTCCTGTCGGCGGGCCGTGAGATCCATCTCTCGATCAGTCCCTCGGGCCAAGCCGTGCTCAGCGAAGAACTCGGGAGGCAGATCAACTTGGAGCGGTTCCGCATCGACGACCTGCTGGGCGGGCCGGCACCCGCGGACGGCATCGTGCACTACCACCACTACAAGAACCTGATGGCTCCGATTGCCAGTGGCTCGTTTCTGACTGCGGCGATGGTGATCTGCCCATGCAGCGGTAGCACACTCGCGGCAGTGGCCCACTCGATGGGGGAAAACCTGATCCATCGGGCCGCCGAGGTGCACCTCAAGGAACGCCGCAAATTGGTCGTGGTGCCCCGTGAGACGCCCCTGTCGCTGCCGCAACTCAAAAACATGCAGGCCATCTACGAGGCGGGCGCCGTGGTGCTGCCGGCTGCCCCGGGGTTTTACCATGGCGCCGAATCGGTAGCCGACCTTGTCGACTTCGTCGTCGCGCGGATCTGCGATCAGTTGGGCGTGGCAAATGCGCTCATCCGTCGTTGGGGAGAGGCGTGATGGCCGTGGGCGTTGTGGAGCGGCAGCCTTCCCGGCTGCGGACCTACCTGGAACTCGTGCGGTTCAGCCACACGCTGTTTGCCCTGCCCTTTGCGATCATCGCGGCACTGATCGCGGTGCGGTTTGGCGGTGATCCGGCGGTGGCTGCGGCGGCAGGAGGCTGGAGCGACTACTGGTCGAAGGCCTTCGCGGGCATCCTGCTCTGCATGGCGAGTGGCCGCACGGCGGCGATGGCCTTTAATCGGCTCGTCGATCGGGCGATCGACGCGGCCAACCCGCGTACGGCGGTGCGGCATCTGCCTCGTGGTGCCGTGACGGCGGGTGAGGTGATCGGGCTGATCGTGGCGTCGTCTGGTATCTTCATCGCATCGACGCTTCTCTTCCTGCCAAACTGGCTGCCACTCGTGCTTTCTGTGCCAGTGCTTGCCTGGCTCCTCGGCTACTCGTACGCCAAGCGTTTCACGATGCTTGCCCATGTGTGGCTCGGCGCGGCCCTCGGTCTGGCGCCCATCGGTGCCTGGATTGCGATCCGTGGTGGCATCGTGGTGGTCGACCCGGCAGACCTGTTGCCTGCGGTCATCCTCGCCGTCGCGGTGACTACGTGGGTAGCCGGATTCGACACCATCTACGCCTGCCAGGATGCCGAGTTTGACTCGCGTCATGGATTGTGGAGCCTGCCAGCCCGGCTGGGAGTATCTCGCGCCTTGCGGTTGGCTGCGGTGTTGCACCTTGTCACCCTGGGAGTCCTTGCGACGCTGCCGCTGGCCGTGCCCGATCTGGGCCTCATGTACGGGATGGCTCTGACGGCAATCACCGCCCTGCTGCTATGGGAGCATGCCATCGTGCGGCCCGACGACCTGTCCCGGGTCAATGAGGCCTTTTTCACCGCGAATACCGCCATCGGGCTGGTCCTCCTGGTGGCGATCGCCCTCGATTTGTGGCTGTAAATCGGGAGGTGCGGTTGCAAGTCGGCCGGTTTTGCGGTTTCCCTGGCAGGAAGTTCGCGTCCTTTAACCCGGAGTCTCCATGATTCGCGCCGTGACACGCCCGCTCGATGCCGTCCGCGACAAGGTCGAAGCGGGGGAGCGACTTTCTTCCGTGGAAGCCGAGATGCTCTGGGACGAGTCGGTCGATCTGCACGAACTTGGTGAGTTGGCCAACCTCGTTCGGGAACGAAAGAACGGCAACCTCGCCTACTACAACATCAACACCCATCTCAATCCGACCAACGTCTGCGTCTACCGTTGCACCTTTTGTGCGTTTCGCGCAGATCTGCGGGAGGCACGGGGTTATGTGATGAGCGACGAGCAGATCCTTGCTCGTGGGCAAGAGGCAGTCGATGCGGGCTCCACCGAGATGCACATCGTCGGCGGACTGCATCACCAGAAGGGATATGACTGGTATCTCAATGTCATCCGGCTGCTCCACGATGCCTACCCGACGCTGCACCTCAAGGCGTGGACGCCGGTGGAAATCAACTGGTTTTGCCATCTCACGAAGCGTTCCATTCGCGACATCCTCGGAGAGATGAAGGACGCCGGCCTCGGCAGTCTGCCTGGGGGAGGTGCGGAGATCTTCCATCCCGAGGTCCGCGACAAAATCTGTGAGCATAAGGCCGATACCAATGAATGGTTTGCAGTTCATCGCACGGCCCACGAACTCGGTCTCCGCAGCAACGCGACGATGCTCTACGGACACATCGAGAATGCGTTCCACCGCACCGACCATCTGCTGCGTCTCCGCGAACTGCAGGACGAGACGGGTGGCTTTCAAACCTTCATCCCGCTGGCCTTCCATCCTGCCAACACCCGGCTCTCGCACCTCGCCAAGCCGTCGGCGGCGATGAGCCTGCGGACGATGGCGATCAGTCGGCTGGTGCTCGATAACTTCGACCATATGAAGGCCTACTGGATCATGCTTGGCATCGGAACCGCCCAGGCCGCTCTGGCTTATGGGGCCGACGACATCGACGGCACCGTGCGGCATGAACTCATCTACCACGATGCCGGCGCGGAGACCCCGGAGATCCTTTCCGTGGAAGAACTCTGCCGGCTGATCCGCGAGGCCGGCCGCGAACCGGTGGAGCGGGACACGCTTTACCATCGCGTCGTGCGGGAGGCCGGCGGATGGTCAACCGCCGAGCCGATCGTCGTGCGATCGTGAGCTGGCTAGGCGGCCATGCGGTCGTGGTTGGTGGGCGATACTCTGGCCTGCAAATCCTCGACCGATAGTCGGAGAGCGGTGATTTCCTGGGATAGCTGCCGCACGTCGAGATCCTTGTCGGGTGTCGACTCCCCGGTGAACCAGCCCGCGAGAATACCCGCCATCGCCCCGAAGATCCCCACACCGAGCACGAGCAGCAGGCTGGCCACGATCCGGCCCGCCCGTGTGACCGGATAGAGATCGCCATAGCCGACTGTCGAAATGGTGCACAGTGTCCACCACACGGCATCGTCGGCCGTCTTGATGATCGATCGCGGGTCGGTTTCGACCTGCAGGATGGCAATGCTGGCCGTGAAGATTGCGAAGATCAGAAGCAGTCCAATGGCCAGGATGGCATTGCGGGTGCGGTAGCGGACGAAAAGAGAAAGCAAAACCCGGGCCACCTTGATGCCGTGGATGATTCGCACGATGCGGAGCACCCGGGCCGCCCTGCCCCATCGCGCGATGTCGAGCGCGGGGATCGCCGAGATGAGATCGATCCAACCCCAGGTAACGAAGTAACGCCATTTGTTGTCGGCTCGTGCGATGCTCACGATGAAGTCGATGACAAAGACTCCGCAGATCGCCGTGTCCGCCCAGTCGAGGAGTGAGCGGACTTCGGGATCTGTCCGGCCCATGTCACCGGTTGCCAGCAGGCCCAGCGCAACAAGGCAGCAAAAGAGAATGACGAGGTTGTAGCCAGCCCATCGCTCCTCGTCGGCGGAGGCAGCCTGAGCGGCCGGCGGGTCAACCCGCAGGAGGAGCGACTGCAGGCGTTCATCAGACATGCTGAAAACGTACAGACATCGGTGCGGCCATTAAACGGCGATTCTCTACCGCCATGCCGTCGGTCAGGAAAGCGCGGCAGACAAGGCAGAATAGATCAAGCGACGGATGGACGGCCTGATTGACCTTGGTGCTCCCCAGTCATGGCTGGTACGAGACTAGTTAGTTTCGTGAGGGTATCGATCCATGATGATCCACGTCGTTTCCGGCACCACCACCGCCAGCCGGGACACGGGCATTCGGCCCGCTGGAATCCGTGCTGAGTTTCTTGATTTTCGTGATCGGTCGCGGGGCAGTCTCTACCCGGCCGAAATTCGGGAGGAGATCGACCGCGGCCGATTCGTCTGGATCGACATCGATGCGGCCGTGCTCGACGGCAGGCGGATCGACGAGACGTTTCCTCCCCACGTCTGCCCGGGGGTCGATTTCCACACGCTTGTTGACGACCATGCCAACGTCCGTCCACTGCCAGCGATCGGACTGCAACGCACCGATCGGCTCCTTCATCTGACGTTTGTGGGGGGGGCTGCCTGCGGGCCAGACGATCCCGGCGAGCGGCTCGACGTGGTCGTCGGCGAGGGGTTTCTCGTCACGGTGCACAGGGGCCCCAACGGTGTGCTCGACGCCGTCCGCCGCGATTACGTGCACGACTTCGAGAGGCACGCCGTGACGCCGAGTTTTCTCATCTATGAAATTTGCAACGAGCAAGTCGAGCAGTTTTTGGGCGTTCAGGGGCAGCTCGAAGACGAGGTGGAAGAAACCCGCCGGGCCCTGGCCGCCGAAGTCGACGAGGCAGCCTTCGCAGCGGTCGCCGCAGTCTCGGCGAACCTGCTGATCCTGCGCCGACGGGTGCTGCCGGTCCGCCGGGCGTTGGATGAACTCACGTCGCGGAAGACCACGCTGGTCAGCGAGGCGACGCTGGGGTTCCTCAGCGGCATGATCAATACGCTGGAACGGATCGTGTCAGACATCGCCGCCGATCGCGAGATCCTTCAGGCCGCGCTCAATCTGTCACTGACAGTGATGTCCCATCGCACGGGCCAGACCATGAATCGTCTGGCCGTCGTGAGCACGATCTTCCTTCCGCTCTCGTTCATCTGCGGCATCTACGGCATGAATTTCGATGGCATGCCCGAGGTCGACTGGGCCCACGGCTACCTGTACTTTTGGGGACTGTGTGGCTGCATCACCGCGGGGCTGATGGTGCTCCTCCACCGCGCCCGGCTCCTGTGATCAGCCGACGGCGCCGTGGTGACCGCCCTGAGCCTGTTGCTCGCGGCGGCGCTGATCCACCAGATCGCGGAGCCGCACGTGCTCGGGGAGCGTTAAACCGGGATCACGATCGAGCAGTGCGATCGCGTCTGCTCGCGCCGCATCGATCACCGCGTCTTCATCGAAGGGGATGGCGGCCGCCTCGTCGGCCGGCGGCTGGTCCGGTGCAGCGACGGCTCGCTGTGTGAACTTGAACTCGGTGCCCGACCGACCGCTTTGCAGCGTGCCGAAAAGACGGCCGCTGCCCCGCAACCGTTGGTCGAGGGCAGCGAGGGCGAAGCCATCGGCAGTGGCCACGAAGGCCTCGATGCGGCCTCGCGATCGTTCGTCGAGCCTGTCGGTGACCACGCCGCACAGCCCCGGTACCGCTCCCCGTGCCACGCGGCCACGGAGCTGGTGGAGCTGGGCCAGACCGAAGCAGTCGGCATCGAGAACCGTCATGATCGTGGCCTGCGGCACGTCGATCCCCACTTCGATGACCGGGGTGGCGACGAGCACGTCGAGCTTGCCGGCGGCAAAATCCTCCAGCACGGCGTTTTGCAGCCCAGGCGGCATCCGCCCGTGCACGAGTCCGAGACGAAACGCTTCAAGCGGTCCGTTCGCAAGTTCCTCGTATGCCGAGGCGATGCTCTGCACGCCACGCTCGGAATCCTCGATCACCGGCACCACCACGTAGCCCTGGCGGCCGTCCCGCAGCTTTTTGCCGAAGAAGTCCCACCATTGGCTGAGCGTGTCGGGCAGCACATGGTACGTGGTGACCGCCTGCCTGCCTGCCGGCTGCTGGCGGATTTCAGAGATATCGAGGTCACCATAGAGGCCGTGGGCCAGCGTCCGCGGAATCGGCGTGGCGGTCATGATGAGCGTGTGCGGATCGGCCTTTCCCGACTGCATCACGAACCGCTGCTCGACGCCGAACCGCTGCTGCTCGTCGATCACGACCAATGCCAGCCGACGAAACTGCACGGTCTCGGCCAAAAGTGCATGCGTGCCGATGACAACCGAAGCCTCCCCCGACTCGATACGGCCGAGCACCTCCCGCTTCGCCGCCGCCGGCATGCCCCCCACCAGCAGTTCGACCCGCGTCTTGTTGCGGGCATTGTTGTCGGTGAGCCACTTCGAAAGCGACCGATGATGCTGACGGGACAGTAGCTCCGTGGGTGCCAGGAGGGCTGCCTGGTAGCGACCATACGGATCGTCCTCCGTCGCGTCGGAAGGCCGGTTGGCCACGGCAGCGAGGATCGCGTAGACGGCAACGGCTGTCTTGCCACTGCCCACCTCGCCTTGCAGAAGGCGGTGCATTGGTCTGGTGGCGGCAACATCGTTGACGATGTCGGCCACCGCCTCTTCCTGGGCCGCCGTAAACGCGAAGGGAAATCGGGCCCGGATGCGGGCGTCGAGCCGCGAGTCGACCGTGATCGCCGGGGCGGCCTGCCGCCGCTCCTTCTCGCGACGGTCTTCACGAAGCAGAAGCTGAACGATCAGGTGATCGGCGTAGGCCAGCCGGCGACGGGCGGCATCGAGCATCTCGCGACCGGCCGGTCGGTGGATGCCACGAAACGCCTCCTGAATCGTGAGCAGGCCTCGGACTCGACGGACCTCGTCTGAAAATGCCTCCGGCAGCCCGTCGACGACATGGTCGAGGGCCGCCTGCACGGCCACGCGGACGTGCGACTGCTGCACGCCGGCGGTGAGCGGATAGATCGCCAGCCACTCGGCCGCTTCTTCAGTTTCGCCCTCCTCCAAGATGCGGACATCGGGGTGGGAGAACTCCCAGGCCGTCCCGTTTCGACGCGGTGCTCCGGCAACGATGACCCGCATGCCGACGGCATATTTCTTGGCCAGGAAGGGAAGGTTGAACCAGACCGCGCGGATCGATCCGCCGGTGCATCGCACGAGCATGCTCACCATGGAACGGCCACCGGCCGTGGTCCGCGAAGACAGATCGACCACCTCGCCGGACAAGGCGGCGTGGCGGCCGGCCTCCAGATCGTCCCAGGCATGCGTGCCGCTAAAGTCCTTGTAGCCACGGGGAAAGTGGAGGAGCACGTCTTTGGCGGTGCGGAGGCCGAGCTTCGCAAGCCTGGCTGCCCGGGCCTCGCCCACGCCCGGCAGTGCCACCAGCGGAGTGCCCGGTGAATAGCTCAACGAGGGCTCCATTGAAGCTACCCGTTTAACTTTAATTGCTTGTACGCCTCGACAGCCATGCGGTCGCAGGCCTCATTTTCGGCGTGGCCTGTGTGGCCGGCGACGTGCGTGAAGCGGATCGTGTGGGCGGCGGCGAGATGGTCGAGCTCCCGCCACAGATCCTCGTTTTTGACCGGCACGAGACGTCCTTTTTCCTTCCGTTTCCAGCCCTGCTGCTTCCACTTGGGAAGCCACTCGGAGAGACCCGTGCCGACGTACACGCTGTCGGTGACGAGTTCCACGATCGTGGGCCGCCTGAGTTGCGACAGTCCACGCACAACCGCCGTGAGCTCCATGCGGTTGTTAGTCGTGTCCCACTCTGCGCCCGCTTCACTCGTCTCCTTGCCGCTGCCCGGATGGCGGAGGATGAAGGCCCAGCCACCGGGGCCGGGATTGCCGCTGCAGGCACCATCGGTGAAGAGGATGACCTCGCCTGAGGTCGGGGGGGATTCGCGCCTGTCCATGCAGAAAAGTCTTTCGGGAAAGGCCGGTGGGCCTTGGTCTGGCTGTCAGGCCGCTTCTTCGGGCAGGTTCGCGGCAAATACGGCTGCAGCATGCCCGTCATCGGCTTGGGGATGCTTCAGCGGCAGATGAACGATGAAGGTGCTACCCCGGCCAAGTTGGCTTTCCAATTCAATGTCGCCGCCGAGGAGCCGGCACAGTTCGCGCACGATCGACAGCCCCAGCCCCGTGCCCGAGTACTCCCGGGTCATCGCGTCATCACCGCCCTGGAACGTGCGGCCCTGACGAAACTTCTCGAAAATAGTCTGCTGATCGTCATCTGCGATGCCGACGCCCGTATCGGCCACTTCGAGCCGCACCCAAGGCTCTTCATCGGAGGCCTCACGATCGAGTGAGCCGCGGATGTCGACCCGCCCTCCCTCGGGCGTGAACTTGAGCGCATTCGAAAGAAGATTCGCCAGAACCTGCTGTACTTTTGGCTGATCCTGCACAACAGCGTCGAGGCCGCCGCCAATTTCGTAGCAGAGTTCGATTCGTTTCTTCTCCGCCAGCGGCCGCACCATGTCGCACTGTGCCGATACCACCGACTCGAGACGGAACGTGGAGGGCCGCACCTCCATCTTGCCTGCCTCGATCTTTGCCAGATCGAGAATGTCATTGATCATATCGAGGAGCATCCGCCCGGAGGTGCGGATATTGGAGACATACCGCTTCTGCTTGTCATCGAGCGACTGGATCGATCCGAGTACGTCGGAAAAGCCGATGATGCTGTTGAGCGGAGTCCGCAGTTCGTGGCTCATCGTCGCGAGAAAATCGCTTTTCAGCCGGTTCATCTCGTAGAGGTGCATATTGGCCCGCGCCAGCTCGTCCACCTTCTCATCGAGCGTATCGTTGGCCGTGCGGAGATCTTCCTGGGAATCGACGAGACCGCGGAGCATGCGGTTGAAAGCCACCCCGAGTTCCTCGAACTCGTCGGCTGTGTGGATCTCGGCGCGGGCCTGCACGTTACCGCGGCGGACCTCGTCGCTCACCTCACGAAGATGGTCGAGCGGTTTTACGATCACATAGCGGACGATCGCGTAGGCGGCGAGCATCGCCAAAAAGACGGTCATGATCGCCGTGGCGAGGAGGATGGCCCGATTCCAGTTGATCGCCTTTTGAGTCGTCGAATCGGGCATCACGACCTTCACGACCGCCATGAGGTCTCCCTCGGCCAGCTTCCTGCGGTCGGTACCGGGTGTGTCGGCAGGCTGCTGGCTGGTGAGCCCCTTGTACTCATGGCAGATGAGGCAGCTTTGGCGAGCCCGCACCGGCTGGTAGTAGTGGTATTCGGAGTTGTCGGCTGTCCGAAATTCACGGTATTCATGGGCTGACCGTGGTGGCCCTCCGGCTGTGGCCGCCGGGACGTCTCCGCTCGGTGCCGGACGATTGAGGAAGTAGTCGAGCACGGCGGCGTCGAGCTGTGTGTAGGCGGTCCGCTCCTCCGGGGCCGCCTCTGGCTCCAGCAGCCTCCAGCCGTAGGGCTGGCTCTGCAGCGTCCGGCCGAGGGTCTCAATGAGATTGGTGTATCGCTGGTCGACTTCCAGCGTTTTCCAGTGGTAGTGAAGCATGACCGCATCGACGAGGTGACGGCCCGTGCTGCGGGTCGTGGTATAGACCAATTCCTCGGTACGGCTGCCATACCACCAGAAGCTGCCCGAGATGAGGACGAACAGGCACAGGCCGAAGAGCAGGCGGCACTTCCGCTCCAGGCTCGTCTCACCCAGGATGTCTTTGAACGTGCGATAGGCCATACGGAAGTCTCTGCGACCACCCAATCGTACCCGCAGTCGTGAGGAGCCAGAAAGTCGAAGCTCCGGATGGCTGGCTCCGGGTCGCTCTCCGGCGAGAAGCCGCCATGGCGCGAGAAGATGGGAAAGCGGCGACCCAAAGGGTCAAGGTGCGGTCACCGACGGCCGATTTCATGCGTGGCGGAGTGGGGAGATACTCCATCGGCACGCCACCGGGGGGCAGAGTTACGATGGTTGTCTGGGGAGCGGACAGGATGGATCGGCCCAGGCAGGCTTGCGATCCGGCTGCGGTGCGACCGCGCCCACCCCTGTTTCGTGCCCTTGGCCGCGACGAGCCGCCAGCCACCGTCGAGATCGGCGGGGAGTGCTTTCGGCGACAGGAAGTGCTGAAGCACGATTCGTGGGCGGCGAGTGCGGTCTATGCAGGAGAAACGCGTCGGGTGTTCTGCAAGTTCAACCGCCAGCAGTCGGTGTTGTGGGTATCGATGCGGTGGTTGGGACGCCTGTTGGCGTCGCGCGAGCAGGTCTTTCACGATCGTCTCGCCGGTGTGGAGGGCATACCCGCATCACTCGGCGCGGTACGGCATGCCGGTCGAGTGTTGCCCAACGCGCTTGCGCGGGAGTTTATCAGCGGACATGCGCTGCGCGAGGGAGAGCGAGTTGACGACGCGTTCTTTCCCCGCCTGCGGTTCTTGCTAGGTGAACTTCACCGTCGTGGCGTGGCCCACGTCGATCTCCACAAACGGGAGAACATCCTGGTGGGAGCTGACGGAAGGCCGTATCTGATCGATTTCCAAATCTCGTTCAGGCTGCCACGGCTGCCGCTCATGCGCGAGGTGGCTCGACCGCTCCTGGCAATCTTGCAGCAGTGCGACGACTACCACCTGCTCAAGCACGAGCTCAGGTATCGGCCGGATCAGTGCCGGTTTACTTCGGATGAACTTGCGGGGCTGCGGCCCTGGTGGATTCGGGTTCACCGCGGGATCGCCGTGCCGTTTCGCACCTGCCGACGGCGACTCTTGGTCTGGCTTGGCATCCGCTCGACAGGCGGCCGTGCCCACAGTGAAACCTTCCCGGAGGTCGCCCACCGCCGCGCCGCCTGAGCCGACCGCTACAGCATGTCGACCGGGTCGACGTCGATGATCCAGGCGATGCTGTCGGGGGTCTGCACAGTCGCCGTGGCACGGCGGACAAGGTCGCGTAGAGCCGGCCCGTCGGGGCCATGCACCTGCAGGTGCCAGCGGAACCGGTCACGGAGTCGGGCGATCGGGCAGGGAGCGGGGCCGAGAATTCGGGTGCCGTTCGCGTCGCCCGCTTCACGACGGATGCGGTCGGCCAGGTGGCTGGTCCACTCAGAAGCCGCCTCCTCGTTCTCGCTGCGAACGACGATCCGCACGACACTGCCGAAGGGCGGGTAGAGCAACGCCTCGCGGATCGGCAGTTCACTGCGGACGAATGCCTCGTAGTCGTGGGCGGCCGCGGCCCGGATCGCAGGATGATCGGGGGTGCTCGTCTGCACGACGACGCGACCACCGAGCGGTCCACGGCCGCTGCGGCCCGCCACCTGAGTGACGAGTTGGCAGGTGCGTTCGGCAGCGCGGAAGTCGGCCAGATGAAGGGCGGCATCGGCATGCACGACCCCCACAAGCATCACGCCTGGAAAGTCGAGTCCCTTGGCGATCATCTGCGTGCCGACGAGGATGTCGATGTCGCGGGCGCGGAAGGCGTCGAGTGTCTCCTCGTAACTTCCTCGTGACCGCATCGTGTCGGTGTCCATCCGTGCCACACGGACGCCACGGAATCGGCTTCTGACGAATTCCTCCAACCGCTGCGTGCCGGTGCCCCGTTGCACGAGGTCAGGGGCGCGGCAGTCGGGGCAATCGGCAGGCAGCCGGGTCACCAGGCCGCAGCCATGGCAGATGCCACGATTGCCCGGCTGATGGAGCGTGAGGGCGAGGTCACACTGCGGGCAGCGGGCCGTGTGGCCGCAGGAGCGGCACTGCACGTGGGTCGCAAACCCGCGGCGGTTGAGCAGCAGCATCACCTGACCGCCACCGGCGAGCGCCCAGTCGATCCCCGCCGCCATCCGCGGGCTGATCACACCCTTCGCCCGCGCCTGGGGATCGCGGAGATCGACGGTGATGACAGCCGGCAATTGCGAGCCGCCGACACGATCGGGGAGCCGGCACATCGTCCACTCGCCAGCGAGGCACCGGGCGAAGGTCTCCAGGGCCGGCGTTGCCGATCCGAGCACGAGCGGCACGCCGTCGGCGCGGGCGACCCACTCGGCAACGTCGCGGGCGTGATACCGGGGTGCCGTGGCCTGTTTGAACGATGTCTCATGCTCCTCGTCGATCACGATCAGCCCCAGCCGAGGCGCGGGGGCGAAGACGGCGCTGCGAGCCCCGACGATCACATTCACCCGGCCGGCCGCGATCTCGCGCCACTGGGCATGCCGCTCGGCTGGTGTCAGGTGGCTGTGGAGCACGGCGACGGTACCGAAGCGGGCCCGAAACCGATCGCACGTCTGCGGCGTGAGGCTGATTTCGGGCACGAGCACGATCGCCTGCCGCCCCATGGCGACAGTCTCCTCCACCGCCTGCAGGTAGACTTCCGTCTTGCCGCTGCCGGTGACACCGAAGAGCACGATCGTCTCGTGGCGACGGGCCTGCATCGGCGCCACGATCGCCTCGAGTGCGGCCCGCTGTGCTGGCGACAGTTCGTCGGGTCGGTCATGCCGGATCGCCGCCCGCTGCGGCCGCATGGCCTGGATCTCCACGGAGCCCTCTTCCGCGAGCAGTCCCAGTTTGACAAGGCGACCGACCACCGCCCGGCTCGCCCCCGACGATTCGGCGAGCGTTGCCGCCGTGGCCGGCACGGCGGCCGCCAACAGTACTTTCTCCTGCGCAGGAGTGAGCTTTCGTGCCGGGGCCGCGCCTGTCGCAGACAGCAGAGGCGTCGAGCGGAGACGGCGGCTCGAGCGGACACCGGCTGGTAGCACTGCCTCGAGCACTTCGCCCCAGCGGGCCATCCATCGCTCGGCCATCCATTTGGTGAGTTCCAGCATCCGCTGGGAGAGGAGCGGTGCCGGATCCTCGACGGCTACCACGTTTTTGAGCGGCGTTTGCGGCAGTTCGTCGCTTCGCACCGCGACGCAATACGCAAGCCGTTCCCGGTTGCCGCGTCCCAGCGGCACCCGCACGCGGCGTCCGGGCTCGACTTCTGCGGCGAGCGATTCCGGGACGAGGTAGTCGAGAGGCTTTTCCACCCCCTCAGGCAACACGACCGTCGCGATGATGCCTCGGCGGGCATCGTCCTCCACCCATTGCGGCCGACTCGCGAAGAGTTCTCGCTGGTTCGTATGCTGGTGCGGCTGGAACGGCATCGCCTCAGTAGACCGTCACCGGCGGGCCACGAAAAGTCGTGAGGATTTGGCAGACCATGCGGATCGGCATATTCGGCGGTAGTTTCGATCCGGTGCACATCGGCCACCTCATCGCCGCCGAGTGCTGCCGCGAACAGGCTGGGCTCGATCGTGTGATCTTCATGCCAGCCGTGGTTCCGCCGCACAAGCAGCATCGTCGGCTCACCGCGGCCGAAGACCGTGTGCAGATGCTGCGGCTGGCGGTGGGCGGGCACGATGCCTTTGAGGTATCGACGCTCGAGATCGACCGCGGCGGAGTCAGCTTCACCGTTGACACGCTGTCACAGCTGCGGGCGGCGCACCCCGTGGACGAGCTGGTCCTCGTGCTCGGTCCCGACGCGATCGCGGAGTTTCCCAGCTGGCGAGAGCCGGCAAGGATTCTCGAGCTCGCCACGCCGTTGGTGATGATGCGGGACGCGATCGATGATATGACGAGGATCACCAGCGATGAGAGGATAACCCTACTCTTCGGCCGCGAACGGCTCACCGCGACCGTCGCGACCATGGTCCGACTCCCCGCGATCGGCATTCGAGCCAGCGACCTCAGGGCGGCCGTCGCCGCTGGCCGAAGCATTCGCTTTCGCACGCCACGGGCCGTGGAGGCATACATCGCTGCCCGCGGTCTTTACCGGTCAACCTGAGCCAATCGCTCCGCAAGGAGGCGGCTCTTGGGCTCCTGCCGCACGCGGGGATCGGCCGCCAGCGCCGCTACCAACACAGCCAGTTGCTCAGCCGGCGGATGCTCGATATTGAGCAGGATGCGGCTGCGGCCGCCGACACGGCATGGGCCGCCAGGCAGGTCGCCCAGCGGTTCTTCTTTGACTTCATAACCCAACTCGCGGGCCAGATGTCGCGACTCTTCAAGTAAGCCAAGCGTGTCTGACATCCTGTCCTCGCAGCGGGTTCCTGCCCTAGGGCGTATCCGATATGGGTGTAGCGATGTTGTGACAACCTGAGAGAGGTAGGCGAGAGGGTCGGCGAACGCTCGAGGAGCGTTGGGCGTATCCTCGCCCGCGACGAGACTTTTGCCGCCCTCGAGCCGGCGATGCACGTAGGATTGTTGCGTCCTACCGGCTCCACGGGCTCGCGGGGAGGCCGAGTTCGACGCGACGAACTTCCTTGGCCCGACGGTATTCGACGTAACGGGCCCGCTGTTCCGGCGTGGTCGTGTCGAGGATTCGTTTGATAAAGACGTTGCGTCGCTCTTCGGGGTTCTGCGGCTGGCCGCCCTGCTGGCTGCCCCCCTGCCCTCCCTGTCCGGTCCCGCCTGTAGCCTGTGTTGGCCCGCTGCCCGTGCCCCCACCAGAGCCTCCACTTCCACCCCCGCCTCCGCCGAAAAATCCTCCCACGGCATTGGCCGCCTGGAAGGCCTTTCGCATCATTTCTTCCTGCTTGATCTGGCGGTCAAGTTCTTCCTTTCGCTTCTCGGGGGGCGCATCGAAATACGCGTTGATCTGAGCCCGCATCATCGAGCGAAACATGCTGCCGCTGCTGCGCGAGACCTGTTCCCGAAGCGGCTCCGGCAGGCTTTCGACCTTTTGCCGAATCATGCCCATCGTGGCGACGGCCTCGGTGGCTTCAGCGATTGTCTGCGGTCCGCCGTTAGCCATGAATTTCTGCTGGGCCTGTTCCTGAAGTTGGAGAACCTCCTCGACCCGCGGATCTGTCGTGAACTGAAACCAGCCCAGCAGCCACGCACCAAGCAAGGCGAGGAGTCCGAGCCCCGCGATCAGCCCCGCCCAGAACACTGGGCCTCGTTGTGAAGGCTCGTTTGACGGTGCCGGAAACCTCCCGCCGCGACCCATCGTGACCGTACTCATCAGCAAGCCTCGCTAGAGATTTTCGACATGGCCGTCGAGATACAGGAAATTGCGGGCGCCCTCGGGGGGAGTCCAGGACTGGTCGTCTTCGGGGTCATTCGGATCGGTGACATTCGTGCCCAGCAATCCCGCCCAGCCGCCCGCGTGAAACGGACTAAACTCGTACAGAATCCAAGTCTTTGTCGTGCCATACTGCCGGCCACTTATCCGACCCGTGGTCGCCTGCTCGCGTGTCTTCCCTTGTGCTGGGAGCGGTGTCTCGTTGATGAGTCGCCGGGCAGGGTATTCATAACTCGTCCCTTCATAGGCGCGGTCTGCGAATTCAGCGGGCCTGTCAGCAGAGGGGAGCGCATCCCACTTTGCCTTGATCGTGTCGGCAAGTGCTCCCGACCTTGTGAAATAGACGGTGTCTGAGGGACATCGAAACATGTCCCGACTTTCCTCCATGTAGGGACCAAGAACGGAGGCAATGCTCGGGCGAATGGGCCGAGTGGGCGAAAAAAAATCAAGTTCCTGGCTCGGCATCTGAGCCGCCACGGGAAACTGGCCGCGGCTCTTGCGGTCGAG
>CAMCYH010000059.1 GCA_945883745.1 Candidatus Kuenenia stuttgartensis
CGCAGCATCTATGCGAAGGTGAAGCGTTCGCTGCTCGTGCCGCTCTTGGCCGATTTCGACGTGGCCGACACCGACACGACCTGCCCGGTGCGGTTTGTGACCACGCAGCCGACGCAGGCCCTCGGCATGATGAACGGTTCGTTTCTTCATGCCCAAGCCCGAGTGTTTGCCGGCCGCGTGCAGCGCGAGGCAGGCGGGCCCGATGTTGGCGAGGTAGCCGCCATGGTCCGCCGGGCGATCGAGATCGCGCTGGTGCGGCCGGCCACCGACAAGGAGGTGGCCGACGGCGTGGCGGTCATCGATCAGTTGGAAGATGCCGATGGCGTGAACCCGAGCCGGGCCTTCGAGCTGTATTGCCTCATGCTGCTCAACCTCAACGAATTCGCCTACCTCGACTGAACTTTGGAACCCTGTCGCACCGAAGTGGAGGCCCACCATGTCCACCAGCCACGAAGCCACCCGCGGAACATTCTGCCGTCGCACACGGCGAGAGTTTTTCTGGGAAGCGGGGGCGTCGTTCACCGGCCTTGCGCTGGCCGGCCTGCTCGATCAGGGATTTTTCGCACGGCAGGCGCGTGGGGCTACGGGTATCCCGTTTATCAATCCGCTGGCAGCCAAACCGCCCCACTTTGCCCCGAAGGCGAAGAGCGTGATCTTCCTCTTCATGTACGGAGGGCCGAGTCACGTCGACACGTTCGACTACAAGCCAGCGCTCTATCCGCTCGACGGCAAGACGATCAAGGTGAAGACGAAGGGCCGCGGCGGCGAGCGGAGCGAGAGCCGGGCCGTCGGCCCGAAGTGGCAATTCAAACAATACGGCGAGTGCGGCAAGTGGGTGAGCGACCTCTTCCCGCACATTGCCCAGCACGTCGACGACATCGCCTTCATCCACTCGATGACGGCCGACTCGCCCATCCATGGCTCGGCGATGCTGCAGATGAACTCCGGCAAGATTCAAAGTGGCGCCCCCTGCCTGGGATCGTGGGTGAACTACGGCCTCGGCAGTGTGAATGACAACCTTCCCGGTTTCGTCGTGATGCTCGATCCCACCGGGGGACCGATTTCGGGAGCCAAGAACTGGTCGAGCGGCTACATGCCGGCGACCTACCAGGGCACGACCCTGCGGAGCAAGGGGGCTCCGATCCTCGATCTCGCCCCGCCCGACGACATGCCGCTGGAGGCGCAGCGGGCGATGCTCGACGCGCTGCGGGAAGCAAACACGGCACATCTGCTTTCCCGCGGCGACAACACCGAACTGGCCGCCCGGATCGCCTCGTATGAACTCGCCTGGAAGATGCAGGAGCATGCCCCGGAGGCGGTTGACCTCGCTCGCGAGACCGAAGAGACGCGGCGGCTCTATGGGCTCGACCAGCCGCGGACGGCCGATTTCGGCCGTCGGTGTCTGCTCGCCCGTCGGCTCGTGGAGCGGGGCGTGCGGTTCGTGCAGCTCTATTCAGGCGGTGCCCACAATGACGACAACTGGGATGCCCACGGTGATCTCGTGAAGAACCATGAGTTTCATGCTGGCAACACCGACAAGCCGATCGCAGCGCTCCTCACCGATCTGAAGCGGACAGGCCTCCTCGACGAGACGCTCGTGGTCTGGGGGGGCGAGTTTGGTCGGCAGCCGACGGCGGAATACGCCGAGGGGACGGGCCGCGACCACAATGCGTTTGGATTCACGATGTGGATGGCCGGCGGTGGCATCAAGGGGGGGATGAGCGTGGGCGAGACCGACGAGCTTGGTGCGGCGGCGATCACGCCGATCCACGACGGCAAGGCCGGTTTCCATGTGAAGAGCCTGCACGCCACGGTCTTGCACTGCCTCGGCTTCGACCCGAACCGGCTCAGCTACTTCTTCGGCGGCCTCGACCAGAAGCTCGTGGGCGTCGAACATGTGAAGCCGATCACGGAGATTCTCGCGTAGCGAGGGTGCCGCTGTCTCCCCATCATCCGTTGTAGACGCGGCTGAGGAAGCGATCTCGGCGCGAGCCGCATCGCAAGCAGCGGTAAAAAATCTCAAGCCGGGCGTGCAGGGCCTCATGGACGCGGGGCTTGGCGGGGTGCTACGACACAAGACACTGTTTCTTTCCCCTCGTGAGTTGCTGCATCGATGTCTGCCCAATCTGTTCGTCCCGTGCGTACCGCCATCGTCGGCCTTGGCTTCGGTGCCGAGTTCATTCCCATCCACCAGCGGCATCCGCATGCCGAACTCGTCGCCATCTGTCAGCGGTCGCAGGACAAGCTCGACGAGATTGGAAAGGCCTACGGCGTCGAGCGGCGCTACCAGAACTACGCCGAACTTCTCAAAGACAAGGACATCGATGCCGTCCACATCAACTCGCCGATTCCCGACCACGGCGCGATGTCGATCGCGGCCCTCGAGGCGGGCAAGCATGTGATGTGCACCGTGCCGATGGCGACGAGCCTGGACGACTGTAAGCGAATCGTCGATCTCTCGGCCAAGACCGGCCTCAAATACATGATGGCCGAGACGGTGGTGTATGCCCGCGAGTTTCTCTTCATCAAACAGATGGCCGACAGGGGTGAGCTTGGCAAAATTCAGTTCGTGCAGGCGAGCCACCAGCAGGACATGGACGGCTGGCCGAACTACTGGCCGGGGCTGCCACCGATGCACTACGCCACGCACTGCGTGGGCCCGTGCCTGGCCCTCGAGCGGAAAGACGCCGAGGAGGTGAGCTGCTTCGGCTCGGGGCGGATCCGTGGCGAACTCATCAAGCACTACGGCTCACCGTTCGCAATCGAGAGCGCCCATGTGAAGCTCCGCGACAGCGATGTCGTCGCCCGCGTGATCCGCTCGCTCTTCGACACGGCCCGGCAGTATCGCGAGAGCTTCGACGTCTATGGCTCGAAGCAGAGCTTCGAGTGGCAGCTTGTCGAAGGTGAGGAGCCGGTGCTGCACACGGCCAAGCTGCCCGAGCCTGAAATCCCGCGGCGGGTACCGGTGCCCGACTTTGCCCATCTCCTGCCCGAACCGATTCAGCGATTCACGACCGGTGGCGTCTACGATGCCGACGATCACCAGCACCTGTCGTTCACGCAGGGGGGCGGCCATGGCGGCAGCCATCCACATCTCGTGCACGAGTTCGTGACGGCACTCGTCGAGGATCGCGACCCCTATCCCAATGCGAAGCAGAGCGCCAACTGGACCTGCACCGGCATCCTGGCTCACGAGTCGGCGATGCAGGGGGGCGCTATCATGAAGTTACCCGACTGGAGTTTTTCATCATGATTCGCGGAGCTGTCGCCCTCGTGCTCATGCTCGCCACGGTGGCTTCGGCAGCGGCTGAAGCCCCGCTCAAGGTGCTCTTCCTCGGCGATACGGGCCACCATCATCCCGCCGAACGGTTCGCGCAACTGCAGCCGGTGCTCGCGCCGCGCGGGATCGAACTGGTCTACACCGAGAACCTCTCGGATCTCGACCCGGCCGTGCTCACCGCCTACGACGCGCTGGCAGTCTACGCCAATATCGACAACCTCCCGCCCGCTGCCGAGGCCGCGATCCTCGACTTTGTCCGCAACGGCAAGGGGCTCGTGCCACTCCACTGCGCGAGTTTTTGTTTTCGCAACTCGCCTGCCTGGATCGACCTCGTGGGTGCGCAGTTTCAAAAGCACGGTACCGGCGAATTCCGCACGGCGAACGTAGCGCCGGAGCATCTGCTCATGAAAGGTTTCGGTGGCTTCCAAAGCTGGGACGAGACCTACGTCCACACCAAGCACAACGACCGCGGCCGCACCGTGCTGGAAGAGCGGATCGAGGGGGACCGCCGCGAGCCCTGGACGTGGATTCGCCAGGAGGGCAAGGGCCGCGTCTTCTACACGGCGTGGGGCCATGACCAGCGGACGTGGGGGCATCCCGGCTTCCACAATCTCGTCGAGCGGGGCATCCGGTTCGCCGCCGGCCGCAATCCGGCTGCAGCGGGGCCGTATGTCGACCGGCCCACGATGACCACGCCACAGCCGGGCCTCGTGCCGTTTGAGTATCAGCCAGCGAAGGTGCCTTTCTATGCGCCCGGCGGCACCCGTAAGGGTGACGATCACATCGCGACGATGCAGAAACCGCTGGCCCCCGAGGAGTCGCGGAAGCACGTGATCACGCCGGAGGGCTTTCGCGTCGAACTTTTTGCCTCCGAGCCGCTGCTCACGGGCAAGCCGCTCGCGATCTGCTTTGACGGTGACGGCGCCGTCTACGTGGCCGAAAGCGTCGACTACCCGAACGACCTGGTCGAGCCGTCTCAGGAGGATTCTGCCGCCCCGGTGGAGGGCCGTGACCGGATCGTGAAGCTCACCGACACTGATGGCGACGGCAAGGCTGACAAGCGGGATGTGTTCGCGGAAAAACTCTCAATCCCGACGAGCATGCTCGCCCATGACGGTGGCCTCATCGTGGCGATGGCGCCGAACACGTTCTATCTCATGGATGCCGACGGTGATGGCCGGGCAGACGTCCGCACGCTGCTCTTCGCCGGCTGGGGCACCGGCGACACCCATGCCGGGCCCAGCAATCTCACCTGGGGGCTCGACGGCTGGGTCTATGGCATCGTGGGCTACTCGGGCTTCAAGGGTGACGTGGGCGGGGAGGCACATCAGTTCGCAAAGGGTTTCTTCCGATTCAAGCCCGATGGCTCGAAACTCGAATACCTCCGCAGCACGAACAACAACTCATGGGGCTTCGGCTTCAGCGAGGAGGGCCTCGTCTTCGGCTCGACGGCCAATGGCAACCCGAGTGAGCACATGCCGCTGCCGAATCGCGTTTACGAGCGGGTCCGCGGCTGGAGCGCCACCACGCTTGGCGGCATCGCTGCCAACCCGGAGATGGAACTCGCACCCAAGGTCACGGGCGACGGCACGGTCGCGATTCGGCAAGTTGATCAACACGGCCGGTTCACCGCCGCTGCCGGCCATCGCCTCTACACGGCCCGCACCTACCCGAAGGAATATTGGAACCGGACGGCCTTCGTCTGCGAGCCGACCGGTCACATCGTCGCCACGTTCGAACTCTCCCCCCGCGGCGCCGGCTTCACCAGTCGCATGGCCTGGAATCTCGTCGCCAGTGACGACGAATGGACGGCACCGATTCAGGCCGATGTCGGCCCGGACGGCCACATGTGGGTGATCGACTGGTACAACTTCATCGTTCAGCACAATCCCACGCCCGCGGGCTTCGAGACGGGCAAGCGGGGTGCGTATGTCACGCCTCTCCGTGACAAGACGCACGGCCGCATCTGGCGGATCGTGCATGAGCAGGCGGCGGCATCGCGTCGGAAGTCGCTGGCCCAGGCCGTACCCGAAGAACTCGTCGCCACGCTTTGCGACGACAACATGTTTTGGCGGGAGCGGGCCCAGCGAAAGCTCATCGATCGCGGGGCGACGCGGGCCGACGGCGGCCGCGATGTGGTGCCTGCGGTCATCAAGCTCGTCGAAGATTTGAGCGTCGATGCGATCGGGCTCAACCCCGGTGCAATCCATGCGATCTGGACGCTCCAGCAATTGGGCGCTCTTGAAGGGCCGCATGCCGATTCGCTCGCCGTGGCCTGCGTGCAGTCGGCGCTCCTGCATCCGTCCGCCGGCGTCCGCATGAATGCCGTGAAGGCGCTGCCGCGGGATGCCGGGGCATTGCACAAGCTGGCCGGCTCCCGCCTTGCCGAAGATGCAGCGCTGCTCGTGCGGCTGGCCGTGCTCGAGGCGCTCGGTGAATGGGCTCCATCGCCTGAGGCAGCCGCGGTTGTGACGACCATGCTCGCCGACCGGCGCACGCTCGCTGATCCCATCCTCGCCGACGCGGCCACGACCGCCGCCGCCGTCCATGCGATGGGCGTGCTGCCAACGCTCCTCTCCGCACAGCCTGCCGAGGCAAAGTCTTCGCCAGCCCGACTTGGCCTGGTGGAGCGGGTGGCTGAGCATGTGGCCCGCGGGGCGGAAGGCTCCGCCGTTGCCGGCGTGCTCGTGCGTCTCCCGGCCGCGCCACAGCCCGTTGCTATCGCGGCGCTCGCGGGTCTGGTTCGCGGCTGGCCCAAAGGCAAACCCGCCGCGCTCGGCCCCGACGCTGATGCGGCCCTCGTGAAGCTCGTCGACACGCTGCCGGCGAACGTGCAGGGCCAGGTGGTCACGCTTGCGCAGCACACCGGCTCGACCGCGCTCGACTCACGGATCGACCGGATCAGCGACGCCCTTGTGGAAACGATCGACGACGCCAATGTGCAGGATGCCGACCGCATCGCCGCCGCCGAGCGGCTCGTGCAACTCCGACCTGCTGATGACAAGATCGTCGATCTCGTCATGCGAAGAGTGGGCGGCAAGGTGAGCCCCGAAATGTCTGCTGGTCTGATCGCCGCACTGGGCCGGTCTTCGACAGCCGAGGCCCCGGTGGCGATCCTCGATCGTCTCGCATCGTTCACGCCGCCGGTGCGCGAGGCGGCCGTGCGGACGATCCTTGCCAACCGTGACTGGGCGGCGACGCTCGTAGGCCGGCTTGAAAAGCGGCAGGTGAGCCTGGGCGACATCCCAATCACGGAGCGGACGAAGCTCACCGACCATCCGGATCGTGGCGTCCGGGAACGAGCGAAAAAAATCCTTGTCGCGGGGGGCGGCCTCCCGAATGCCGACCGGCAGAAGGTGATCGACGAGATTCTGCCGGTGGTGCTTGGTGGCGGTGACGCGACTCGCGGCAAGCTGGTCTTCAAGGAGCAGTGCGGTACGTGCCACATGCATTCGGGCGAAGGGGGCAAGGTGGGCCCCGAGCTCACCGGGATGGCTGTTCATCCGGCCCACGAACTCCTCATCCACATCCTCGATCCCAATCGTTCCGTCGAGGGCAACTACCGTGCCTACACCGTCACGACCGACGATGGCCGTGTGGTGACCGGCCTCCTCGCTGCCGAGAGCAAGACGGCGATCGAGTTGGTCGATGCCGAGGGCAAGCGGTCGGCGATCCAGCGGAGCGAGATCGACGAGTTCCAGCCGTCACCAAATTCGCTCATGCCCGTAGGCTTCGAGAAGCAGATTAAGCCCGAGGGCTTCGCCGACCTGCTGGCCTTCCTCACGAAGCGAGGCGCGTTCGTGCCGCTCTCGCTCGAGAAGGTGGCCACGGCTGTGAGCACGAAGGGCATGTTCTATGATCAGCACGCCGTGGTGGAGCGGCTGGTATTTCCCGACTGGGGCCCCAAGACGTTCCAGGGGGTGCCCTTCACGCTCGTCGATCCGCAGGGCGACCGCGTGCCCAACGTCGTCTTGCTTCACGGGCCACAGGGCTCGCTCCCGCCAAAGATGCCCAAGAGCGTGTCGCTCGCGATAGGCTCACCGATCCAGGTGCTGCACATCCTCGGCGGTGTTGCCGGCTGGGGGTTTGCCGGTGGTGGCGGGGGCTCGACGTCGATGCTCGTGCGGTTCATCTACCAGGACGGCACGGCGGAGGATCACCCGCTTGTCAACGGCGAACATGTGGCCGACTACATCCGTCGGGTGGACGTGCCCAAGAGCGACTTTGCCTTTGACCTCGACGGAAGGCAGCTGCGCTACCTGAAAGTTGTCCCGCAGCGGCCCGATCCGATCATGTCAATCGACCTCGTGAAGGGAAACGACGCCACGGCGCCTGTCGTGATGGCGATCACGGTCGAGACCCGCTGAGTCCGGCCCGTGAGCCGGCGCCATGCTACAACGTTCGGATGGCTCACCGTCTTCCCAAGCCACCCCGCGTCGCCGTCGTGATCGAGGCGTCCAACGCCTATGCCCGCGGGCTCCTTGCGGGCATCCATCGGCATGTCCGCGAGCATGAGCCGTGGACGGTGTTTCTGCCGGAGCACGGGCGTGGAGCACCGCCGCTGGAGCAGTTGGCGGGCTGGCATGGGGATGGAGTGATCGCCCGCGTTGAGACCCCCGCTATCGCCGCCGTCCTGACCCGTGTCAGCAAGAAGCAAACCATCCCGATCATCGACGTCAGTGCGGCCCGCCTCCTGCCTACAGTGCCGTACGTTGAAACCGATGACAAGGCGATCGGCCGGGTGGCCGCCGACCATTTTGCCGAGCGGGATTTCCGGCACTATGGATTTGTCGGCGATGAGCGGTTTCGCTGGAGCGAGAACCGCTGCCGGGCATTCACGGCGGCCGTGAACGCACGCGGCCACGCGGTCGATGTCTTTCCAGGCGTTACGGGGCGACGAGGTCGCCCCCACGCCAAGGCGGTGGGCGATCCTCCGGATGACGACGAGGCGATCGAGGAGTGGTTGCATGCCCTGCCCAAGCCCGTGGCCGTGTTTGCCTGCTACGACATTCGCGGTCGGCAGGTGCTGGAGGCCTGCCGGCGGGCAGGAATCGAGGTGCCCGACCAGGTGGCCGTATTGGGTGTCGACAACGATGACTTGCTCTGCGGCCTGGCGAGCCCACCGCTCTCGAGCATCATTCCCAACGCGGCGGGCGCCGGCCGGTTGGCGGCCAGCCTGCTCGAGCGGCTCATGCAGCGAGAGCGGTTGGAGCGCGAGGAATGGCTGCTTCCTCCCCTGGGAATCGCCACCCGGCAGAGCACCGACGTGCTGGCGATCGATGACGACCTTGTGGTGGCCGCAGTCCGCGTGATTCGCGACCATGCCTGTCGAGGCATCAAGGTGGCGGACGTGGTGGCGAGCCTGAAGACATCGCGCCGGGTCTTGGAACACCGGTTCCAGCGGCGGATCGGCCACACGCCACACGAGGAGATCGCCCGCGTGCAGTTTCGGCGGGTCGAGCAGCTGCTGCGGGAGACCGACCTGCCGCTGGCCACGATCGCCGCGCGGTGTGGCTTTCAGCATCCGGAATACATGACGGTGGCTTTCACGCGGCGGTACGGGCTGCCGCCGAGCCGGTGGCGAAAGCACCACTCGGTCCCTGTGAACGCCGGTCGAAAAGTGCAGCGCGAGGCGGACTCCCCGCGGCTATCCTGGTGACCTTTCAGAAGGAGGGCATTCATGCAAGTGTTTTCAAGGTTCGTCTGGGCGAGGGTGAGTACTCTGGGGTGCGTGGCCTGCCTGATCTGGTGTGGGCCGCGGCTGGAGGCTGGAGAGCCTGCCGCAGCTATGCTCCCGACGGTTGGCAGTATCGAGCGGCTCGACCCGCGGCTCGATGCCCTCGTGCCGCCCGACGCGCGGATCGAGGTGCTCGCGATGGGGTTCGCCTGGTCGGAAGGGCCGGTGTGGGTGGCCGATGACCGGGGTGGCCTGCCAGCAGCCGCGCTGCTCTTCAGCGACATCCCTCACAACCGTGTGCACCGCTGGAAGGCAGGGGAGGAGGTGGGCATCTTCCTGGAGCCAGCCGGGTTTACCGGGCCCGCCGCCTACGGCAAGGAGCGGGGCAGCAATGGCCTGGCCCTCGACCATCAGGGCCGGCTCGTGTCGTGCGAGCACGGCGACCGACGGGTGAGTGTGCTCGAGAAGGACGGCGGCAAGCGGACGCTCGCCGATGCCTGGGAAGGTAAGCGATTCAACAGCCCAAATGATCTGGCGGTGCATTCGTCGGGGGCGATCTACTTCACCGATCCTCCGTACGGCCTGCCGCAGGGCTTCGATGACGCTCGCCGCGAGATCGACTTCTGCGGTGTTTACCGGATCGGCACGGATGGAAAGGTGACGCTTCTGTGCAACACGATGACCCGCCCGAACGGCATCGCCTTCTCACCCGACGAGGCAAAGCTCTACGTCGCCCAGTCGGACCCGCAGGCGCCGATCTGGAAGGTGTTTGACGTGGCGGCGGACGGCACGCTCGACGAGGGCCGAACCTTCTTCGACGCCACCACGCTTGCTAAAACACGCCGAGGTAATCCCGACGGTCTGAAGGTCGATACGCATGGCAATCTCTTCGCCACCGGTCCCGGCGGCGTGCTCGTGATCGCCCCCGACGGCACCCATCTGGGCACGCTGCTCACCGGGCAGGCCACCGCCAACTGCTGCTTCGGCGAGGATGGCCGCACGCTCTTCATTACGGCCGATTCGCTTTTGTGCCGCGTGCGGCTCACCACGACGGGCAAGACTCAGGTTTCACGGATCCGCGGCGGGCAGACCGATCGCATCGTCGCCGCGACACCCCTTTCGGAAGGTGAATGGGAATCATTGCGCGGGCTGGCGGGAGTGCGGGAACTCGTGCTTCAGGCCGGGCGAGCAGATGATGCCCGGGCGGAAATCCTCGCCTCGCTACCGAATATCGAGCGACTGGTGCTCCGGGATTCACCGCTCACCGACGCAGGGTTTCGCACGCTGGCTGCTTCCACAACGCTCCGCGATCTCAACGTGCCACAGGCCGCCTGCACGGCTCACGGAGTGGAGTCGCTTGCCGGGTTGCCTCACCTCCGCAGCCTTCGGCTCGGCGGGCCAAACCTGAGCGGCAGGGACGTGTGCGAGGCGATCGTGCGACTGCCCCACCTGCGGACGCTTCACCTGATCGACATCCCGATCGGTGATGAGGGGCTCGCTGTCCTCGCGAGTCGCTCTGACCTGTGGAACCTCTATCTCGACGGAGCGGGGGCGTCGGACGCCGCGTGGCAGCGTTATTTTGCGGCGTGCCCCAAGGTGCATGTGCATGTGGACCAGGCTCATCATGATCGCGACCCCCGCCGCGAACACGAGTGACGATCAGCGGTTACGATGGTGATGTGTTTTTTCCCAGATCGTGGAGGGTTTTATGCGAGGCACGATGCAGAGATGGGCTGTGATGGTCGTTCGACTGATGGTCGGCGTAATGGTCGTCGCCGGGCTGACTGCCACCGGCAGGGCGCAGGGCGTGCTGCAGGGTGTTTCGGCTGAGCCACTCACTGAGGCTGCAAATCAGTGGCTTGAGGCGCTCGATGCCATGCAACGGAAGCGGGCGGTGCGGCCGTTCGCCGACGCCACGCGGACGTCCTGGCACTTTATCCCCAAGAACGACCGCAAGGGCGTTCAGCTGCGGGACATGACTGACCAGCAGCAGGAGGCGGCGCTTGCACTGCTGCGATCGGCCCTGTCGTCGGCCGGATATGAAAAGGCCACGGGCATCATGCAACTTGATGAACTCCTGCGGATCATCGAGGGGGACAAGGCCAAGAACATTCGCGATGCGAAGCGGTATTACCTGACCCTCTTCGGCACTCCCGCCGACACCGGCTCATGGGGGCTGTCGATCGAGGGGCATCATCTGTCGCTCAATATGACAGTTCGTGATGGCATGGTCGTCGATTCGACCCCACAGTTTCTCGGAGCCAATCCGGCAGAGGTGCGGACGACGTTTCCGGGGCTGCCACCGACAGGGAATCGCATCCTCCGTGACGAGGAGGCGCTGGCCTTCGACCTCGTGAACTCGCTGGATGACCAGCAGCGGCGCAAGGCCGTGATTGCAGCGGAGGCGCCTCGTGAGATTCGAGCCGCCGGGGAAGCTCAGGCCCCACGAGGACCGGTGGCCGGTATCTCCTTCAGGATGCTGAGGCCGGATCAGCAGTCGCTGCTGCGGCGGCTGGTGGAGGTTTACTGTCGCGTGATGCCTGATGACGTGGCCGAGGACCGCCTGGGGCTTATCCATCATTGGGAGGATGTCCACTTCGCCTGGGAGGGCAGTCTCGAACCAGGCGTTGGTCACGCCTACCGGGTCGAAGGGGCGACGTTTTCGATCGAGTTTGTGAATGTGCAGCCGGACGCCGAGGGCAATCCAGCCAATCACATTCACTGCGTTTGGCGAGACCGCACTGGCGATTTCGACCTGCCGGTGGAATGAGTCGTCTGGCGAAAGCTGTCCCGGGGGCTGCTGCGACATACGCCCGGGGTATCCCGCCGGCTTGCGCCTGGCGGCTGAGGAGGCCGGTCGCGTCTGGCGATTCCGCGTGCGTTCAATCAGGGAGCCCCGGGCGCAAGCCCGGGGGCCGCAGTGGTGCTGGCCAGCGCGGCTGTAGCCGCCTCGTTCACTTGTGAAGAATCAGCTTGCCAGCCCGGGTGAGGCAAAGCCGGTAGAACTCGCCACGGTGCAGGATCTGGACCTCGCTGCGGCCACGGAACAGGGATTCTGAGAGGATCGGGCCGCCGGCGATTGGTAATTGACCATCAGGGTGTGTGCCTAGGGTCCCTCCATTTTCCTCCCGGCCAGCGGAAAGAATGGGGTCCTCGGGGGTCTGGGAGGGTTCTGCTGGCGTTTCCATTGAGCTGTTTATGGCGAGTTTCGTCGCTCAGGAGCCACTTGACACATTTCGTTATGCGGATATCTTTTCCTGTGTCCGATAACGATTCTCAATATCGGACCCGGGAACGGGCTGTCAAGCCTTTTCACGGAGCCAGCCAGCCCGGGCCCTGCCTGTCGGTCAGCCAGCCACCCCGAACTTCCCCAACAAATTCACTTTTAGGGAGTTGAAGAATGAAGGCTGGTTTTTCCAAGAAACGTTCTTCGAGACACGGTTCGAGAGGTGGTTTCACCTTGGTCGAACTGTTGGTGGTCATTGCCATCGTGGGCGTGCTCATCGGCCTCCTGCTGCCGGCGGTGCAGAGTGCCCGTGGCGCGGCTCGCCGGATGTCGAGTCTCAACAATCTCAAGCAGATGGGGCTCGCGTTGCATGCGTATCACGACGGCAAGCGTCGGCTGCCGCCCGGGTTCACGTCGACCGTCACCGACGCATCGACGAATCCAGTAACGGAGACCGGCCCAGGCTGGAGTTTGTTTGCCGAAATTCTGCCCTTCATGGAAGAAGCCAGCCTTTATGGGCAGATCAACTTTTCCAGGCGGATTTATGATCCGAGCAGTCCATCAGACAATCAATCCGTTCGGGAGTCGATTGTGTCTGCCTACGTCGATCCGGGAGACACGCCTCCGAAGCTCATCGATGTCAAGGATGCCGGCCAAAATCTGATGTTCAAGTCAGCGGTGTGCAGTTATGCGGCCTGCCTCGGCACGGGGGCGTATGAAGAGTTGCCGTTTAACGGTGTCTTTCACAGAAACAGCAAGATCCGTCTTGACGATATCAACGATGGCACGAGCAAGACGATCGGGATCGGCGAGCGGATGAGCCGACATACCCAAAGCGGCTGGGTGGGCGTCACCCCTGGCCAGACGTTATTTTATGCCCCGGAGTCGCCGCGGTTTGATCCTGCCAACCCGACGCTCAACAACAGACCGGCGATCACAGCCACGCTTGTCCATGTGCGGTCGAGTGTGCCGAGCCTTCAGGGGAGCCCCGGTGGATTCATCGGTCCCCATACGGCCGGCACGCAATTTCTCAATATGGATGGCTCCTGCCGCCTGATCAATGCCGAGACGTCGACAGACGTGTTCAAGGCGTTGTGCACCCGCGCGGGTGGAGAGCTCGTGACAGTCGAGTAACGGTTTGTTCGCTTTGCCAAGCCGGCGGCGGACGATTGTGTTGGTTTCCGCCGGCTTCCGATCCGAACATGGGGCGGGATGGGCCTGAATCAGGTGTCATTGCCTCTGGCAATGCTTCTCGCTGCCGCAGTCGCCGAAGCTGCTCCTCAGTGGCCCGGCTTTCTCGGCGCTGGTGCCACTCCGTCCGCTGCCGATTCGCTGCCGCTTACCTGGAGCCCCACGGAGAACATCGCCTGGAAGGTAGCGCTGCCCGGCCACGGACAGTCGAGCCCTGTGATCTATGGCGACAATGTATTCGTCACGGCCGTCGAAGGCCCGCTCAAAGACACCTACCACGTGCTGTGCCTGTCGCTGGCCGATGGCACCGAGCGGTGGCGACACAGCCTGCCCTCGACCGCGCCGGTGAAAAACAGCCTCTACGTGAGCCGCGCGGCGCCGACGCCCGCGGTCGATACCGACCGGACCTACGCCTTCTTCGAGAGCGGTGATCTCGTGGCAGTGAAGCGTGATGGAAGCGTGGGCTGGAGCCGATCGCTGTCGCACGACTATGGGCCGTTCAAAAATGAGTTTGGTCTCGCTGCATCGGTCGCCCAGACCACCGATCGCCTGTTTTTGCTGATCGACCACGAGGGGCCGTCGTATGTGACGGCGATCGCGAAGGAAGATGGCCGTACGCTCTGGAAGCAGGATCGCCCGAGCCGTGTGAGCTGGAGTTCGCCGGCCGTCGTCACCATCGACGAGGTCGAGCAGCTCGTCTGCAGTTCTGCCGGCACCGTCGACGGATATGACGTGACGACCGGGGAACGGCTCTGGTCGCTCGGAGATCTCGGTGGCAATACGGCGGTGACACCGATTCCCTTTGCTGGCGGACGATTTCTTGTGGGGGCATCGCAGGGCCGTGAGGGGCAGAATGCCCTTGGGGCCCGCCAGTCGAATCTTGCCATGACGGCCAAGCGAGTTGCCGGCCGCTGGGAGCCGGACCTGCTCTGGCGGGCCGACAAGGCCATGCCGTCGTTCGGGTCACCGATCGTGCACGGCAGCGAAGCCTACTGGGTGAATCGAGCAGGAGTTGTCACCTGCCTCGATGCCGCCACCGGCAAGGTCCACTACGAGCAACGGTCACCCGAGTCGGTGTGGGCGACCCCGCTGGGCATGCACGATCGCGTCTATCTCTTCGGCAAGAATGGCACCACCACCGTCATCGCTGCCGGCCCTCAATGGCGGGTGCTGGCGACGAACCGGCTCTGGGATCCGGGCGAGGTGCAAATCGATCCGGACATAGGCGTGAATGAAGACACCGAGGAGAAGCGGCGCGGGGCGGCGATGTTTGCCGGGCGGGTGCAATACGGCGTGGCCACGGTGCCTGGCAGTCTGCTCGTGCGGACCGGTGACGTACTCTACTGCGTCCGCGCTGAGGAATGAACGATCCGCAGGCCGACGTCGTCGTTGCCGCCTGGCGTCTCCGTGCCGGGGGCCGCGGGGCCGCCGTCATCTTCCCTGTCGGGACCGACCGAGTAGATGACGAGGCCACTGTCGGTCTGTGTCAGGCGGAGCGGTACGTTGTCCGCGAAAGGGTCGGCCGGTGCGAACGGTAGAAACGCAGGCACGAGATCGTCGAGTGATTCGGGAAGGCTCCCCTTCTCGATTCGATGACGGGTCGCCGCCACGGCGACAGCCGCCGCTCGATGAAGGGCCTGCGACCGCACACCAGTGCGGATGCAGCTGGAGAGGGCTGGCGCAAGCATGCTCGTCAGGATGCCACGGCGATCGTTGTTGAGCGAGTCTTCGATCGCCTTTGCCTCGCGCGTCGAGTCGGTAAATGACTTCGGCACGGCGAGCAACTGCTGGTAGGCCCGCAGCGTGGAACGGTAAGCGCGAAAATCCTCCGGTAGCAGGAAGACCCGGAACAGGGTGCCGATGAGCGGCTTGAGCGGGGTCCGCCAGAGAGCGGGTGCTGGGCCGGATGAGCCTTCAATGGAAGCAAGAAGATCGAAAGAATCCATTGCCGAGCGGCCATCGCAGAGCGAGGCGAACATCATCGTCCCAAACGCTTCCTCGCCGAAGAAGTGTCGCTTGAAAGACGGCACGATGTGGACGAGGTCGCGGATGGCGGGGGCGTCGAGCCGTTCCAGATCGGACGAATCAAGCTTTGGCAATACCTGGGCGAGCGTGTCGAGGGCCATCGTGTCGATGGCAACACCGACGAGACCGCTTATCAGAATCGGCTCGGCGGCTGCATGCTGACCGATCCGGTGCAGCACAGCGATGTCGGTCAGTGCCCCGGCTATGTCGCCTGTGGTCGCCTTCCGGCGGGCGGCGAGCTGCACGAGTCTGGCCGCCTGTCGCACCGACTGCATTTCGGGGATCAGCATGTCGAGAGACGGCCGTGTCCAATCGCGAGTGAACCGGCAGACGTCACGGCCGGCCGCCTCGCGCAGGAGTGAGAGTGTCTCGGAGTGGCGGGCCACAAGGTCGGCGACAGCCGCATCCTGCACATCGACGGTCGACGATGTGTCGAGTGGCGAATCGGGTGCACCGGCCACCGGATCCGCGTCGAGGGCTGCGAATGCCGCCTGATAGAGCGGTGCCGCGTTGGCTGTGTCGGACACGACAGGCGGAAGATTCGCCTGCAGAAGTTCCACAGCCTCTGCCTTCATGCTGGGAATCATGCTGGTAACCCCCTTATCCAGCGTCAGCAGTGTGCCGGCGGCGACAGACTTGGCCAGAAGGAATGCCGCGACAAGACCAACAAGGGGCCACTGCACGGCAGTCGGGATCGCCAGGCCAATGACTGTCGGCCGCAAACCAGCCCGCACGATCCACCCGCCGCCGATCACGGTTGACAGGAACGCCGTGACCACGGCGGCAAACCAGTTCACCTGAAGCTTGGCGGCGAAGGCCAGCATAAAGCTTCCGGCCAGCCAGGGTGCCAGCGCGAGGGCCGGAGCGATCACGGCCAGCGTGATCAGCAGTTGCTGCAGCCAGGGCCGTTGCACGCGGGTTGCGGCTGCGGTCATCGTTGCCGACCACAGGAGGGACGTGGCGACGACGGCAATGAAAAAGGCGAGGTGTGTCATAAGGGTTCCACCGATTCCTTCAAGGTCTTGGCGAATGGTTCGAGCCGTATTTTGGCAGCTGCCATCCGTTCGGTCAGAGAGACGGGTCGCAGGGGAGCTGTATCAGCAACCAACCGGCTAAGCCCCAGGCTCCCGCCCCACGATGCAACCAGCAGTACCGCCGCGGCGGCGGCCGCGAGCAGTGACCACTGCATTTCAACGGTCGGCATGTCCACTGCCGGCTCGGCCAGCACGGCATCGACGGCTGCCAGCACGCGTTGTCGTAAAAGAGGGGGCGGCAGCGTCGTCGCCATCGTGCCGATCCGGACCTCGATAGATGTCGGATCATCGGTGTCTGCGGCGTGCACATGCAGGTGACTCATTGAGAACCCTCCTCCGGTTGCATCAGGGTGCGAAGCCTCTCCATCGCGTAGCGATAGCGACTGGCGGCCGTGTTGAGGCTTGTGCCCATGGCAGCGGCAATCTCGGCGAAGGTCAGCCCACCCTGCAACTTGAGAGCCACGACTTCCCGCTGCGCATCAGGAAGCGCCGCCACCGCAGCCTGCAGCTGGTCGTCTGGCATGGCGGCCGGCTTCGTCGAGCCATGGCCATGGTGTTCCCGCTGCTGGCCGAGTGCTGCCACCGCTCTTCGATCGATCGCCGCCCGCCGCCGCCGCCGGCTCACCGCATGCCGCAGCATCGTGAACACATAGGCCTCGAGGTCGGCGACCGAGGCCAGCCGGGTGCGATGGCGGGCCAGCTCCACAAATAGGTCATGCACGATGTCTTCGGCGTCAGCGGGGGGGGCAGCCATGGTCCGTGCGGTGTTGAGGAGCCGGCCGGAGAGCTGGTCGTAGAGGGCAGCGAACGCCGCCGGGTCACCGGCAGCCAAGGACTCGTTCAGAGTGGGTGCCACCCGCAGATCTCCCTGGGCTTTCATGCAAGGGGCCACGACGAGTCGATTTTTGTCTGGCCGCATGCCGTATCGCCCCCGACGATCGAATAGCCTATTCTTCTAGCACCCGCGTCATTGTGCCCTCCTGGAACCCACCTCGCGAATCATGCCTGACGACGCCCCCGCCCCTGCCAAGCCGTCCGCCGTGGAATTGGCCAAGATCGCCAGCAACTACCTCGTGGGAGACATCCCGCAGGAACTGGCCGATGACGCCCCCGGCTTCGGCAAGGCGTCGATCCAACTGCTGAAAAACCACGGCACCTATCAGCAGGATGATCGTGAGGCTCGCAAGTCGGTCGACGGCAAGAAGAGCGAGCGGCAGATCTCGTTCATGATCCGCACCTGCGTGCCTGGCGGAAAGTTGACCGCCGAACAATTGCTCTCGGCCATGGACATGGGCGACGAGCTGGGCAATGGCACGATCCGGCTTACGACGCGGCAGGCGATCCAGCACCACGGCGTGGTGAAGGGCGAACTCAAATCGTTCATGCAACGGGTCCATACCAACCAGATGACGACGCTTGCCGCCTGCGGCGACGTCGAGCGAAACATCATGGGCTGCCCCGCACCGATCCACGGCGACCGCGTGCGGGACGAGATGCAGGCAAAGCTCGATGAACTCTCGAGGCACCTCGCCCCCCGGACACGCGCCTATTACGAGATCTGGCTGACCGATCCCGACACCGGCGAAAAGACGCTCGCCGCCGGAGGTGAGAAGGAGGCGCAGGTGGAGCCGATCTACGGCCCGACCTATCTGCCGCGAAAATTCAAGACCGCGTTCGCCCTCCCTGAGGACAACTGCACCGACGTCTATGCCAACGACCTCGGCTTCATCGTCGTTCACGAGGCGGGAAAAATCCTGGGCTACAACGTGCTGGCAGGCGGTGGGATGGGTGTGACGCCGAGCGCAGCGAAAACGTTTCCCGCCCTCGCCAAGCGGCTGGGCTTCGTGCCGCCGGAGGACGTCCTCGCGATCGCCGAGGCGATCGTGAAGGTGCAGCGCGACTTCGGTAATCGCTCCGATCGCAAGGTCGCTCGGCTCAAGTACACAATTCACACGATGGGGCTGGAGAACTTTCGGGCCAAGGTGGAGGAATACTTCGGCAAGCCGCTCGCTCCCTGCCATCCGGCCGACGTGCATGGCTTCGACGACCACATCGGCTGGTTCGCGCAGGGCGACGGAAGATTCTTCTACGGGCTTAACGTGGAAAACGGACGGATCATCGACCGCGACGGTTTTCACCTCAAGTCGGCGCTGCGGCAGATCCTCACTGAGATCAGGCCGGGAGTGCGGATTACGGCCCACCAGAGCCTGCTCTTCACCGACTTGGCCGAAGCTGATCGCGGTCGGATCGCCGACATTCTCCACGCGCATGGCGTGAAGACCTCCGAGGAGATCTCGACGCTGCGGCGCTGGAGCATGGCCTGTGTGGCCCTACCGACCTGCGGCCTGGCGGTCGCGGAGAGCGAGCGGGTGCTGCCCGGCCTCATCGACTCGCTCGAGCCGGAGGTGGCGAAACTCGGCCTGTCGAACGAAGCCTTCACGCTTCGCATGACCGGCTGCCCGAATGCCTGCGCCCGCCCCTACAATTCGGACATCGGCCTCGTTGGCCGCACTGCCGGCAAGTACACGCTGTTTCTGGGCGGCCGACTCCTGGGTGATCGTCTCAACGAGCAGTACAAGGATGTCGTGCCCTTCGAAGATCTCACGAAGGAGATCACGGCGGTACTCGCCTGCTACAAGGCCCAGCGACACGACGGCGAGACGCTCGGTGACTGCTGCCATCGGCTGGGAGTCGATGCCGTGCGCACCTGGGCCGATGCGTGGCTGGCGAAGTAGCCTGAGGCGAGCCTCGCCATTCATGGCCTCGGCTTGCTTGCCGACCTCAGGTCGGAAGAAAACCGGACCCCCACCCCTTGCCGTTTCAGGCGGGAACGTCGTCCCACATCGGGCACCACAACGGCATCCGCGGGAAGAGTTGGCCGGCGAGTTTCTGAGCCATCTGGGTGGATGACTCCATGCGGCCCGCCATGACCGACTCCGCCGGATCGCATT
>CAMCYH010000060.1 GCA_945883745.1 Candidatus Kuenenia stuttgartensis
CAGCCAATATCATGGGGAGCCAGCTCGGCACGCGGCTGGCACTGCGGCACGGCTCCCGATTGATTCGCCTTGTGTTCATCCTCGTCGTGGCTGGGCTGATCGTGAAGACGGCCATCGACGCTATCTGATCACTCACCGCTCTCCCATCGGTTCGGAAAGGCACACACGCCCATGATCTGGATCATCTTCGCGAGTGCGGCCGGCGCGGCGATCGCTCTGCAGGCGGCGGCCAATGGATCGCTCCGCACCAATCTCGGCGACGCCCGCTACGCCGCCTTCTTCTCGATCTGCGGCACGATGCTCCTGGCCGCGGTGGCGATGCTCGCGATCCGCCCCCCCTTCCCTGCGGCGACGGCCATGCGGGCGGCGCCGTGGTGGAACTGGATCGGTGGTCCCTTGGGAGCATCGATCGTGCTGGCAGGGGCGGTGCTCACGCCGCGGCTCGGGGCGGCCGCGTTCATCGCCGCGGTGGTCGCGGGCCAGGTGGTCTGCTCGCTGGGAATCGATCACTTCGGAGCGATGGGCGTGCCGCAGCAGCCGCTCACCGCCGGCCGCGCCCTGGGCGCGGCGATGATCGTCGCCGGCATGCTGCTCGTGAAATACCTGTAACGACTTTCGTGCTCGCTCAATCGACCCGTTTCGCACTCAGCACGGTCACCTTGTCACCATACTGGGCTTTCACCAGTTTCTTGGCGTGCCCGCCGTCGTTGGCCTGCACCCGCACGGTGCTTACCCGGCCATCGAGCCGAATCCGCACCTCGTAAGTATGGGCGATGGCGATGACGTCACGGGGCGGTGCGGCGACGCAGGGTGAGTGAGCGACGGCGCCGATCACGCTCGCAAGCACGAGCACGAGGCTGGATGATGCATGATGGGTCAGCATGGGAAGCTCCTGGGAAACAGTCAGAACAGAACAAAGCCCGCGAGAAACATCATGGCTTCGGCTTGAGCGCGGTCGTGGTGACTGCCTTGATGGCATAGATCGGAATACGAAGCTGCCGGATACCGGCGATGTCTTCGAGCACGACAAAGTCGGGGGCCACCTCGAGCACGGTGTAGCCCAGGGTAATGTCAGGGCCGCCGACGAACGTGCCGATTTCGTAGCCTGCTGGCGTATCGGTGAGGCTCACCGGCATGTCTGGTGAGAGCAGGGCCAACGCGCCGCGGGGCTGGGCGGGGGCCTGCCCCGATGCGACACAAAGAAGGCCCGCCACGAGCGGGACGAGGACGAGAGCGGTTCGGTTGTTGGACATCCATCCGGCAAACAGAGTGGTAAACATAAAAAAGGCTCCTAGCGTGGCGTGGCGCCGCCGACCACACGACACTACGTCGCCTGTGGCCCGGCGCTTCCCGCACCCCCAGCGTATATCGGGAAGGCCCGACAACACCGCTTCCGCCGTACCGAAGCGCTCCACTCGCCTCCCGCGTACAACATTTCAAAGTCGTGGATGATTCTCGGCATCGGCCGGGGGCCACGTCATATTCCTCGAAAGGCTTGTTTCGATGACCCCCTATTCTGTGAAGATTCGTGTGAATGGCGCCATCTCGTATGTCACCGTCAACGCCAACTCGGCCGGGCAGGCAAAGCAGATCGTCATGGCCCAGTTCGGTGGCTCGGCAGACGTCCTGTCGGTGCAGCGGGCGTAGCCGTCCTGCTCACAGGCATCGGGGGTCGGCGACGAGGTGGACCTGCGGGCTCGAGAGCAGCACGCCGGCGGCAGCGGTTGAGAGCTGCTGCACGCCGCCGAGAAACACCCGCCCCCGATGTCGGGAGAGTGGGTCGGCCAGTTCCGGTGAAATCTCCGTGAGGCCCTCGAGCAGGAGATCGCCGGTGTGGGGCGTGAGTGCCTCCGCCGCCGCCACAGAAAGGTGCTTGAGCCCATCGAGCACAAGTGTTCGCCGCGCAACGTTTGTGGGGCGGTGGCTTGCCAGAGCCGCGGCCACGGGAGTCGGCAAGTCAGTGACGCCGGAGAGATTCAGGTCTCCATCAAACGCAGCCAGCTCCGCTGCAACGACTGGCGAAAGGGTCTCCAGGCCCGTGAGTTGGAGGCTCGAGCAGGCGAGGATCCAGTCGGGCTTCCAGCGGCTACAGCTGGCCAGCGAGGCCGCGGCGGCCCGAGAGAGCGACGTGAGCCCGTCGAGCGCAAGCAGCCCGGCATGCGCCGAGAGTTCGCTGGCGGCTTCATCGCTCAGCGACTGAACACCGCTGAGAAGGAGCGCGCCACGATGACCGGCCAGCTCCCGGGCGACGTCAGTCGGCAGCGTCTGGAGTCCGCTGAGGCTGAGTATGGTCCAGTCATTCTGCTCCAGAGACCCAAACCGCAGGGCATCGCCGAGGGCTGCCCGGCGGGTCGCACCTTTGCCCGAAGAGAGCCGCCGGATGGCCTCAAGCCAACGTTCGTGGTTTTTCCGCGCCCGCCGCAGTGAGGCATCAAACCGCTTGCGGCCGTGGGCTGCGAGCAGCCGAGCCGTCTGGGGCGTGATGTCGGTGAGGCCGTCGAGAATGAGGCTGTGGTGATGCCTGGCCAAGACGCTGGCGACGCCCGGCGTGAGGCCTGCGAGTTTCCCCAGCCAGAGATCGTCGCCGTAGCGGACGAGGATGCTCGCGACCGCCTCGGAAATTTTTGTGAGTTCGAAGAAAAAAAGCGTGTCATCGCAGCGGAGCACGATGTCTCGGGCATCCTCGACATCGAGGGTGGTGACGGTTTCGGGATCGGGCAGCGGGCGGGTTTTCAGAGTGGGCCACATACCCTCTCTACGCCGCTGCGTCGCCGGCGCTGCCGGTGAGGAAGCGCCACGAAGCGGCGGCCGTAGGGTATTGTGAGCCGGTTCGCAAACGGTCTTTCATCAGGTTCTTTCCATGTCTTTTGCCATTCACTTCATCCAGAGTCTTGCAGAGGTCGTCAAACCGGCTGCCGACTTTCTGTCTCAGCCCACCGATGATCTGTTTTCGAAGCAGCGGATCGTTGTGCCGCATGCGGGCGCCAAGGCGTGGCTGGCTGCCGAACTGACCAAGGAGCTCGGGGCGCGGCAGAAGGATGGGCGGAGCCTCGGCGATGGCATCGTGGCCAACGTGGATATCTCGTTTCCCGGCACGATCATGTCGCTGCTCCAGCCACCGCGGACAGCGACCAGGCTCGATCCGTGGGCATTCGACCGGCTCACGTTCGCAGTGCTGGACGTGATCAGCGGGCCACAGTCGGCCGGGCTCGGCATCCCGTTTGATGTTGCCAAGGAACCGTTGCTGACCGCCCGCCGAATCGCAGGGCTGTTTGATGGGTATCACGTTCGCCGCCCTGGGATGATCCACGAATGGGAGTTGAACAACCCTGTGCTCGCTCCGACTGCCAACGATGAGCAGCGGGACGGAGTCGCGATGGCCACGTCACTGCGAGAAAGCGACACATGGCAGTTTCACGTTTGGCGGGCAGTGCGGGATCGCCTGGGGAAGGATTACCTGCCCCCGCCGCTTCGCCAGAGCGTCACCCACCAGCCGAACAATAGGCGGCTCCTTGTTGCCGGCCTCGAAGCACTTTCCTTGCCCCAGCTCATCTGTCTCGAGCAGCTCGGTGAGGTCTGTGAAGTCGAGGCGTTCGTCATTCATCCATCACCGGGGTTGCGATCGGCCTGGCAGAAAAACGGCCAGCAGGCGCTCCCCGAGAAGCTTCGCGATCGACCGCTGCAGAAACACCGCGAGCCGGAGTTTCGTGATGGGGTCGATCCGCTGCTCCCGGTCTGGCTCTCCGGGGCCCGCGAGTTGCAGGATCTGCTGGCAGCCCGCGGCCTCGCGGCCGCAGAGATTGAGACAAACGATAGCCGCGAGCGGCCCGACTCACTGCTCGCTCGCATGCAACGGACAGTCGCAGCGGGGGGTGATGCCGAGCCGGTGACCCACGATCCCAAGGCCGACCGCTCAGTGGTGATCCATCGCTGCCATAGCCTCTCCCGACAGGCGGAGGTGCTACACGAAGCCCTGCTGCAGGCATTTGAGGAGATCGAAGGGCTGGCGCCCCACGAGGTCGCGATCGTCAGCCCTTGTATCCAGAGGGCAGCTCCGCATCTGGAAGCGGTGTTTCAGCGGACGGTGGTCGGCCACGACAAATCCGGCAAGGAATGCCGCATCAAGCTGCCGCTCGTGGTCGCCGACCGTGGCATCCGGGAGACGAGTGACGCGGCCGATCTCATGACCGCATTACTCGCCCTTCCCGGCTCACGTGGCTCGATCGACGATGTGCTCGCGGTCGCTGGCCATCCACTCGTGCGAGCCGCCTTCGGCATCTCCGACGACACCGTGGCCACATGGACCGACTTCATCGACCGCACGACGATCCGCTGGGGCTTCGACGCCGATCACCGCCGCCGCCGTGGCCTCGACCTCACAGACAACGCCGAGGTTCATACCTGGAAACTCGGCCTGGAGCGGATGCTGCTGGGGGCGATGCTTCCCGACGCCACGCCCCAGCCGGAGCTGGGCGGGGTGGTGCCACTGGCTGACCTCGACCTCGTCGATCTGGGAGCGATCAGCAAGCTCGCGCGGATTCTCGACGTGATCCGCACGCTCGAAGCGGCATCGGCCGCGTGCAGCCCGGTGGGCGTCTGGTGCGACACGATCGAGCAGGCCCTCGTCGGCCTCTGCGGTGCGGAAAGCCCGAGTCTGGCCGAGCCACTCGCGTTGCTCCGCCGGCTCCGCGAGGCTGCGGGGGGCACCGTTGCGCAAACGCAGCCCGTGCCCTTCCACGATGTTCATCAGTTGCTCACCACCTGGCTCGACGAAAAATCGGGGCGACAGCCTTTGCGAACCGGGGCGATCACGGCGACCTCGATGGTGCCGCTGCGGGGCGTGCCCTTCAAGGTCGTCTGTGTGATCGGCTACGACGATGACGCAGTGGGGGCCGGCGAGGCCGATGGCGATGATCTCGTCGGCCGGCAGCAGCTCGTGGGCGATGGCGATCCGCGGGCCGACGAGCGGCGGGCCCTGCTCGACTGCCTGCTGGCAGCCGGAGAGCGGCTCGTGATCACCTGCAATGGTCGCAACGTGAAGTCCAACAAGCCGGTGCCGCTGGTCACGCCGCTGGCGGAGTTTGTGGACTTCGCTGTGCGGCATGGCGTGACCCGCGAGAAGTTTGACGAGGCGAGCGGCATCGAGATCCAGCATCCCCGCCATCACCTGAGCCGCCGGAATTTTGAGGAAGCCGGTGTCGAAGTGACGGGCATCTGGAGCCACGACGCAATCGCCAGCAGGGTGCTCACGCAGGTCGAGCAGCAGCCGCAAGGGGCGACCATCAAGGTCGCTGGATTGGAATCTTCTGCTGCCATAACCACAGCCGCCACCGAGAAGCCAGTCATCGACCTCGCCATCCTCGAAATGCTGGTAGACAACCCGCTCAAACTTTTCCTGACCAAAACCCTTGGCATTCCAGCGTGGCGAAAGAATGAGGAATCCACGCCCGCCACGCTGCCGATGGCGTTGGAACGGAGGCAAGTGCGTGAGTTAGCCATGGAGCTCATTCCTCTCGCCAGCGATGATCCGGACAGCGTGGGGCCGTGGGTGGAGTCACTCCGCAACCGTGGAGCGTTGCCCTTCGGGCCGCTCGGCGAGCAACAGGCGGCAGAGATTCGTGAACTGGCCACAGGCATCGCTGAACAAGCTCGCGAAGCCGGTGTTCCCCTCTGCGACTTTGCGGCGCTCTCCGGAAGAGCCGATGTTGGTGGCGCTATCTTCACAGCCGACGTGCCCGGCTTCCATCCGGCGTCCGGAAAGATTGTGCTGATCCGCGCCGACAAGGGTGACAAAAATTCCTACGGGTTTCCTTTGCATGTCGCTGCAATTCGGCTCGTGGCAGCCCAGATTGTGGCCAAAGCAACGGGCCTGCGGATCCCTGATCAGGTTTCGGTCGTTGCTCGCCACAACGATTGGACACCGGGTGCCCAAACGGATGCCGGGCAGCCGGTGAAACCCTGCCAGATTCGCACCGTCAAGATCGATGCTGGCATCGATCCCATGGAGCGGCTCACGCTGTGGTGCGAATTGGCAATTGAAGCGATGAGTGATCGTCGCGGAGAGTTTGGTCTTCGGGGAAAGAAGCAAGAGGAATGGGAAAAGAAATTCAACGCGTTCGTCACGGAGAAAAACTTCGGCACGGGGGAGGCTCACTACCCCAGCACCGTCGAAGCGATGGCCTACGGCCTCTCTCCAGTCTTCAGTGACATTTTTTATGACGGTTCTCCCGAGCGATCATTCCTGAATCGCTCCGCTGCCCTCTTTCAAATCAAAGCCTCGGGAATGACATACACGCTCAAATGACCAAGCGCTTCTTCATCACCGATGCCAGCCCGCTCCCCACCGGCACGCTCATCGAGGCGAGCGCCGGCACCGGCAAGACACACACCGTCGCCCAATACGTCACGAAGGCCATCGCCACCGACGATACCCTGCGGATCGGCGAGATCCTCGTCACCACATACACCCGCAACGCGGCCGCCGAACTCAAGGAGCGGATTCGTGGCCGGCTCGTGGTGACGTCGCTGCTGCTCAAGGGCAAGCCGACCCCGGCCGGCTACACGCCCGACGACCTCGACAAGCAGCTTCTCGATATGCCCAACCGTGCCGACATGGCCCGTCGCCTCGATCGGGCGGCTGCAGAGTTTGATACCGCCATGATCGGCACGATCCACGCGGTCTGCTCGCGGCTCCTGCGGCTCGGAGGCATCGAGGTGGCGGAGCCCAGCGACGAACAGGATCGCGACCGCGTGGTCGCGGAAGTGGTCAACGATGCGGTTGTGGCCGAGGCGGTCGCTGGCCGCCACTGGGAAGAAAAGGAACTGGAAAAACTCGTCAAGCACCGCATGGCTGATCCGTTTCTTGGAATCGCCCCGGATCCGGAGCCGTGCCCCGAAGGCGAGCAGGCACTGCGGACACAGCTCCGCAAACTCATCGAGTCGTGCACGGCCAAGGCCCAGGCCCGCATGCAGGCGAGCCCCGGGTTTGATGGGCTTCTGGTGATGACATGGGAGACGGTGGCCGACCGGCCTGGAGACACGCCGGCCGATCTCCAGCGGAAAGAGGCCTTGCGGAAATCGCTGCGAGACAAATTCAAGCTCACCATCGTCGATGAGGCTCAAGACACCAATCGGCTGCAGTGGGAGCTGTTTCACACGATCTTCCCGCCGACCGGCAAGAACGTGCTCATTGCAGTCGGTGATCCCAAGCAGGCGATCTACGGGTTTCGTGGCGCCGATGTCACGGCCTATGTGAGTCATGCCCAGGATGGCGTGCCGCTTGAAGGCGATGCGCTTCCGCGGCGGACGCTCTCAGTCAACCGTCGCTCCGACGGCCCGCTGCTCGATGGGCTGAATGCCGTCATGGATGGAGCCACGTTCGGGCCTGGGATCACCTATCAGGAAGTGACTGCGGCAGAGGAACGCGATGCCAGCCAACTCACAGGCCTGCGGCCAGTTGAGTTTCTTGATGTCGGTACGACGTCGCTTGTCGAGGCGACCGTGCGAAAAGTCCACGAGGTGCTCACCCGCCCACACTTCAAGCCCACCGAGCCCCGCCCCTTCCTTCCGCACGAGGTCTGCGTGCTGGTGAGAACCAACGCCACCGGGTCGGCCATCGCCCGTAAGCTTCTGGAGCTCAAGATTCCGGCCGTCACGGAGGGCACCGCCAGTGTCATGGAGGGGCAGATGGCGGCCGATCTTCGCTGCCTTTTCGAGGCGATGGAAAAGCCGAGCGATTCAGGCCGCTCGCGGCAGGCAGCGGCCACGGCCTTCTTTGGCAGGAGGTTTGATGAGGTTGCCGGTCTCCAAGAAACCGACCTGCAGACGATCCGGACGGAGATCGCGGCGCTGCATGCCACGCTCCAACGCAAGGGCGTGGCAGCGATGGCGGCCGATATCATGGCGGATGGTGAGATGGTGAGGCGGATCGCCACCGGCGAGGGTGGCGACCGGCAGATCGTTGATTTCGCCCATGTCGTCGAGTTGCTCAACGATCGCACCGGCGGCCGTGGCTGTCATGCCCGCCAGATGCTCGAACATGTCGCCGCCCTCGCAAGCCAGCCGGCGACGGCCGAGCTCGTGAGCCGGCGGGTCGAAAGCGATGCCGACGCCGTCACGATCATGACCGTGCATGCCGCGAAGGGCCTGCAATTCCCCTGTGTTCTTGTGGTTCACGGATGGAGCCCCGCAAGATCCAGCAACAAGCCCGAGATTTACCATCGCGACGGGCAGCGTTTTCTCGATATCAGCAAAGCGATTCCGAATGGCGACATCCCACAATCCGTGAAAGACGCCGCTCGTGACGCCGACAATCAGGAACTCCGCCGTCTGATCTACGTCGCGGTTACGCGGCCGCAGCACCATCTCTGCGTTTTGCGAACCGACTCGTGGCAACAATCACTCCTCGCTGACGTCTTGCGGCACAGCCCCGTCTCCCACGACGGCATCGACCCTGCCCAGGCGGAAAACATCGCAGTGCGGTCTGCCGCAGATCTTCCGAGGCCCACGCCGTGGGCGGCCACTCCCGCCACGAAGCCAATCGGCATCGCGGCCGTGCCGCCGACGGTCGAGCAGACCTACCGGCGAACCTCCTACAGCGGCATCGCCAAAGCGGCATCACGGGGATCGGTCAACAATCACGACCGCGAGGGCCACGGGAACGACGAAGAGGTTTTTGTTGATTCAGCGACGGCTGCTGCGGGCGATGATGACACCCCCGACGTTGCATCATCAGCCGTGGCATCGGCCACCGAGCCCGACGTGAGCAGTTTCAAGATCACCTCGCTGCCGGCAGGCACGGCCTTTGGCACGATCGCCCACGATTGCTTCGAGCTGATCGAGGCTGGCCCGAATGTGGCGGAGGCGGATTTGCGGAGCCGTGTGAGGGACGTCGTGGACACCGTGGCGACGGCCCGTTTCATGCAGGAGCATCGCGATGCCTTCGCCACGATGCTTGCCGACGCCATGCTCACCCCCTTCGGTGGCCCGGCCAATGCCCCCTTCCGCACGCTGCGATTTGCCGACTTCGGCCAGAAAGACCGCCTCGTTGAAATGAATTTCGAGATGGCGATGGCCACGCTGGCCAGCCGCGTCCGCGCTCGGCACGTCGGCAGCGTGCTTGGGCAGTTTGTCACCGACCTGCCGCATGACGCTCCCCTTGCTCGCTACGCCGCCCAACTGGCCGGCCCACAGTTCGACGTGCCACTCGCCGGGCTGATCAACGGGGCGATCGATGCCGTGTTTCGGCTGCCCGCTTCCACGAGCGACGATCCCCGGCTGCTGATCGCCGACTACAAGACCAACAAGCTTCATGATCGCGACGCCGAAAATCCGCTGGCCTTCTATGCCCCGGCGCGGCTGTTTGGGGCGATGAAGAGCCACCATTATCTGCTTCAGTCGCTCGTCTACGGCACAGCCGTCTGGCGGATGCTCCGCTGGAAGCTGGGGCCGCGGAAGCCCGCCGGCTGGGATCCCGGCGAATGCATTGCCGGCGTGGTCTACGGGTTTGTGCGGGGCATGAAGGGCGGCAACACGCCCGAAGATGCTGCCGGCGGCCGCTACGGCGTCTTCACATGGCAGCCGCCGGAGGGCATCTGGCAGCGGCTCAGCGACCTCTTCGCAGGCGACCTTTCGGGAGTGAAACAATGACATCGGCAACGACAGCCACCAGTAAAGACACCGCCGCTGCCGACACGCAGCTCCCCGGCAACGCTCCCGCCGAGCTGGCCCCCTACGTTGAATCACGAGTGATCACCCGCGACGATGTCGCCGCGGTCGCGATGCTGGTCGCGATGGCTCGCCGTGACGAGCCCTCGTTTGAGCCGAGCCTCCTGGTCTGGCTCGCGATCGCCTTGGCAGTGCGAACCCCACGCGATGCCCACACCTGTGTCGATTTCGAGGCGGTGCAGGCATGGTGCGGGGATATCGACCTGTCGCAGCCCGGTCATCTCGATTGGCCCACCGACGCCGCCCCGTGGATCGCAGCCCTCGAGTCGGCAAAGCCACTCGTTGGAAGAGCGCACGCCCGCGCTCCGTTGATTCTCGAGGGCAGCCGTCTCTACCTGGCGCGATCGCTGTACGAGGAAGAGGAGATCGCCCGACGACTGACCGGAGCCGACGCCGCCCGCGTCGAGATCCTTCTGGGTGGCCCGGGCACCGGAAAGACCACGAAGGTGGCCACGCGGCTGATCGGGCTGATGCGTGACAATCCCGAGACACAGATCGCGCTTGCCGCCCCCACGGGGAAGGCCGCCGCGCGGATGAAGGAGGCGCTCAAGGCACGGCTCCACGACCCCAAGGCTCCCGATGAGATTCGCAACGCCCCCGAAGACGTCCGCACCAAGGTGGAAAACGTCCGGCCGGTGACAATCCATAAGCTGCTCGGCTATCGCCCCTACGGCTCGCCCCGCTACAAGTATCATCCCGGCAACCAGCTCGACTGCGGCCTTGTCGTGATCGATGAGGCCTCGATGCTCTCGAGTCGGATGATGCACCGCCTTTTGGCCGCCATTGGCCAGGACACACGGCTGCTCCTCGTCGGTGATCCCAATCAGCTGGCAAGCGTCGATGCGGGCACCGTGCTCGGTGATATCGCCAAGGCCGCGGCACGGGAGGGTTCCCCGCTGGCAAGCCGCACTGAGACACTCACAATCCGGCATCGTTTTGGCCCGCGGATCGGGGCCCTCGCCGATGCGATCCTCGAGCCAGGCGGCGCGGGCGTCGCCCGGGCATTCGAGATCCTCGAGGGCCGCTGGGATCCGCCGCCCGATCCGAGCAACACCAAGCCCGACGACCCGCAGTCAATCCGCTGGATCGAGCCGGGGAGTGCCGACTTAAAAGAGGTGGTCAACGAGGTGGTGCGGCAGGCCGAGCGTGTGCGATCACTCGCGAAGAAGGGGGCGGTCACCGACGCGCTGGCTGCTCAGAAAAAGCTCCAAGTGCTCTGCGGTCATCGAGTGGGGGCGATGGGTGTGGCCGGCTGGAATGCCCGCGTCGAGAAGGGGCTTGGTATTGGCAGCTGGCACCCGTGGTATTCGGGCCGGCCGATCATGGTGACCCGCAACAATCCCGCGCTCGACCTCTTCAATGGCGACGTCGGAATCGTGGTGGCGGGGAGTGGGGAAGGCCTTCGAGACGTCGCGTTTCCGCAGGCGGAGGGCCCGCCCCGCCGCATCTCGGTCTCGCAGTTGGAAGACATCGACACGGTTCATGCCCTTACGATCCACAAGAGTCAGGGTTCGGAATACGACCATGTGGTGGTGGTGCTGCCGGAGCGGGCCAGCCGGCTGCTCACGAAGGAGCTGCTCTACACGGCCGTAACCCGTGCCGCCGAGAAGGTGACGGTGATCGGCTCCCGTGAGGTGATCGCAGCCGCGATCAACACCCCAATCCGCCGCGCCACTGGCCTCGCCGGTCGGCTGTGATCAAGAAACTGAAGTTTTCCAGCCACAAAGACGATCCACAGTGGGATTTGCCCACTCTCCCACAGCTAGGCTAAAATGCTGTCATGACCACAAAAACAACCGACAACAAGGGCCGGCTTACGCTCGGGGAGCGGTTCGCCAATCGCACCGTGATTGTCGAGGAAGTGGATGAGACCGAGGTGCGGGTGACGCTGGCGCGGGTTGTTCCTGAGCGGGAAATGTGGCTGTATGAAAATGACGCCGCTATCGCTGCTGTTCGCCGCGGCCTGGCCGAGGCGAAGGGTGGAGATCTGACGGCCGCCGAGCCTGATCTGGCTGCCGATGCGACGTTTACAGCGAAACTCGCGGATTAGCCAGCGTGTTCTCGCTGCGTTGGACGCCTGAAGCATCTGCAGAATACGCGCGACTCCGCGAGAAGGCCGCGTCGTCTCTCCGCCGCAGGACAGGGAAGCAGCGGGCAAAGGCAACCCGAGACGAAGGACTTTTCAAACAGGTTCACAAGTGCGTCTCGCTATTGATCAAAAATCCCCGGCATCCGGGGCTCCGCACCCATGAATTCCGCTCCCTGACCCACCCCTTCAATCCCCCCGAAAAGGTCTTTGAGGCCTACGTGCAGAATCGGACGCCGGGTGCCTACCGTGTCTTCTGGTGTTATGGCCCCAGGGCGGGCGAAATAACGATCCTCGCAATCACACCTCATCCGTGATCACGGAGTCATCGACGTCAAGCATCCCAGCGAGAGATTAATATACGCCCGTACACACTCTCGACAAGTCCCCTCCACTCCCGGTTCGAAGTTGACGTATATCACGTCCGCCAACTCGTCGTAGGTGCAATGCATCGCGCGATGCGGCGACTGGAGGACGGCCGGAATCACGTCGAGAAAATCACTTAGTTGGACAAGGGCCATACCAGCCGCCTCCGCTTCAAGACCGCCGCGACTCGCGACGTCATGAATGCCGTGATCACGAAACCGTCGTGGCGATCGACCTCCCTATATGCTACCACCAGCACTCGCGACGAATCCAACGATCGTACTGCCAAAAACTCACCTGCGTTGCCCTCGAGCACATATTCCGCGTTGGCAATCGCCCTCGAGCACCGCCGTCCGAAAGTGAGCCAACTGCGACGCCAGGCCCTGGGGCGAGAGCGGCTCTCGACCGTTGGAGCCCCGGACCACAAGGGCGTTGAGGTCGAGGAAAGCTCGGCGAGTTGACCGTCAGCCATGGCTCACAGGCTCTTGCCAAAAAACTCGAGGGCTGCTCGAGGAGTCACAATCGCAATACCTTCGTGCCGCCCTATCGGCAGGAGATGCGAGCGATCGCCGGTGATCACCAGCGATGCACGCGCGGCGACCGCGAGCGCAAGAACATGGTCATCATCGGAGTCAGCGACCACGACGGCTGCCACGGCAGACGGGGTCACTGTCACCGCGATCTCGCGATACCGTGAGACCAACTCCTCGGCGGATCTGCCCGTTGCACGGACACGTTCTGCCAGTTGGGCGCGTTGCAACACCCTCTCGAACTCAGCGATCAGTGCAGGGCTTACGACCGCGGCGACCGATTGTTCGGCAGCCACAAGTTTCAGCAGGGCTCTGGGCACCCCATCCCACAGCAAGGCCGCCACGACGACGTTGGTGTCGAGAACCACAGTGCTGAACTCACGCGGCACGCGGGCCATCATCGCGATTGTCTTTCGCGAGATGCTTCGGCGCGGTAGCGCTTCACTTCATCAACGATTTGCTGCTCGATCTCGGGCGTCAGGTCGGCTGGTGGCATGGACCGCCAGACCTGCTGAAGCTCAGCGAGTGCTCGGCTTCGCAACTGCTGCCGAAGCATGCCCTGAATCGCGTCGGGGTCAAGCAATCCGGCATCGCGGGCGGTTTCCGCGAGGTCGTCTGGAAGCGATATCTGAATCGTCGTCATAGCAGGCCCCTTGTGTTTGTGTGAGGCATCGCTAACCAGCCCGCATTCTGCTGACGTGGTCGCATGTCACCCTTTTCATTCTAGCCTGGCAATAGCGTGTCGCTCTCCCCGCCACGCCCCGCTCGCTGAGCAGCTTCCGCAGCTGCGTGATCGCCGCCTTGGCCCGCTTGGTGATCGTGCTGGGAGCCGTGCCGATCTTCTCGCCCGCCGCCCGATCGGTGAGCTGCTCGAAAAACCGCAGGTCGATCGCCTGCCGATGCTGCGGCGGCAGCAAGGCGAGGCAGTCATTGAGGATCGTCATCAGCTCGGCCCGCTCCGCCAGGCCCTGGGGTGAGAGCGGCTCTCGACCGTTGGGGCTCCGGCCCACGAGGGCGTTGAGCTCGAGGTCGGCGACGTTCTCCTGCTTCAGCTTCCGCCCGGCCCCCCGCCACTTGCGGCAGTAACTCACCACTTCGTTTTGGCAGATTTGCCCGAGCCAGCTTCGAAGGCCGGCCGCCCCTCGGCCACGACGAGCCGGATCAAACCATTGCTGGGGTTTCCCACGCAGTTCCTGCAGTTTCCGGCACACCTCGTGCACGATGTCGTCGTGGGCTGCCAGGTCGTCGGCCGTCTTATGGCCTGTCACAAGCCGCTTGCGGAGGCCGCTGATCACCTCCTTCGATACAAACCCTTCGATCTGGCCCCACACCACACCGAATCCCTCGTCTCCCCGCTGAAACCGCTCAAAATCCCGGCACAGGTCCCCGGTCATGGTTGGCTGCTTCATGTCTGCCACCCCTGAGCCGCCCTGCCCCACACTCGCCATTTTCTCCATCTATTGGCCTCCGGTTGCTGCGGCAGGTCCAATGCCGCTACCCGCATAACTATTTCGAACCGAAAAATTTGAATGAGTTTTCGGTAAGGACGGCGACCGAAGCGCCGAAACGGTTTGGTCGTAGAGAATTAGGATTTTGCCCAACGGCCGGTGGACGGCCGTGGTCGCAGGAGCGCGTCACCCCATGCCGATTCGGATCATCCACACCGCCGACAACCACATCGGACTGCCGTTCAAGCAGTATCCGGCCGACGTGGCCGCGAAGTTGATCGAGGAGCGGTTTCTCGCCCTGGAGCGGCTCGTGGCCGAGGCCAATAGCCGCAACGCCCACTTCTTCGTGGTCGCCGGCGACCTCTTCGACAGCCCACGCGTGAAGAAGGAAGACATCGAGAGGGCGGCCGCTGTGCTGCGAAGTTTTGACGGCGTGGCCGCGATCGTGGTGCCGGGCAATCACGACCATTTTGCCAACGCCGAGACGGAGTTGTGGAAGCGGTTTCGCAGGGCGACCGAGGCCGATGCCGGCATCGACCTGCTCGTGGAGCCCGCGGTAAAGACGTATGAAGTTGAGGGGCAGGCGGTGCACTTCTTCCCTTGCCCCTGTCCATCCAAGACCGGTGCCGAGCCCACAATCGGCTGGGTCGCTGAGGCGGCGAGCCAGCTCGCCACCGGCCTCAAGATCGGCATCGCCCACGGCAACGTCACGGGGCTGGGCCTCGATGCCGAGGGGCAGTATTTCAACATGGAGCCCGCCGATCTCGAGGCGGCCGGGATGGCGACCTGGCTGCTCGGCCACATCCACGTGCCGTTTCCGACGACGGCGTCGGGCGAGCAGTCGCCGTATTTCATGGCCGGCACGCACACACCCGACTCGCTGCGGTGTCGCCATGCCGGGTCGGCCTGGAGCATCGAGTGCGAGGGCGAACGGGTAGCACGGTATGAGCGGCTCGCTCCCGGGAAGATCGCATTCCAGAGGCTCGAGCCGGAGCTCCTCTCGGCAGACGACGTGGCCGACCTCGTGCGCACGTGCGAAGCCCTCGACGCCGGCTCCACGATCCTCGACCTGCAGCTCTCCGGCCGGCTCTCGTCGGCCGAGCGGGCCAGCCTCACTAAAGAAATTGACCACCTGAGGCCCAGGTTTCTCAACCTCACCGAGGAATCCGACATCCACGACCGGATCGACGCCGCCCAGATCGAAGAGCGCTACCGAAGTGGCGGACTGGCCCAGCGGCTGCTGACGGCCCTGCTTGAAGACGGCGACCACCCCGACGCGGCCACGCTCGCCCACCAGCTCATCGAGGAGGTGTCGCGAGCATGAAGTTGCAATCGATCACACTCCATCCGTTCGGCCGCTTTGCCAATCAGTCCTGGAATCTATCGCAGCCGCTGGTGGTGATCCATGGACCAAACGAGCTCGGCAAGACCACGCTGCGGCAGGCGATCTTTCACGCGCTGTTCACACCCACCAAGCAGACCGATGCGCAACTCACGAGGACCGTGAAGCCGTGGCTTCCGCTTCCCGGCGGTGATCACGCCCATGTCACGCTCACGTTTGAGCACAAGGGCACCACGTGGACGCTCGAAAAGCGGTGGGGCGCCACCCAGTTGAGCCATCTCAGCGACGGCACGAACCCCATCGTCGATCCCGCCGCCGTGCAGCAGCAGCTCGCCGAGATGCTCGTGCACAGCGAGGCGACGTATCGGCACGTGTTGTTCACGGGGCAGGCGGAGCTCGAACGCACCTTCATCACGATCCGAGAAAAGGAAGAGGCGGGCGAACTCCGCGATATCGGCGACCTGCTTCAGGCCGCCGTCGATTCCTCTGCCGATGTGGATGAAAAGGCACTGCGGCGAAAGGTGGCAGAGAAGATCGAGGACGCGTTTGGCCGTTGGGACGATGCAAACGGCCGGCCCGAGCGTCAGAATGGCAAGGAAAAGGGCCTTTCCGATCCATGGAAACGAGACGTCGGCAGCATCCTCGCTGCCTGGTACGCCTGGAAGACCCTGGTGGCGGAACGGGATCGCATTCTCGACCTGGAGCGGCAGCTCGACGACGTCAGCACGCAGGTCGCGGCTCTCGAAGACGAGATTCGCACGCTGACTGCGTTCATCGAAAAGTATGGTGGCCTTCGTCAGGGCCTTGCCGACCGCGCGCTGCTCGAGGAGCGGATCCCGCGGCTGAACCAGGATGTGGCCGGGATGACAACCGCCTTCGCGGGATGGCCGCAGGCGCAGGCCGCGATCGACGCGTGGAATCAGCTCCGGCCGACGGTCGCGACGCAGCTGGAGGACGTGCAGGACGAGCGGGCCCACGCCCAGGCGCGGGCAAACGCTGCGGCATTGCTCAAATCCTTCGCAGCGATCCGGGAGGCCAGGAGCGACTGGGAAAAAGCCGTTGAGGCAGCCAAGTCTCATCCGCACCCTGGCGAAGACGTGCTCGTCAAAATCGGCCGGCTCGACGCCGCCATCACAGCTGCCCAAAACAAGCTGGCCGCGAGGTCGCTCTCGTGGCGGATCGAAGCGGATCAGGCCGGGACGGTCGTCATCGAGCGGGGCACCGAGCCGGCGGAAACAATCCCCGTCGGGCCGGAGCCGGTGTCGGGAAAGGCCACGGCACGGGTGCGGGTGCAGGCGGGAGGCATCACGCTGAGCGTGGAGAGCGGTGAAGATGATGTTGATGCCTTGTTGACCGCGATCACGAGCGACCGGGCCGCCCTCGTTGCCCAACTCGCGGCGTGCAACGCTGCATCGCCGAGGGCCGCCCGGGAGATGGCCGACAGGCATCGCGACTCTACCGCGGCAGCGGAGTCGCGCAAGCGTGTGTACGACGGGCTGCTTCAGGGGAAGTCGTTCGAGCAGTGGGAGACGGAGGTGCAGGCGGCCGAGAGCCTACCCGCCTCCCGTGACCTCGCCACAATCGACGGGGAGATCACCAGGATCACGAAGCAGCTCGCCGATGGTGACGCGAAGGCCCAGAAGCAAGCGGAATCGATCACGAACTGGAAGACGCAGTATGAAGCGCACGAGGCGCTCACGACGCGACTGCTCGAGGCGAAGGCCGACGTGCAGGCTGCCGAAACGAAACTCGCGAGCCTGCCCGGGCTGCCGGAGGGGCACGGGTCGGTCAAAGCGTTTCTGGACGCACTCGAATCCGCGCAGCAGCAGTTGAACCCAAAGCAGCAGCAGCTGGCGACGTTGCGGCAGAGCGTTGGCCAGCTGAATGGCGAGCTTGGCGATGGCCGCAGCGAAGACGTGACCGAGCAGGCCGCGGCGGCAGAAAGAGTGTTTAACCGGGCCCGGGCGCAGGGCCGGGCGTATCGGCGGATCGAGCAGGAGCTCGATCGTCTTGCGGGCGCCGGCGGCGTCGATCCGCTGGCGGATTTCAGTGAGCGGGTGTCGGGCCTTTTCTCGCGGATGACGCGGGGCGAAGCCAGCCTCCAGTTCGACGGCCAACTCCCGGCGAGCGTGGTCCGGGGAGCGATTTCCCTGCCGCCGGATCGACTCTCGCAGGGCGGAAGCGGTGCCCTGGCACTTGCCGTGCGGCTGGCGATGGCCGAGGCCTACCTGCAAGGCCACGACGGCTTCATCATGCTCGACGACCCGCTGGTCCACTTCGACAAGGACCGCATGGCCGTCGCGGCGGAAGTGCTCCGGGCGTTCTCGGCGGACACACAGGTGCTCTTCTTCACGTGCCACGATCACCAGGCCGCGCGGCTCGAAGCCGACTGAGCTGAGACGAATCAAAGCGGTCTCACCCAGGCGGCCATGGTAACGATGCCCTGGCGCTCCTATATGTGACTGTTGATCTGGAGAACACCCCGGTACTTGGGGAAGACGAACGCCATGTCGCCGTAATCAAAGACGGCATCGCACTTATGAATAGCCGCATGGTGATTTGGGCACACGAGCACTGACCTGCCCCCATGAATGACGCCAGTTTTTAAGTTAGGGTTTTGCCCTCCAACAGACCAGCCCTGTGCGGTTGCTACGGCTACGCCTCCGCAACCACACAGGGCTGGTCTGTTGGAGGGCAAAACCCTAACTTAAAAACTGGCGTCATTCATGGGGGCAGGTCAGCACGCCTCCGGCCGACTGTGCTCGAGGCGATCACCAACGCCGAATATGTGCTCGAAGGCACCGCCGGCGAACTGCTGGCGGTGCATCGGTTGGATTCCGGGAAAGTGCTGGTGGTAGCCTATAGGGAAGTCGATGTGCAGGACGGCTTTGTGATCACGGCATTCGTGACCTCGCGAGTCGCGGCGATCTTCAAGCGGAGACGACAGGTATGGCCCCCGTCCAATTGAGCGATTTTCTTGACGCGATCCCGGCCGTTCTGCAGGCTCCGCATCGATCGATGCAGTGCACTTATGACGAGCCGGCGGACGTGATCTACATGAACTTCGAACCGGGGGCAGAGGCGACCGACAGCGAGCTCGGGCCCGACGACATCATCGTGCGTTACCGGGGTGAGGAGATCATCGGGCTCACGATCTTGCATGCAAGCAGGCGGAGCCGCATCAACGGCAAATAGTTCGATCGCAGTCAGGCGGCTTACCTCGGCAAGGCGGCCTAGATCTGCGGTACGCCCAAGTCGGCAAGGCGGCGGCGGCTTCGAGGGCCACGCGGATGGCGCGGCCGAGCGACTCGCCACTACAGCAAAACGGCGGGCGGACGCCGTCGGCGTGGGGCGGCTTCCAGCGGCGGTCGCTGTCGCGGGCCTCCGTGGCACAGAGGATCGGGAAGATTCGGGCGGCATGGCTCGGGGCGTGGAAGTTCTTTAGGTCGAGGCCGTAGTCCCAGGCCTGTTCGTAGTCGAGCCGTTCGAACTTCTTCGCGCCCACCTTGAACTCGATCGGGATCACGCACTTTTGTGTCACGAGCACCGCATCGACCCGCCGGCCGAGCCGCGGGATGTCGAACTCGAGGTG
>CAMCYH010000061.1 GCA_945883745.1 Candidatus Kuenenia stuttgartensis
GTTTGAGACGGGGGAGGATCCCGCGAAGGGCAAAAGCTTCAAGGTCCGCGATTTTTCGCTGCCCGAAGGGCTCACGATGGACCGATTCGACCGCCGGCAGCAGGCGAGGAAGCTCGTGGAAAAGCGGATCCGCGCCCTCGAGGCCGATCCGGCGACGCTCGACACCATGGATGGCTTCTATTCAAAAGCCTACGAGCTGCTCACGTCGGCCGACGCCCAGAAGGCCTTTACATTCGAGGGGGAGACCGACGAAACGTTCGAGCTCTATGGCAGCCAGACAACCGGTCGCGTCCGCGGCCCCGACGGCAGATATCACCCAACGGGCCTCGCCGAGCGGCTGATCATTGCCCGGCGGCTCGTCGAGGCGGGCACTCGCTTTATCACGATCAACTACGGCTCATGGGACTGCCACGTCGATGTCAAGAAGTGCTGCGATGAGTTCATGCCTCCTCTTGACCAGGCAATCTACGGTCTCGTTTCCGACTTGGACCGCCGCGGTCTTCTCGATTCCACGCTCTTCTGGGTGACGAGCGAATTCGGCCGCACGCCGAAGATCAACTCCTCGTCGGGCCGCGACCACCATGCGCGGTGCTACTCGATGCTCCTAGCCGGCGGCAGCTTCAAGCGGGGGCTCACCTACGGCATGAGCGACTCGGTGGCCAACGAGCCGATGCGCGACGGTGTGACGCTCGAAGACCTCATGTTCACGGTCTATCACGAGCTCGGAATCGACGCCGACAAGGAACTCGTCGCGTTCGGCACCCGGCCGATCGAGATCATCAAGGACGGCAAGCTGGTCGAGGGTCTGATCGCATGACAAAAAGGGGACGCAGCTTATTTCCGCAAACGGCCGCTGTCGCCGGCCGAGGCAGTGTCGCTTTTGGCGGCCGGGAAATAAGCTGCGTCCCCTTTTTCGTCATCTTTTTCGCTGCAGCGATTGCGATCACCTCCGGCCCGCGGGCCGCTGGCGGCGCGATGTACAAAGACGTCGAATGGGTGCGGCCGCGGATCGGCCAGCGGGGCACGACCGTTGAGGTCGTGATCCAGGGCACGAACCTCGCCGACCCGCGAGAGATCGTCTTCTTCAAGCCCGGCATCCGCGCCGTGAAGCTCGAGTCACTGCCGAACATGCCCCATCCGATCGGCCTCGCCCACGGCGGTCGCGTGGAAGAGCAGGTCAAGGCTGTGCTTGAGATCGCGTCCGACTGCGAGCCGGGCGAGCATCCCTTTCGGCTGCGGACGGCTCATGGGCTCTCGGTGCTCGCGACGTTTCATGTGAGCCCGTTTCCAGTGGTGGCCGCGGCGGCCGCGAAGCACGACACGACCGCCTTGGCCCTGCCAGTCGCGCCGAATTCAACGTTGCTCGGCTCGCCCCACACCGCCGTCTACAAGGTGCCTGTGACGCCCGGCGGCCGACTCTCCGTGGAGGTGGACTGCGCCCGGATCGCTGATGTTCACTTCGGCGGGAGCGAGTATGACCTCGCCCTACGAGTGCTCGACGAGACGGGGCGGCAGCTCGCGGCCAATGACGACAACTCCCTTCATGTCATCGACCCGCTCGTGAGCCTGCGGGTGCCCGACAATGTGCCGGGGGGGCATCTCTTCGTGGAGGTTCAGAATGCGGTCGACCCCGGCGGCAATGCGATCTCCTGCACCCATATCGGCACATTTCGCCGGCCGTTGGCGGTCTACCCCGCCGGTGGCAAGGCTGGCGAGCCGCTCCAGGCAACATTTCTTGGTGACCCGCTCGGTGAGTTCACAGAAACTGTCGCGGTGCCGCAGACACCCGGCAGCTTTTCGTGGTTTGGCGACGCCCCCTCGGCGTTATCGTTGCGATCAAGCCCGTATGGCAACCTGCTGGAGGATCGCGACGCCCCCGAAACCCGCGTGCCGAGCCTGCCGATCGCCGTGAACGGGGTGATCGAGAAGGCGGGCGATCGGGATGTATTTCGGCTCGCCGTCAAGAAGGGCGATCGTTATCGAGTACGGGTGTATGCCTCGGCGCTCGGCCTCCCGATTGACCCGTTGGTCCTGATCCGCCCGGTCGGCTCCGACGGCAGGCCCGGACCCGTAGAGATCGAGGCCGACGACGCCGATCCGCGCACGCTCGGCGACCGCGACCTCTTTGGCACGAGCTTCAGGTCGCAGGGAGGCCTCAAGGACGTACTCGATCCGTCGGTGATCTGGGAGCCGAAGGCCGACGGCGAGTATCTGCTGGATATTGCCGACAACGCTGGCGGCGGCGGAGCCACGTCCGTCTATCGCATCGAGATCGACACGCCACCGCAGGCGGTTCATTTCGTGCTCCGCAGTACCTTCTTCGATTGGGCGGAAGGCAATAAGGCCACGGGGCTCATTGTCCCGCAGGGCAACCGCTGGACAGTGACCATCGATGTGCCGAAGGGTCAGGGCACGACTTACACGGGTCCCTTCGACATCGTCGCCGAAGGGCTGCCCGCTGGCGTGCGACTCATCTCTCCCCGCGTGCCGCCAACGGCGACACGCTGGCCGGTGCAGCTCGTCGCCGATGCCACGGCCGAGCCTGGCGGGAGGATCATCACGTTTCAGCCACGGGCAACCGACCCGGCAGTTGTTCTGGAGAGCACCTGCCAGCAGGCCGTGCCCTTCGTCAACCACTCCGGCGGCGACGCCTATCGTTGCCTGCGGACCGACCGCTTTGCGATGGCGGTGACCGATCCGGCACCGATCGCGATCGAACTCGTGGAGCCGACGGTCCCCGTGGTCCGCGGCGGCGAGCTCTTCATTCCCGTGAAGCTCACGCGGCAGCCCGGCTTTGATGAGCCGATCGAGTGGCAGGCGGTCTTCGGCCCGCAGGGCGTCGGGCTGCCCCCGAAGGATCTTTTCGCGTCCGGCGAAAAGGAGGCCATGCTACGGATCACCGCCGAACCGAATGCCCCGCTCGGCAAGGGCCCACTCTACGTGATGGCCACGACGCTTGGCGGGAAGAACGAAGGAGCCAGTGAGTTTCTCGGCGCGGGCCGGATTCGTGTCTCCTCGCAGATCATCGACGTGGAGGTGGCGGAGCCGTTTGTCACGCTTGCCAGTGAGCCGACGAGCGTCCGCCGTGGTGGCCGAGCGACGTTTGCGTTTCAGGTTACGCCCAAGAGCCCGTTTGAGGGCGAAGCTGAGGCGAAGCTCCTCGGTCTGCCGAGGGGCGTGAGTCTGGTGGGGGCGACGCCCAGGATTACGAAGGATGCCGCCCAGATCGCCTTCGAAATTGAGGCCACCGATGAGGCGCTCTTGGGCGCCGTCTCGGGCCTCGAGTGCGAACTGATTGTGAGGGTGGCCGGCCAAGAGATTCGGCAGCGGGCCGGCAAGGGCACGCTCCGCATCGACCCGAGGTTGTGAGGAGACGCCATGGAACGCAAAAAAAGGGGACGCAGCTCATTTTCCGGGCCGCACGGAGCCGCCAGCGCGAGCCGGCGGGCTGACGTGCGAGCCAGCGTTGCCCTGGCCCTGTCGCTTGTTCTGGCCCTCCCAGCTGCGTCCGCCTCCGCCGCCGATTCGGCCGACGCAGCGCCTGCCGTTCCCAGCTTCCGCAGCGACGTCATGCCGGTCTTCTTTCGGGCCGGTTGCAATGCCGGCACCTGCCACGGATCGGCTCGCGGCAAGGACGGCTACATGCTCTCGCTCTTCGGTTACGACCCCGCCGGAGACTACCGGCGCACCGTCGAAGACCTGCCCGGCCGTCGCGTGAACACGGCGTTGCCAGAGGAGAGCCTGCTCCTGCTCAAGGCCACGGGCGCCGTTCCGCACACTGGCGGCAAGCTCTTCGAGAAAGACAGCGACCTCTACAAGACACTCGCGGCCTGGATCGCAGCCGGCGCGCCGGATGACGTCGGCACCGTGCCGGATGTGATCGGGATTTCTCTGCCCAAGGAGAGCGTCGTGTTCACGAAGATCGGCCAGCAGGGCACGGCTCGCGTGAAAGCGACGTACTCCGACGGCACCACCCGCGACGTCACAAATCTGGCCCGCTTCTTCTCCAACAACCCGGCTGTCGCCGAGATCGACGCCGATGGCCGCGTGACTGCCAAGGGCCCCGGCGACACAAACGTCTTCGGCCGGTTCAGCCGGTTCACGATCGGGGCGGAGGTGATCGTGCTGCCCCCTGCGGAGGGCTTCGTCTGGCCGAATCCCCCCGTGAACAACTTCATCGACCGGCTCGTCTTCGACCGCCTCGAAAAGCTCCGCATCGCCCCGTCCGATCTCTGCGACGATGAAGCGTTTCTCCGCCGAGTCACGCTCGATCTCGTCGCCCGGCCGCCCACGGCAGAGGAGTACGACGCCTTCATGGCCGACTCTTCGGCCGACAAACGGGCCAGGAAGATCGACGAGCTCCTTGCCACGAATGACTTCGCTGACTATCAGGCCGCCATGTGGGCCGAGCAGCTGCGGATCATGGGGGGCAACTACGCCCCGCAGGCGACCGTGATCAAGGCGGCCCACGCCTTCGCGACCTGGATCCGTGACGAGTTTCGTGCCAGCAGGCCGCTGAACGAGTTTGTCGCCGAGATGGTGGCGGCCTCTGGTCCGAATCTCTCTCACGGCCCGGCCAATCTCTACACGATGCTCGTTCACAAGCCGCGGCCGGAGCCGAAGATGCTCGCGGCCGACTTCTCGCAGGTGTTTCTCGGCGTGCAGATCCAGTGCGCCGAGTGCCACAATCATCCCTTCGATCGCTGGACGATGAACGACTACTACGGCTTCGTGAGCTTCTTCACGGGGGTGCAGTGGAAGCCGGGCATCGAGCCGCGGGAGAAGCGGATCTACTGGAACACGAAAGCCAACCAGGTGCCGCATCCGGTGGACGGCCGCGTGCGGCCGGCGAAGACGCTCGGTGCGGTCGAGCCGGTGGGCGTGGAGGGCGACCCGCGGCCGGCGCTCGCCGCCTGGCTCACCGCCCCAGACAACGAGATCTTCTCGCGGAACCTCGCCAACCGGATCTGGGCCCAGTTTCTCGGTCGGGGCGTAGTCGAGCCGGTGGACGACATGCGGGTGAGCAACCCGCCGGTGAATGCGCCGCTCATGGATGCCCTGTCTCAGCGCCTTGTGGAGGTGAAGTTCGACCTGCGGTCGTTCGTCCGCGACATCTGTAATTCGCGTGTCTATCAACTCTCCGTCACCCCGACGCCTTCCAATGCCGGCGACACGCGGCAATTTTCCCACGCCCACCTGCGGCGGCTGCGGGCCGACGTACTCCTCGACTCGGTCGTGGCGGTGACCGGCGTGCCCCGACAACTGCCGAATTGGCCCGCTGGCACGAAGGCGATCGAGTATTACATTCGCAGTTCGGGCGGGACCGGAGCTGGGAATGGCGATGTGTTTTTCGACACGTTCGGCCGCTCGAGCCGCGGCACGATCTGCGCGTGCGAAACGAAGTCAAACCCGACGCTCTCGCAGGCGATGCATCTGGTGGTGGGCGACACGGTTCGCGACCGGCTCGCGAAGGGGGGCGTCGTGAAGCAGCTGGTCGAGACGCTCTCGACGCCAGAGGAGATCGTGACGGCGCTCTTCATCCGCACGCTTTCCCGCAGGCCGACGGCCGAGGAACTGGCCGGCTTCGTGGAGATGGCGGCGGGGGCGCCCAAGGACCAGGCTGTATACGAGGACATCTTCTGGAGCTTGTTGAACTCGACGGAGTTTGTATTTAATCATTGATCTGCAGCACATGGGGCGGAGGTGCGGAAGAAGTTCACGTTTCATCTTTTCTTTTTGTTTGTGGGGGACCTCATCATGAATAGTTTGCGTGTCACGCGGTCGCTCGACCGCAGCGAGTGTGCGAAGGGCTTTACGCTCGTGGAGCTGCTGGTGGTGATCGCCATCATCGGCGTGCTCATCGGCCTGCTGCTACCGGCCGTGCAGGCGGCGCGGGAATCAGCACGTCGATCGGCCTGCACGAACAACCTCAAGCAGCTGGCCCTCGCGTGCAACACGCATGAGTCTGCACGTGGCGGCTATCCGGGCTTTAAGGACTGGAAGAATGAGACCACCAGTAACGCGTCGGCGAACGCGCGTGGTTGGAGCTTTTTGATCTACGCCATGCCGTTTCTGGAGCAGGCGGAGCTGTATGACAACGCGCTGGCGCACTTCAAGACAGGTGCAAGCGGCCAATCGGAGGCGGCGTGGAGAGGCACCCAGTCCTCCGGCCGACGACTTACCGGGCTTCTCTGCCCGTCAGATCCGATGACTCGAAGCACGGCCACGCGATGGCCTACGAATTACCGAGGCTGTGCCGGTGACTTGACGTTCAACCTGAGTAATTGGGGCTCGTATCCGCACGAGGCGCAGCTTATTTACAATGCGCCGCTGGTAAACGGTTACAGCCAATACGGCACCTCGCCGCGATCGGCGATCGGCGTCAGTTTCCCGAAAAAGATCACCGACGGCCTGAGTAAGACCGTTCTCCTGGGTGAAGCCGTGATTGGTGATGGGAGCGCGAGCCGACTTTCGGGCTGGGCAACGGTCACCGGATATGACTGGCAATGCAGGCCCCAAGACTGTCTGGCCGCCACGTTCGCGGCCAACACCAACGTCATCGGGCACACCTGGACAAGTCGGATGGTGGGGCACACATGGTTTTACAACACGCTCCCACCCAACGGACCGAGGTGCGCTCACCACAACGGCACGACCTCCGATCACGCCGGCGTGACGGCGAGCAGCTACCACCCGGGCGGGGCCGTCGTGGCAATGTGCGATGGTGCCGTGCGATTCATCGCGGAGTCGATCGATACGAATAACTCACCAAACCTGACGACGATCGGGGCATCGGGTTACTTCAGGCAGCCGACGCTATGGGGTGTGTGGGGGGCGATGGCGACGCCCGCCCAGGGCGACGTCTATTCGTATTAAACAGCAGCAATGACGAAATTATTTCCGAACATGACTGCCAGTTCGAAGATCGGGCTCGCCATGCTTGCCCTCAGCATGGCAGGCACGTTTGGCTGCAGTCGTGGTCCCGCGATTCAGTATGTCGAGGGTGTGGTCACGCTTGACGGCCAACCGGTAGAGGGTGCGATCGTCACGTTTACCCCGTCTGGCCCTGGCCTCGGCGCGGCGGGTACGACCGACGCGTCCGGCGTCTATCGGCTCAATCCCCTCACTGGCCGCGCGGGCGGCGGAACTTTGGTGGGCGACTATCTCGTCGCTGTTCGCAAATGGGAGTACCAAGATCCCGGTCCGGCTCCCGATCCGAGCGACCCAAAAGCCTACGCGTCGTGGCAGGAAAAAAGCTTGAGGGCGGCCAGCCGCGAGCCGACCTATGTCACGCCCAAGGCCTACGGCGATGCCGCGACTTCCGGCCTCAAGGCGACCGTCAAGAGGGGCCGCAACACCGGTGCCGATTTCATTTTTGATCTCAAAAGCGACTTCGAGGGGCAGTAGGTTGGGATTGCGTTCATCTTTTGACAATCTTCACGACATCGTTCGGCACCCTCCTGCCAGTCTGCAGGAAGGTTATTTGAATTATTGAGTTGCAGTGCGGGCTGCAGTGGGGTGTAGTCACCGGGACTTTTCATGTCTTGTTCATTGGGGAGAACATCATGAACGATTCGACGACGTTGCCGCCGCGCGATCGCGGCGTTTTTGTTGCGGGCTTCACGCTCGTCGAGCTCTTGGTGGTGATAGCCATCATCGGCGTGCTCATCGGCCTGCTCCTGCCGGCTGTCCAGGCGGCCCGCGAGTCGGCTCGGCGAATAACCTGCACGAATCGCATGAAGCAGCTCGCGCTGGCCATGCACTCACACGTCGATGCTTATAAGGTACTGCCCGCGGGCGGGCGGACGTCGGCACCGTGGTCCGCATACGGTGGGAATGGAGCGAGCCCCTACTGTCAGTTGCTGCCATTCATCGAACAAGAAGGGCTGTTTCAGCGGATTCAGTCGAATTACGAGGGCTCGAACCGAGTCGTTGCCGATTTCAAGTGCCCGTCAGACTTCGCCCGACTCGACGAGACGGGCCGGCCATCGTCAAACTATGCGTTTAATCGGGGCGATTCGTTCAGCGGCGGATACGAAACGACCCAGATCCGGGGTGTCTTTTCGGAATCGAATCATCGTCTTGCGATGAAAGACATCACCGACGGGCTGTCGAATACGATCGCCGTTTCGGAGATCCTGCGGCCGATCTTGAGTGGCGGTGTGATGCAGCCGCCCGGTATGGCCAGTTGCTCGACCTGCGATAATCCCGCGATACACCCAACTGCGAATGGGCCGGCGGCGTCCACGACGAACAATGCCGGCAGCCCGAATGCATGCTTCACGAGTTGGTTGGGAGATAAGTTCATTGAGAATGGTACGATTGCGCTGCTCGGCGCATCCCGTTCGCCGGGTTCTCACTGGTGCTGGGGCCGTGGCAACTACTGGGCTTTTACGACAGTGCTTGCCCCGAACGGGCCGTCGTGCACCGGCAACGGGCCGGGAACCGCGATCCTCACGCCGCGGAGCTATCACGGCGGGGGCGTCAACGCGGCGATGATGGACGGGGCTGTGCGGTTCATCTCCCAGAACATTGAAGCCGGCAACCGTTCTGGCGCGGAGCGGAGGTTTCTTTCCGACGGTGTCGGGCCGTACGGCCTGTGGGGGCGGCTCGGCTGCCGTGCCGATGGCCAGCCGATCGATTGGAGTGGCTTTTAAACATCCACTCGCAGGAAATAGGAATTCCTCATGAACCTTCATGCGTCTCTGACGGTCCGGCCCTGGGGCCAACTAAATCTACAGGTAAGTCTAGTTGTCTCGGCGACTCTGATTGCCGCAACGATCGGCTGTTCAAGGCCGTACGAAGACAAGTTTTCGCGTGCTCGGCCCCCGGTATTCAAAACAACGGGCCGGGTGACTTGGAATGGCAAGCCTGCAAGCGGAGCGCTGGTGACGCTGCATTCAAAAAGCCATAGCCTCGCGGCCAGCGGCCGAGCCGACGCCGACGGTGCGTTTACGCTCACGACCTGGCGGCTTGACGATGGGGCGGTCGCTGGCGAGCATGCCGTCTCAATTGAGACCATCGTTATTACGGGCTACACTCAAGATGGGCTGCCGCTTGAGGTGAATGATATGCCACCCAAGTATCAGAATCCGGAGACATCCGGGTTGACGGCAACGATCAACGATGTCGGATCGAACGTCCTTTCGTTTGAGGTGAGCGGTCCACAAAAAACTGCCGGAAAGTCTTCCACACGCTGAAGCCTCGACTGACCAATCACTCGAACCACAGGCACCCTTCTGAAGGAGAACCCAGCAATGACCCGCCCCGAGTTTTCCTCGATTCGATCTGGCGGCCGATCGTATGCCGCTGGGTGTGAAGGTTTCCGGAGCCTTCCGCGACGCACGATCCTGCAGGCGGGCAGTCTCGCCGGGCTTGGTTTGTCGCTCGCCGACTTCCTGACCGTTCGTTCAGCGCGTGGCGAGGCGTCAGTGGTGGGTGGCAATCTCTCGCAGCGCGACCTGCCGCGGCGAATCAAGAGCGTGATCCAGATCAACCTCCCCGGAGGCTTTCCCCATCACGAGTCGTTCGACCCCAAGCCGGAAGCCCCGGTCGAATACCGTGGCTCATTTGGTGTGGTGAAGACAAACACCGGCGACGTGTTCAGCGACAACCTGCCGAAGCTGGCAGGCATCGCCGACAAGTTCACCGTCGTGCGGACTGTCGTGGGCAAGATTCCCGATCACAACCTGGCGACGTACCACCTCTACACCGGCTACACGCCTACCGCGGTGATCGACTACCCGCAGATGGGTTCGATCGTGTCTCACGAGCTTGGAGCCGCCGGTGAACTTCCCTGCTACATCGCCATCCCTGGCAAAAATAATTCCAGTGGCGGCACGGGCTTTCTGCCGAGCATCCACGGGCCGTTTGAGACCGGTGGCGACCCAGGTACGCAGAAGAAGAATTTCAAGGTCCGTGATTTCTCGCTGCCAAAAGGCATGTCCCTCGAGCAACTTCAGCGGCGTCGTGGTGTTCGCGACGTGGTTGAAAAACGAATCCGGTCTCTCGAGGCCAATCCGGTGCTGCTCGACACGATGGACGAGTTTCACGCTCGTGCCTACTCGCTCTTGACGTCGGCCGACGCCCAGAAAGCGTTTTCTTTCGAGGGCGAAGGGGATGACGTCTTCGAACTCTACGGAAGCGAGGTCACCGGCGACATCAAAGGTCCCGATGGAAAGCTTCATCCGAAGGGGCTCTCCGAGCGGCTCATCATCGCCCGCCGGCTCGTCGAGGCGGGGGTGCGATTCGTGACGGTCGAGTACGGGTCGTGGGACTGCCATGGCGACGTCAAGAAGGCATGCCTCGACCAGATGCGGCCGTTCGATTATGCGGTTGCCGGGCTCGTTACCGATCTTGAACGCCGTGGCCTGCTCGACTCAACCCTCGTGTGGGTGACGAGCGAGTTTGGTCGCACGCCAAAGGTGAACAAGGAAAGCGGCCGCGATCATTGGGCCCGCAACTACTCGATGATGCTCGCCGGCGGCGGCTTCAAGCAGGGGCTGATTTACGGTGCGAGCGACTCGACGGGCGGTGAGCCCTCCCGCGATGCGGTAACACTCGAAAACCTCATGGCGACGATCTACTACCAGATGGGAATCGATTCCAACAAGGAACTTGTCGCGTTTGGCACGCGGCCGATCGAGATCGTGAAAGACGCCGAGGTCGTCAAGCCGCTGCTCGGCTGAGGCGGGGCCGTATTTTTCCCTTTCGGAGTGATCGACTCATGCACGTGTCTTCTCGTGCCATTCTCACGTTGGCAATGCTCGTTTCCGTATTCGCGGCCGACGCCACGGCCGATCCGTGGATCTCCGGAGTCACGCCGCGGCTGGTGGGCCGAGGTGCGACGTGCGAGATCGTGATCGCTCCATGGCGGCACGAGGTCTCCGACGTCATGTTCTACCCGCCGGCGACGTATGCCCCGTGGACGGTTTCCGACGTGAATTCCGCTGCCGCAGCCGGCATCCACTGCGTCGGCACCCAGTTCGACGCGGCGAAGCAGCGACTCGTCTGCCAGCTCGAGATCGCTCCTGACTGCCGGTCGGGCGAGCATCCCTTCCGCGTACTCACCGCCGTCGGGCTGTCGTCGATGGGCACCATCTTCGTCGGTCCCTTTCCGGTGATCGACGAGGGGGAGAGCAAGGCCAATACCAACGACACGATTGACACGGCTCTGCGGGTCGAACCGGGTGTCACCGTTCGGGGCACTCTCTCGCGGAGCGACGCGGCCGATGTCGACTGCTTTCGGGTCGCCGGCAAGGCTGGTGAGCGGCTCTCGGTCGAGGTCGACATGGTCAAGATGGGGGACGATCTCCAGTGGAACCCCGTGCCCGAAGGCTATGACTCGGTCGTGGCGATCCTCGATCCATCCGGCAAGCGGATCGCCAGCAATGATGACTCGGCCCTCAATCGCCAGGACCCGCTCCTCTCCGTGAAACTGCCGGTCGACGGCGAGTACACGATCATGCTGCAGCGGTCGATGTTCGTGCAGCACGACAGGGAATATGCCATCCACATTGGCCGCTTCTTCCGGCCGTTGGCCGCGTACCCAGCCGGTGGGCAGGCGGGCCAGGCCACTGAGGTGCAGCTGATTGGCGACCCACTCGGGCCGGTGTCGCACACGGTCGCGGTGCCAGAGACGCCGGGAACATTCCCCCTTGCGGGCGAAGCGATCGTGCCGCTCTCGCTCCGATCGAGCCCGTATCCGAATGTGCTCGAGGATTCCGGGGCGACTGAGACGAAGGTTGCGGTGACGCCGGTTGCGGTCAACGGCATCCTCGCGAAGCCCGGCGAGATCGATCGGTTTCGCATTCCAGTGAAGAGGGGTGTGCCGCTTCAGGTTCGGGTGTGGTCGAGTGCGCTTGGGTTGCCGGTCGACCCGGTGCTGACTCTGCGGCCTGTCGATCCGTCGGGGGTGGCTGGTGCGGTGGAACTCACGGCCGACGATGCCACGCTTCCGGATCGCGACATTTTCGGCGCGCAAGGCGACTTTCTCGACACCTTCGATCCGTCGGTGATGTGGACACCCAAGCAGGATGGCGACTACCTGCTCGAGATCGCCGACTCGCGCGACGCTGGCGGGCCGACCTCTGTCTACCGTGTGGAGATCGCCCCGCCGGTCAACACGCTTCATATCGGCCTCTCTCACGAAGGCTACAAGCCTGAGCGGCCGCGGAAGACATCGCTCTCCGTGCCGCAGGGGGGCCGCTGGACGGTCAGGCTCTCCCTCTATCCAGCGCAGGGAACGACCATTAAGGGGCCGCTTGATCTCGTGGTCGAAGGGCTGCCGCCCGGCGTGAAGATGATCGCCCCGCAGTTGCCGGCTCTGCAGTCGGTCTGGCCGCTGACGCTTGTCGCCGAGGCGAAGGCACCGCTGGCGGCATCATTCATCCGCATCACGGCCCGCCCTGCGGATGGCGGTGCTCCGTTCGCGACGGTCAACCAACAGAATCTGCAGCGAGTCTCGTATTCGCACTACCCGTGGCGAAACATCCGGGTCGACCGGTTCGTGGCGGCGGTGAGTGAGCCGGCGGGGTTTGCCGTGGAGCTGGAGGCTCCGAAGCAGCCGCTCATGCGGGGCTCCGAAATGACGATCCCGGTACGAATCGTGCGGGAGTCTGGCTGTGAAGAGCCGCTCGAGATGCAGTGCGAGTTTGCGCCGGCGGGTGTCGGGGTGTCGCCTGCCGAAGTGATCCCGTCGGGCGAGGCCTCGGCCAGCCTGACGCTTTCCGCCGAGGCGAGCGCCAAGATCGGCACGTCGCCGCTCTACGTGATGGTGACCACGACCCAGCCCCGAGGCGGCCGCATCGATGGCTCGGTGAAGGGCGACGACGTCTCCGGAGCCGAGCGAGTGAGGGTCTCTTCAGACGTTGTCACAATCAACGTCGCGGAGCCCTTTGTCGCGCTCGCGACCGAGCCGCAGAGCGTTCGCCGCGGTGAGCGGCTCGCCTATCGCTGGGCTGTGAAACAGATGCGGCCGTTCGAAGGTCGCGCGACCGTCCGGATGCTCGGCCTGCCGGTCGGGCTGACTGCCGTCGGCCCCGAGCCCACCATCGACAAGAACTCGACCGAGGTGGCCGTGGAGCTCGAAGCCCGCGACGAGGCGCTGCTCGGGCTCGTGAGCGATCTCAAGTGTGATGTGCAGTTCACCGTCAACGGCGAAAAGATCAGCCTCCGAACAGGCTCGGGCAAACTGCGGATCGACCCGAGGCTCGACAAATGATGCGTTGGGATGCGGTAAGCACAAAGGAACAAGGTGACATCATGACCGTGAAACCGATGGTGGCCATCTTGGTAGCGGCCTCGACTCTGGCGGCGGCCGTCGCCGCCGCTGTCGAGCCTGTCGGCGGCACTGCCACCGCCCCCGCTGCGGCCGTGCCGAGCTTCCGCAGCGATGTGATGCCTGTCTTCTTCCGCGCCGGATGCAACGCCGGCACCTGCCACGGCTCGGCTCGTGGCAAGGACGGCTACATGCTTTCGCTCTTCGGCTACGACGCGGCCGGCGACTACCGCCGCACGGTCGAGGAGATGCCAGGCCGCCGCGTAAACACAGCCCTGCCCGGGGAGAGTCTGCTCCTGCTCAAGGCGACTGGCGCTGTCGCCCATTCCGGCGGCAAGCGATTCGAGAAGGATAGCGATCTCTACAAGGCGCTGGCCGCCTGGATTGAGGCCGGGGCGCCGGATGACGTCGGCAGCGTGCCCGACGTGGTGGAAATTTCTGTCTCGCAGCCATCGCTCGTGTTCGACAAGGCTGGTGAAGCCGAGAGCCTCCGAGTGACGGCCACGTACGCCGATGGATCCTCCCGTGATGTCACGGCCCTGGCTCTCTTCGGTAGTAATAATCCGAGTGTGGCCGAGATCGACGGGGATGGTCGCGTCTCCGCGAATGGCCCGGGTGATACCACCGTGTTTGCTCGGTTTAGCCGGTTCACCGTCGGCGCTGAGGTGATCGTGCTGCCATCGGTGGAGGGTTTTGCCTGGACAAATCCTCCGGAAAACAACTTCATCGATCGGCTCGTGTTTGCGCGGCTGGAAAAACTACGAATCATCCCTTCGGAACTCTGTGATGACGAGACGTTTCTCCGCCGCGTCACGCTCGACCTGGCAGCCCGCCCACCGACCGTGGAGGAATACCAGGCCTTCATGGCCGACTCGTCGGCCGACAAGCGGGCCCGGAAGATCGACGCGTTGCTCGCCAACGAAGAGTTCACCGACTACATGACGGCCCTGTGGGGCGAGCTGTGTCGCGTGGCCAGCATCGACTATACGGGCCGCGGCGATACGCATAAGCCTGCCAACGCCTTCACGGCCTGGCTCCGCGATCAGATCGCAGCCGATCGGCCGTTCGATGAGGTCGTGGGTGATCTCGCCACAGCCGTCGGGAGCACCAACGTCGATGGTCAGACCGGCCTCTACACGATGCTCATCAAGGACTACAAGCTGAACCCCAAGGTATTTGCGGCTGACTTCTCACAAATCTTTCTCGGCGTCCGCATGCAGTGTGCCGAGTGCCACAACCACCCGTTCGACCGCTGGACGATGGACGACTATTACGGGCTGGTCAGCTTCTTCACCTGCGTGAAGCGGAAGCCGGGAAGCGATGGCCGTGATCGACGGGTGATCTACGATCCTGCGGCCCCACCGGCGAAGCACATGGTGGATGGCCGGCCGGTGCCGGCCAAACTGCTCGGCGCGGTCGAGCCTGTCGCTGGTGAGGGGGACCCGCGGAGGGCGCTCGCGGCATGGATTAGGGATCCGGGCAACGACCTCTTCAATCGCAATGTCGTCAATCGACTCTGGGCTCACCTCCTGGGTGTCGGGATCGTCGATCCGGTCGACGACTTCCGGGCCACGAACCCGCCTGCCAACGGGCCACTGCTCGACGCGCTTGCCGCCCGTTTCGTGGAAGATGGCCGCCGGCTGCGGCCGATCGTCCGCGAGATCTGCAACTCACGTGTCTACCAGCTTTCGGTCGAGCCGACACCGTCCAACGCCGCCGACCAGCGGCAGTTTTCGCATGCCCGCGTACGGCGGCTGCGGGCCGACGTCTTGCTCGACTCGATCGTGGCCGTAACGGGTGTGCCTCGGTCCCTGCCCCGTTCTCCGACCGGCACCAAGGCGATCAACTACATCAATCGCACTCCCAATTCAGCCAGCGGCGACTTCGTGCTCGATACATTCGGTCAGTCGGCCCGGAATTCGGTGTGTGCCTGTGACACGAGAACTGATCCCTCGCTTTCGCAGGTGATGCATTTGCTCGTGGGCGACACGGCCGGCCCTCGGGTGCATACCGCCGCGAAGGGGGGCGTTCTCCAGAAGATTCTCGACGAACATTCCACGCCCGAGGGCGTTGTCGAGGCGATCTTTATTCGCGTGCTCGCGCGGCGCCCGACGGCGATGGAGATGGATGCGATGCTTCAACTCGTGGCAGAGAATCAGGCGCCAGCCGTGTACGAGGATATTGTTGCCGGGCTGATCGCTTCGAACGAGTTCCTGTTCAACCATTGATGTGAGGCTGGCAGCGCTGATAGGATTTGGACGGGATGCACAGGGAGTGGAAATACCCTTTCCAGTATGCGGGACCATCACTCATGAAGTTCTCAGAACACGTCGCGCTGCGGCGTCATGCTTCGACAATGTCGGGCTTCACCCTCGTGGAACTGTTGGTGGTGATCGCCATCATCGGCGTGCTGATCGGCCTGCTGCTGCCGGCTGTCCAGGCGGCCCGCGAGTCGGGGCGGCGGAGTGCCTGCCAAAACAAGCTGCGGCAACTCGGACTCGGCCTGGCCAGTCATGAGTCGGCTCGGGGCCAGCTTCCCAACGGCGCCGATGGCTATGCGTGGACCAGCGCGACGACCAATGCCAGTCTGCTCGTGAAGATCCTCCCCTACATGGAGTTGGAGGAACTTTATACCAAGTACGACTTCTCGGTCGCGGTGAGTGCGTCGCCGAATAGCACGGTCGCCAACACCCTGGTGCCACTCTTCTTCTGCCCTTCCTACACCGGAGCGAAGCAGGGCTGGATGGGGTACATGCCCGGCAGCTTGACGTGTTACGCAACCTGCTACGTGGGAGTGTTCGGCTGGCATACTACGGATAACCGCGCGCTCACGACCACGGGCCTTGGGAGCCAGCGGGGTGCGTTTTTTGTCAACAGCAACACCAAGATCAAAGACGTCACCGACGGCCTCAGCAACACGCTCGTTATGGGCGAGTTTCGCCCCAACTTTCTGCGGGTGCTGAGCCCGACGTTCTACAATCAGACGGCATCCTCTGAATTGATTGGCCCGAATGCCCGGTGGAGCCCGTGGGCGGCGAGTATTTTCCTGGAAAACATCGGTTCGGTGAAAGGCATGAAGTATTCACCAAACCAGGTATTCGCCCCGTACAACGACAGAACGAAGGATACCTGGCCTCTTCCTTTCAGTTCTGAGCATCCGCAGGGTACGTCGATGCTGTACGGAGACGGCTCTGTCGCGTTCTTTACAGAGAACGTCGACATTACGGTGTGGCGGAATCTCTCCACGATCGCCGGGGGTGAAGTTGACACAAAACCGTAGCCGACCGTGGCTGATGATCCTTTCCGTGGCCGTCGGAGTCATCGCCGTCGGCTGCAGCAAAAACGAGCGGCCGCCGCTGGCCAAGGCGGAGGGCATCGTTCTGTATCAAGGAAAGCCACTCCCAGCCGGAAGGATTACCTTCATCCCAGATCGTTCTCGCGGAACGATGGGCCGGGGGGCATCGGGAGTCATCGGTCCGGACGGACGATTTACGCTGCAGTCGTACACGACTGGCGACGGTGCGCTGGTGGGATTCCACTGCGTTGCGATCGATTCATGGGAAGAAGTGAAGCCGTCCACTCCGACGATCACCGCAGACGATGACAGGCCCGCGCCTCCACCGCCAATGAGGTCCCGAATCCCGACCCACTACAACGATCACGCCAGCAGTGGCATCACCGCAGAAGTGAAGCCGCAACAAGTCAATGAGTTTGAGTTTGTTCTCGAGCCTCGGTAGTGGGCGTTGGCCTGTCGTTCCGGAAGACGATGTCCAATGTTCAGTCGCTCTCGGAGTTTCTCTGCGGTTCATTTCCGTGAAGCTTTCCACGTGAGGAGCACTCCCATGTCATTCTTTTCCAGTTCTGAAAATGCTCCGGCTGGCCTCAAGGTGCGGGTGGCCACGGTGGCATTCCTTCTCACGTGGGGCATCTCCCTGCCGGCCGCCGCCGATGAAAAGCCGATCACCTACGAGGATCACGTAGCGTCGATCCTCAAGAAAAACTGCGCCACCTGCCATGGCGACGGCAAGCAGGAAGGCGGCCTGAGTCTTGCCAGCTACTCTGGCGTCATGAAGGGAGCCGGCGGTGGCGAGATCGTCATCGCTGGCCGCTCGGGTGGCAGTCGGCTCATCGAGGTGATTACGGCTCCCGACGACGGCGAGCGGATGCCACCTGATGGTGACCGTGTTCCCGCCGATCAGGTGGCGCTCATTTCAAAATGGATCGACACCGGGCTGCGGGAGAACGCCGGGAGCAGCGTCGCCGCGATGCGGACGCTCGGATTCAAGGCAGCAGCGCCCGCCACGGACGATGGTCCGGGCGCCGTGCCCGTGCAGCTCGCCTCGATTGAACGGCCGAAGACGCTGCGGCCCTTCCCGGTGCTGGCCCTTGCGACGAGTCCGCGGGCGCCGGTGGCGGCCGTCGCCAGCTACGGGGCGATCGATCTGTATGGCTCGCTCGACAAACAGTACGGCGCCCTGCCCTTCCCGGAGGGTGAGCCGCTCGTGCTTGCCTTCAGCCGCTCGGGTCGGCTGCTGCTGGCCGCCGGCGGAAAGCCGGTGCAGAGTGGCGCTGTCGTCCTCTTCGATGTTGCCACCGGAAAACGACTTGCAAGCGTGGGCGATGAGCCCGACGCGATCATTGCAGCGGACATCTCGCCCGACGAAAAACTGGTGGCCATTGGCTGCACGAGCCGGCTGGTAAAGCTGTATTCGACCGAGGACGGCAGCCTCAAGGCGACGATTGACAAGCACACCGACTGGGTGACGGCCGTCGCCTTCTCGCCCGATGGCAAGTATCTCGCCACGGGCGACCGGATCGGCAACATTCATCTCTGGGACGGGGCGACAGGCGGCGTGATCCTGCCGCTCGCCGAACACAAGCAGTCAGTGCGGGCGCTCTCCTGGCGAAGTGATTCGGGCGTCGTCGCCTCCTGCGGTGAAGATGGCAAGGTGGTCTGGTGGGACGTCAAGGATGGCTGGCCGCTCATGAACAAGCCGGCCGCTCATGCCGGTGGCGTCCTCGACTGCCGGTTTGGTCCGCAGGGAGAGCTGGCCACCTGTGGCCGCGATGGCGTGGTGAGGCTCTGGTCACCGGAAGGGAACGAGACCAAGAAGTTCTCAGTGGCTGACGACACGCCGGCCGACGCC
>CAMCYH010000062.1 GCA_945883745.1 Candidatus Kuenenia stuttgartensis
AACACCGTCGATGACAACGGTGCCTACGGCATCTACGGCACCGGTGATCTCACCGGCACCACGCTCCAGGGCAACACGATCTCCAATCAGACTGTTGGCGTGCTGGTGGACAACGGTGCGAACCTCACGATCGGCAGCGCCAACGGCACACTCACGAGCGATCCCGATGCCAACGTGATCACGAAGAACACGAGCGCCGGCATCGTGGTGAATGGAGCGGGCTCACAGAACGTGAGCATCCTCTCCAACTCGATCTTCGAGAATGACTTCATCGGCATCAGCCTCTCGGCTGGTGGCAACGCCCTGGCCCGCACGCCGCGGCTCACCGCAGCCAGCACGACCGAGGCGGTCGGATCAATCACCGGCACCGATGGCGACATCTACCGGATTCAGTACTTCCGCAGCTCCGACGAGGTGACCAGCAGCAGCCGGTTCGCCCAGGGCGAGGAGCTGATCGGGTATCAGGACGTGACGATCGCCGGCGGCACCGCCTCGATCGACTTCGACCTCACTGGAAGCAGTGTGATCGTGACCGACTGGATCACGGTCACCGCCACGCTCCTGGTCGGCGGCCTGCCTTCGGAGACCTCCCAGTTCTCCTTCGGCATCCGCGTCACCGCCTAACGACGTCGGCTGGTGCGTCATCCCGCGGGCTTGCGCCCTGCGGCTGGCTTCACGAAACCCCTCGCGCCCCATCCACCACTCAGCACCGGGCGCAAGCCCGGTGGCTGCGGCAGCGTCGGTTCACGCGTCATCCCGCGGGCTTGCGCCCTGCGGCTTAGCACCGGGCGCAAGCCCGGTGGCCCGGGAACGTGAGAACGACCTCGGCGCCTCCGTGGGGATCGCTCTGAAAGCTGATGGAGCCGCCATGATTTTCCATGATCATTCCGACCATGTAGAGCCCAAGTCCGCTCCCGCCCGGCTTCGTGCTGAGAAGCGGTGTTTCACCCAGTTCACCCACTTTGATCTGAGGAATTACCCCCAACCATCCTGGGCCGGTGTCGGTCACGGTTACCTGTGACCATTGCTCGTCGGCAGCGACCGAGACGATCACATGTCGCTCCGGCGAATCGGCATCACGAATTGCCTCGATTGAATTGAGCATCACATTGGTCAGCGCCATTTGCACCTGAATTGGATCGCCTTTGATCTCCAGCGGCTCTGCATCAGACGGCACCGTTACCTTCACCCGATTGTGATCCCGCTGCCACTGAATCTGCATGAGCGTGCTACGAATCACCTCGTGCAGATCAAAAACGCGTTGCTCGGTCTGCACGCTTCGCAACAGCTGCTTTACCACCGCGATGATTTGAATGACCTCCTCGGCATCGGCAACGATTTCGCTCAGCGTTGCGACTGCCTTCTCCGGGGTGGCAGCCCCCAGTTGGGCGCGGAGGAGGAGACGGCTGAGCGGCTGATTGATTTCGTGGGCGATGCCGGCGGCGGTGAGGCTCGTCCGCAGCTTTTGCTTGAGGTGCTGCCGGTGCTCTGCCGATGCCTTCTCGAGCGACTCCTGCATTTCCACCTCACGGGTGATGTCGATCATCACCCCTTCCCAAATCGGTCCCTTTCCGGGCCGCTGCCGCGGCTGAGATTCGATCACTACCCAGCGAGTCTCACCCCCCACGACGATCCGCCCCCGCCAAAAAAATGCGGCATTGTTGCTCATGACATCTGCGTTGAGCGCGACAAAATCTTGCACGTCATCCGGATGGACGCACTTGAAGGCCAGCGCGGGATCGGCCATCACGCGGCTACGGTCGAGTTGGAGCATCGTGAGCCAGCGAGTGCTGCAAAAAGAAAAGTAGGGCTCCCCGGCCGCGTTGAGCTCGATGGTGTAGGTGCCGACGGGGATGTTTTCCGTCAGCTTGTAGGCCACCTCGGCGGCAGGATCAGAAACGTGCATCGGCTCGGTTGTAGCCGGCGGGAGAATACCGGCAGGTTCTTCTCCGTGTCTTTCCAGATCGCTGGATCTCATCGCCGACCACACGTCTGACACGTCATATTTCTGCATCCGCGCCACGACATGGCGCCGTCAATTGGAGCATCATACCGCGGGCTTGCGGCTAGCTTTACGAAACCCCTCGCCATCCTGGCCTCGGGTTTCTTGGCGACCCTCCGGTCGCTCTTGTACGCCCGCCCTCCAGGCGGGCGACGTTCTCCTCCACTCAGCACCGGGCGCAAGCCCGGTGGCTGCGGTGGCGCCGATCCGCGCGTCATCCCGCGGGCTTGCGCCCTGCGGCTGGGTGGAAACGCTAGCGCCCTGCGGCTGGGTGGGGAAAGGCCCGATGCCCTGCCGCCAGGCGGCATCCGCGGCGAGCAGGCTCTGCCAGAGGGCGACGGCCAACGCATCGCTGTCGCTGCCCAAGGCTGCCGACGCGTGGTCCTCGGCCACCGGGCCGGCCGGTGTCGCTGCGGGCGGAACATGATGCTCCGGATCTGCGGACCACCACCGCGGGTCGGCCTCCATCCGACGGCGCGTCTCGGCATCGCACCGCTCGAGCAGCCGCCGACTGGCATCGCTGGTCTGTGCAATGATCACTTCGATGTCTCGCTCACCAAAGGGAAATGGAGCAGGCGTCAGTAAGCCTGCCGCCAGAGCCGATTCCGGCAGCCATCGCCAAAGCGCGAATTTTGCCTCCGACAGATCCATGTCACTCGGCACCTGGTACCGATCGAATAACTGGAGCACCTGGGCCGGAAACGTCTGGTTGTGTCGCACGCGGCGGTCGGTCGCTTCACATCCCAGGAGCTCACAAAAGTCCGCGCAGATATCGTCGCCATGAAGCCTTATTTCAACCGCTTCCACGCCAGGCGCCGACCGCCAGACATCGATGGAGTCGATCCAACAGGCCTTCGGGAGCCAACGAGACAGATACTTTTGAAGACCGTTTTCCAGGTTGTATCGCTGAAAATAGAACGACGCTAGCCACTGCACCGGCGGCCGCACATACGCCACGACGCGAATCGGCCCACCAAAAGCTTCGGTGAAGGCGTGGACCTTGTCCGGTGAGGTAGTAAGCCAGGTTTCATAACTGAGAATTGGCACCCGCCCATCCAGGCGGACCGCCTCCAGGCCAGCCAAACCCGCCGCCAGCCCCTCAGCAGGCTGCCCGACCAGCGAGGAGAGTTGGTCACTCATGCTGTAGTACGCCGCCAAATGACGCGCATGCTGCTGCAGTGATTGACCGCGCAGCAGCCGGCCGGGCAGCAGGCTCACATACTCATAGCCGGCCGAAGCCGGATCAAGCGACCGGCGGACAGGCTGCCATGTGAGGTCATACTGCAGGGCGGATGACCCCGTCTTCGTACCACCGACGTGGAGGACCGCCACGGGTTCGCGCAGGCGACTCCCAGCCTGTATTTCCGTGGGCTCGGTCGATTGCATCTGCGGCGGGCTCTGTCGCTCGCTTGCCCCGCGGGCTCGGCCGCTCGCTTCCGTAGCGGAGTCGGTCGATCGCTTTCGGAGATAAACAAGAAACTCGGCCGGCGGCGACCCTCGGAAGCCGGTGAACGGCCCCTCGATCTCCACGTCGATCTTGCCCGTCTCGATCAGGCGATTGAAGACCTCCACAAACGACGCAGGCGTCCAGACACTGCAGTGAACGTCGAGGTAGTGCTTTTCCCGCACCACAAACTCCGCGAATTCAACTGCCTGCAGGTCGCTGAAATGCCGCTTCGCCTCTTTGAAGGGCGGAACCGTCTGGTCGAAGTTGATCGAGCCATTGTCTTCAAATGACTGCGAGAGAAAATCCATGACCTGCGTCGGCGTCGGCAGCGCGGGCTTCTCGAGCGACCAGCCGACGACCTGGGCAAACGTGGTCGGCGTGCGGTAGTAATCCATCGACCGCTCGCGATTGGGCAGCATGATCGCGATCACCCCGCCCGGCTCGAGCACGTCGAGAATTTCCTGGAGCCAGCCGAGCGGATTCGGCACATGCTCGAGCACGTGGGAGGCCACGGCGTAGTGGAGCGATTCGTGCCCGATGCAGTCGGCGAGCTTCCGGCCCGGCACCCAGACCACATCGATCCGCGGCACCAGCCGGCCGACCGCACCGGGATTCTCCCTGGCTTTTCGCAGAATCTCGTCGTTGCCGATGCAATCGACGTAGAGCACGTCGTGCCTGTTTGGATCAGTCACGGGATTGAAGTAGGGGGCAATCTCGATGCCCCGACGATCGATCGGACACCGCGACATGATGAATTCCCGCCGCGCCTCTTCGCCCTCCGTGCGCGGCACCGTCTGCACCTGTAGCGGCCCCGGCTTCTCGAGCCGGCCACCACCCAGCCAGCGAGGAATCGGACTCATGAGGTTGTCCCTTCCGGTTCTGGAATGAATTCGCCGAAGGTCAGGCGGCGGCGGATCGGCGCTCGGCCACGATCCAATCCCGATCAAGCCCCTCGGCACGAATCCAGGCGAGCGTGCGCGACAATCCGTCGTCCAAGGAGGTCGTGGGGGAGTAGCCGAAGGCCTCGCGGGCAGACTCGATCGACATCACGCGTTGGGTGTAGCCGACCGGCCCGGCAGGGTTGAACCACGGCCGGACATCTCCACCGACAGCCTTGGCGATCAGCTCGGCCATCTCCCGGACGCTCGTCTCCACACCGGATCCGAGATTGAAGGTTTCCCCGGCAAACGTGCGGTCGCTCAGCACGATCGCCGCGATCGCTTCGGCTACATCTGTGACATAGATGAAATCGCGTGTTGCCACCCCGCTGCCCCACACTTCAAACCTGGGTTGCCCCGTGACCGCGGCCGTCACGGCTCGCCGTACGAGGGAGGCCACCACATGCGAACGGGACGTTTCGTAATGATCCCCAGGACCATACAGGTTGCTCGGAATCGCCGTGACAACCTCGATGCCGGCGGAAGCACAGAGCATTTCCGCCGCCTTTGACACAGCCAGCTTGGCGAAGCCATAGCTCCCGGTCGCGCCCGACGGGATGCCACGTTCCAAGTCACACTCCGTCAGCGGCAGCGGGCTGTCGGCGGCATAGGAGCAGGGCGAGCCGACGAGCACGAGCCTGCGGCATGCGCCCCGACATGCGGCGGCAATCACGCTGAGGCCAAGCTCGTGGTTGGCATGAAACGCTGACCCGCATCGTGCATCGAGATAGGCGACCCCACCGACATCGGCGGCGAGATGGACGATCACGTCCGCCCCGGCCAGTAGCCGCATCGCCGTCGACAGGTCACGCAGATCGCCTTCGTGGCGGCCCAGCAGCCGGGGCATCACGCCTTCGACCTGCAAGGCTGCGGCAACATGCCTCCCCAGAAAGCCCCGCCCACCGGTCATGATGACATTCATGCGGCCTTCCTCGCGCACACAGCCTTCTCCGTATCCTTTCGCTCCAACACCGATCGGTAGACCTGCTCGTAGCCGACGGCCGTGCGGGCCAGCGAGAAACGGTCGCAGACCGTACTTTGATGCAACCGCCGCCGCGGGCACGCGACAGGATCCGTCGCCTCGATGATGGTGGCGGCCAGTTTCTCCGGATCGCTGACATCGACGGCCACGCTCGAAAACACCGTGTCGCTGTCATGCCGATAGACAAACATCGACCGTGCGAGCGAGGTGATCACCGGCTTGCCATGCGACAGGGCATCCGCCAGCACAGCCGACCCCGATTGACCGACTTCGTCGTAGGGAAGCACAAACGCGTCGGCCTGCCTCAGCACGGCCGACTGCTCGGCAGGATCACCGAGAAAGCCGGTGAAGATCACCCGCTCGTGGCAGCCCATCTCATCAATGGCGGCGAGGAGTCTGCTCCAGTATTCATGGCCGGTGCGGTCTTTCGGGTGGACGCTGCCCGCAAACACTGCCCGATGGTCTTCCGGCAGAAATTTGAGGGCCTCGAGCAGATGCCGATGACCCTTGTAGCGGCTCACGAATCCCGGAAGCACGATCCAGCGCTCACCCGGTCGCTTGCGAAAGGGGGGCGTAATGCCATCGGCGTTCACCGGCTCGACCGGAATCGGGAGCAGATGCAGCCGCTTCTTCAGCTTCGGATAGACGGCCAGGCACTGTGCCCGCGTGTCTTTGCTGTGGAGGATGATCGCGTCGGCCCGCCCCAAGGAATCCTTGATGGCCCGATTTCTCAGGCGATGCATGATCGACTCCATGCCCTGCTTGAGGAGTGATCGGTGCGGCCTCCGCGACATGCCCCGTGTCCAGGTATGCAGACTGAGCACCACCGGCTTGCGGATCGCCCGCATCACCCGCTGGAAGCCACCGTTTGCATCCCGGACACGGCGGCCGAAAAAGCAGAATTCGTGCTGAATGTGGACCAGGTCGGCCGGGGCGGCATTCGTCCGCTCAATGAGGTCGTCGATATAGCGGGACCGCTTCCGCCTGGTATCGAGCGTGTCGTGATCGTTCAGGTTCTCGAGTTCGATGGGCAGAACATGCGCGAATCGCGACAGCCCCACGACGAGCCGCTTGGCAAACTCGGCGTTGCCACACTGCTGGTTCCAGGGGGTCAGGAGCGCGATCGTCATGTCGCGATCGATGCCGTCGAGAGCATCTGTCCGACAATCCATACGAGCCATGGCCACGGGTTCCTGTGCGGCAACCATGGTCACCATGACCGTGACGGTCCGCACGCGAGCCGGATCGTAACGAGCCGACAAAGTCGCCAAAAGCCCGCTTTCAACCGCCTCCAGCCACAGTACCTATCCACGGCTACTTCCCACCCGGAGGTGGGGGAACTGCCATGGCCCCAGGCAACACGCGGAATATAGGGACCCTTGCCTGCCCGCCTACTCGATCAGGATCGGCTCCCGCCCCGGCTCCTTCGCCAGCCGCTCATGGTTGTCGAGCAGATGGTCGATCGCCCGCACGAATGCCGGCACATGCTCATGGCTGAGCACCGTCGCGTTGAGATCGGCAATCTTCATCCGCCGCCGCATCCGATCGCGGAAGTCGGCATCATCGATCATGCGGCAGCAGAGGTCGATGAATTCCTCCTCCGTGTGGGCGATCAGCTCGTCGAGACCGACCTTCTTCAGAAGATAGGCCGTCGAGAGGTTGTAGAAGCGATTGCCTGCCAGTGTCACGATCGGGAGCCGGAGCGTAAGCAGATCGATCGCCGTGTTGTAGCCACCGAAGGGGTGGGCATCGATCGAGAAGTGGGCCCGCTCGAGCGCCTGCATGTAGGGCTGGAAGTCGAAGTTGGGCATGACGATCGCCTGCTCGGTGCCGAGGATCTTTTCGATCGCCCGCTTGAGCGGGATGTAGCCGTTGCCCATGACGGCCCCACCCGGGAAAAAGTGGAACTTCACCGGAGTCTCGACCCGCTCGGCAATCTTTCGCAGGCGGTGCAGATGGTCGCTGTTGACCTTCTGGCCACTCCACGTGCAGTTGATGAGGATCGGCTTCTCGGGCAGCCGCGGATACTCGAGCCGGTATTCCAGCGGCACCGGCACCTGGGCGCACCCCGGGATCAGGACGAGACGCTCCGAGTAGTGCTCCTTCGCCCGGTCGATGGCCTCGGTCTCTCGGCCCCCGATCCAATAATCGATCTTCGCGCCGAAGGTGCTCACCGGATGGCCGTAGTTGCTCACCTGGATCGGCGCGATCCGCATGTTGGCCAGGATGATGCTCTCGATGCTCATCCCGATGTCGGGGAAATAGGCCATCGCGAAATCGTTGGGATCGACGGCCGACGTGTCGTCGGCCTTGGCCGAGGCGTTGTAGGCCCGCACCTCGCTGAAGATTTCGGTGTCGAGATCGTTGCGGGGCCGGCCGAGATGCACGAGCACAAGTTCATGATCCTTGGCGAGGGCTTGGAGAAACGGGTGCTGCGAGCGGTAGACGCTCTGCCGCCGAAACCACATCGACGAGAGCACCGCGATCTTCTTCGGCTTCGGCGTGTTGACAATCGGCTTGCTGCACAGCGGCGTAGCCTGAAAGAGCCGATTGATCCGCTGCTTGACCAGGTAATCCTTCTCGTTGTCGATGTAGGTGGCCCCGAAGTAGGCATGGTGCGTGAACGAGTTGATGCCGATCAGCCGGTCGTCTTCGTAGGTGATGTGTTCGCGCAGATGCTCAAGCGTCTCCGGATCAGCAGGCCCCGTGCGATACATCTCCAGGAAACAGAAATACCACTGGGTGGCCAGCTGGGGGCTGGTCGCGAACAGGAGCCGCCGATCGATCTTCACCCGGTTGCGGCCGGAGTAGAGGACGAGCAGCTTCGTGTAATTCCGCTGCTGCTTGAGCAAGACCTCGATGAATGGGTCGGTGGTGCGGAACGCGCTGATCGCCACCATATTGCCGATCACCGCATTGAGATCGATGAAGGCGATCGCATATTTCTCGGGGAGGATGAAATCCTCCTGGGCCATGTAGTAGAGAAAATGTTTGACGAAGTTGTTGAGGGCCGCGTAGTTCGCCTCGTCGGTGTGGTAGTAGGTGACATCCCGCAGATGCGTGAGTACGGCCAGAAATTGCGCCGCCATCATTTCGTGCTCACCGGCCCGGTAGTGCTCGATCAGGCGATTGGCATCGAAGTTCAGCAGCGGACTGCTCGGAACCGACAGATTGGCGGCGCCCTGTGGAGCCACCGCTACGCCGACGCCCGGCTGGGCCACGGCCACACCCGGCCCGGCCGCACTCACAGCCGTCGCACCTGCACCATTCCGCTCACGTTCCTGCGCCATCGAAAAACTCCCGTGATCAAAACCAATGATTTCTTTCGACCTGAACCAAGTCGTTTCGTCTTGGAAGTGTACTCCGTGATGCCCGGTCTCCGAAGTGCCCCATGAGATTCGTCACCGGGCGTGATACCATCGCCATGGGAGCGACCAGCATCCGGTATATCGCCCTGCTGCGGCAGACATCGCCCCGCGCGGAAGTCGACTCCCGTCACTAACCGCTGCCATCCGCGTTCGCGGTAGTTAGTAGTAGGTACACACTTCGGTAGACGAGGCTTTTTGTCATGGAGTTGCGCACAACGGCGGACGCGATGTGCTTCCGCGGCTGTTACATCAATCTCGCGGAAAGCCGCGATCGGGACCGGCAACTGCGGGATCATCTTCAGTCCCTCGGGCTCGACGGTCACTACACCCGGTTTGAGGCTGTCCGCGGGGCCGATGAGGCAGCCGCCTACCAGAGCCCGCTCAACGCCGGTTCGATCGGCTGCGGGCTCAGCCATCAGCGGCTCCTTGCCGCCCACCGCGACAGCGGCGTGCATCTGCATGTCCTCGAGGATGATGCCGTACTCCATCCTCGGCTCCCAGCGCTCTTTTCCCAGGTCGCCGAAAGCCTTCCCTGGGATCTGCTCTTCACCGACATCTACTTTTCCCTGCTCACGCCGCAACATTTTCAGCAGCTCAATCGGCTGGCCACCCGCCACCGGGCGAATGGCGGGGCCGCGCTGGTCAATCTGCGCGGCATGCCCTTCAGCGGAAACACGTCGTATTTCGTGCATCGCAACTCGATCGGCAAGGTCGCTGATCTGCTCGGAACAGACTGGATCCGGCAATGCAAACACGACACCTTCATCAGCAACCTGGTGCAGGCTGGACGGCTGCGGGCCTTTGTGCTGATGCCCTTTCTCTCGACCCGCTCCGCACTGTTTGAAGATTCGACAATCGACCCCGAATACACGTCGCTGATGCGGGCCATGGACCTCCAGCGGGCCGCCTTCTATGCCGATGCTGACCTCGAGCAACTCTCGCGGGAGGCCGGCCAGCTCGGTCCCGGAGGTGCCCGGAATCCGCTACTCGAAGTCTATGTCGAGACGACGCGTTCAATCCTCGCCCACATCGACCAGGGCATCCACCAGAAGACCGAATGACGTCGCGGCGCCGCGGATCAGACGCCTGACGCGGCCCGCCACGGAAACGTCGTTCCATACTTTCTCTCCATTTCCCGATTTCCACGCAGGAAAAACTCCGCACGCACCGACATCGGTGACCGCCCGACGCGATACTGCAGCGAATACCGTCCGTTGGTCGCGCAGCGGGGCTGTTCGGCGACAAGCCGACGGCAGAGAGCGAAATCGGGGCCTTCCTCGGCTCGGAATCTGCGATGCCAAAGCGAACTCATCGCGATTGCCAGATCACGCCGCACGACATAACAGTTGACATCGACAAGATGCACGTCGGGATTGTTCCAGGTGGGCCATTCTCCGAGGCTTTCGCAGTCGTCGGTCGTGATCACTTCCCCCTCGAGTGACACGATGGTGCGGAGGGAATAGGCCCAGGCGAGCCCCCGGCTGGTGATCGCGTGCATGAGTGTTTCGAGGTGGTCGTCGGCAAACCAGTTGTCTTCATCCAAAAACGCGACGAAGCGGCTCGGCACGAGGAAGGGCATGGCCCCATAGACCCGGTGGCCGCAGAACCCACCGCCACCAACGTTGAGCGGCAGCGGCAGCACATGAATCGGATGCCGCGGATCGGTCGGCACCATCTCGGCGACGCGGTCATGGCATTCCGGCCCATCCGCCACGATGAAATGCCGGACCAATGGATACCGCTGCTGCTGGACGCTCTCGATCGCCTGCCGCACAAACGCAGTGCCGATCGTCGGCGTGATGACGCTCACCTCATACCGTGGGCGGGGGTCATTCCGCATTTCCAGCACGGTGGCCAGGGCTTCGTGGCCACGTTGATGATCGAGACGGATGTCAATCGCCCGATCGATGAAGGTGACCGCTTCGTGAAGGCGACCAGATCGGGAAAGCGAGAGCCCTCGTGCCACAAGCAAGTCTGGCTCGTTCGGCTGCCGCGACAGCAGATCAGCTGTCAGCTCATCGGCAGCCGACACCTTTCCTTGGGCGAGCAGGCAGTCAACCAAAAGAGGGTAGGCGGCCCAGGACTGTGGCGAGCGATGAAGAAGATCGCGACACATTCGCTCCGCCTCGAATGGCTGACCGCCCCGGAATGCTTCCTCTGCACGCGAAAGGTTCATGAATCCTCGAAGAGATCAGTGATCTGTTCCGTCGTCTCAAGCAGGTCGGTCGAACGGTGCATCACGATCGCTCACGATGAGACCTTGCACCAAATCGGTCACTCACCACTCGTAGCCGAGTGCCAGCCAGGTGGGGTCTTTCACCCACGCCAAAGGGTAGCAAGAAATTCTCGGCCAAAGCAATCAAAACGATGCCCGGCCTTCTCTATGGTCGGGTGTCGGGGCACGGCTCAGGGCTCGATTGAGTCGGGCTCGGACAGCACTTCCTGAAGCAACACGTCCAACCCATGCTCCGCAGCCCAGCGGGTGACCGTGGCTCGATCACCGGCATCGGCCCGAAGAAGAATCTGACGCAGATCGCGCCGGCTCTTGTGACTTCCCTTCGAGATCCACACGAGTTTCGACAGTGCGGCATCAGCGCGGCTCACAATCGGCAGAACGATCCCAGCAAACACCTCGGTCGGGATGGATCGCTCAAGTTCACCAGAGATCATTTCCCGTGGGTAGAGATCGACCTTGAGTGACTCCCCAAGATCTAGAAGCTGAAACATGCCACCTTCAGCCACGGCTTTTGTCGCCGTTTCTTCGTCGACCAGAAAACCTGTTGCCTTGACTGCTTCAAGGAAGAGCACGATGTTGGCTGCCAAGGGCTGCGGGTCGACAACAAGATCGATGCCTTGTGTCATCCTCGGCTCACCGTAGGCGATCGTCGCAGCACCACCGGTCATGTGAAAGCGAACACCGAAGCGGTCAAGGATCGCCACCAGCTTGGCGACCGTTTCACGAAAGGCTTCAGCTGGGTACATGATGCTGAAGCCTATCAAGATGCTTTTCGATGAGTTGGCGTGTGCCTGGGTCATGGCCGTAGACACGCAGCGCAACCTCCCACCGCAGTTGCTCTGCCCCCATCGCTCCGCGTTCCTCGACAATCTGGCGGGCAATCCAGCCGCGCGCCCATTCGAACATGGCGAAACTCTGCGCAATCTTCTCCCGTGCCGAGAGCCGATCGACAGCCTCTTGGTAGCGCTGCTCGATGATCGTCATGACGTGAGGCATAGGCTAGTGAGGTGCAAACGGCCGCGGATGACCACTGCCGCGATGACCGAAAGTCTACCGGAATCACCCCTCAGGCCGCTCTGTCCCTCGCGCCCCTCGGCAAAAAAAGAAGCGGCCCGGACCTTTCGATCCGGGCCGCTCTCGTTCCCATTCAGATTCTTTCCCGGTCACGCGGCGGTCGCCGCGTGAGGCGTTCCGGGGCTTACATCAGTTGCTGGCCGCACAGGTCGGCTCGGCGGCGCAGGTGGGCTCACACGGCACCTCACGGTAGACCGTCTTCGGCACGCACCGAGTCACCGTGTAGGCGACCTTCTTCGGTACCATGCGGCAGACCTCCACCGTCTTGGTGTAATGGACCGGCTTGGTGACGCAGTACGGCACCTGCTTGGTGCACGTCTCCTTCACCATGGTGCAGACCTTGTAGCACTCCTCGCGGGAGCGCTCTTCCTTCACCATCCGGCACACCTTGTACTCACAGGTGCGAATCCGCTGCTCGGGCACCATCTTGCAGACCTGGAAGGTCCGCACGCGCTGCTCGGGCACCATCGTGCACACCTGATACGAGCAGGTCTTCACCTGCACTTCCGGCACCATCCGGCAGACCTGGTAGCTGCAGGTACGGACACGCTGCTCGGGCACCATCTTGCAGACCTGATAGGTCCGCACACGCTGCTCAGGCACCATCCGGCAGACCTGGTAGCTGCAAGTACGAACCCGCTGCTCAGGCACCATCTTGCAGACCTGGTAGGTCCGCACGCGCTGCTCCGGCACCATCTTGCACACCTGGTAGCTGCAGGTCTTCACCCGGTGCTCCGGAACCATGCGGCACACCTGGTAGGTGCGGGTCCGCTGTTCCGGGACCATGCGGCAGACCTGGTAGCTGCAGGTGCGAATCCGCTGCTCGGGCACCATCTTGCAGACCTGGTAGGTCCGCACGCGCTGCTCCGGCACCATCTTGCACACCTGGTAGCTGCAGGTACGAACCCGCTGCTCCGGGACCATGCGGCACACCTGGTAGGTGCTGACCCGCTCTTCCGGCACCATCGTGCAGACCTTGTACTCACAGGTGCGGACACGCTGCTCGGGCACCATCTTGCAGACCTTGTAGGTCCGCACACGCTGCTCCGGCACCATCTTGCACACCGTGTAGCTGCAGCTCTTCACCCGCTGCTCAGACACCATCTTGCAGACCTTGTAGCACTGCTTCTCGACGATGGTCTCCTTCTCGTAGCGGACGCACTTCACTTCCTTTTCGCAGACCTCGGGCACCCACACCTTCTTGCAGATGGTGCGGGGCGGGCACTGCTCCTCGACACGGCAGACCTTGCCTGGCCGGTAGCACTTCCGGCCCGAGCAGTCGGTCTCCCAGCAGCCGGGCTCCCGGATGCACTTGGTGATCACCGGGCCGGGAACCTCACAGGTCTCCGTCTCCCAGCGGCCGCTGCACACCTTCACCGTCTTGGTGTAGTGCACCGGCTTGCACACCGTCCGGCAGACGTCCCGCTCGCGGGTCTCCCACACCGGCTTGCAGACCGTGTAGGGAATCTCCTTGACGCAGGTCTCCTTCACCGGCTTGCAGACCGTGTAGCACTCCTCACGGGTCTCGTACACCGGCTTGCAGACCGTGTAAGGAATCTCCTTCGTCCGCGTCTCATAGACCGGCTTGCAGACCGTGTAGCACTGCTCGCGGGTCTCGTAGACCGGCTTGCACACCGTGTAGGGGATCTCCTTCGTCCGCGTCTCATAGACGGGCTTCATCACCGTGTAGCACTGCTCGCGGGTCTCATAGACCGGCTTGCAGACGGTGTAGGGGATCTCCTTCGTCCGCGTCTCATACACCGGCTTGCAGACGGTGTTGCGGATCTCACGGGTGCGGGTCTCGTAGACCGGCTTCATCACCGTGTAGCACTGCTCGCGGGTCTCGTAGACTGGCTTGCACACCGTGTAGGGGATCTCCTTCGTCCGCGTCTCCCACACCGGCTTGCAGACGGTGTAGTTGATCGTGCGCGACCGGGTCTCCCACACCGGCTTGCAGACGGTGTACTCGACGTCCTTGAAGCACTTCTCCGTCTCGTAGCGGACGCAGTTTACTTCCTTCTGCTCGACGACCTTTTCGCAGATCGTCTTGTAGCAGGTGTACTGCTTCTGCTCGTACACGACGTCTTTCACCAGCCGTGTGCCGCAGGGGGCTGCACATCCCGGCTCGCTTGACGTCTCACAACTCGAACATCCTTCTCGGGCATGCGCGAAGCTGACCGTGGTCATCTTCCCGCTCCCGTGCTTGTAGCTGGCCAGCCCGCAGTAGGCGGCATCGGTACGCTCAACCGATGTCGCGATACATGCGAGCGCCAGCAGACAACTGAGCCACGTGGTCTTCATGTCTGCTGCCTCTTTCGAGGACGGCTCCTGAAACTGGGTTTGGAAATGGGAACGAAACACTTGCGAGGGCGCAGCCGGATCGCCCGGCCGCCCACCACTCTCAAAGATCGGCCATAAAGTCCCCGCAGGTTGACGACTCAACGCAGTCGTTCAGGCTTTTCCAGACCCCCAGCGGTGGTATAACCCGTGCAGCCCGCACGAAACGCATGGTTTCGTTGCGGCAGGGGGGACTTGGCGGGTACAGTCTTCATCGCCTCGTGTTGATTCAGGGGGATGTTTCGATGGCCGAATCACACCCACATGCCGGCGAGACGCTTTCCGATTCCACCGTGCCGAAGGTGGTGGTGAGCCGACTTTCCCTCTACCTCCGGGAATTACAGCGGCTCCAGATGGACGGCCAGGAGACGATCTCGTCGGGCCAGCTCGGTGCGCTCCTCGGTTTCAGCGACGCGCAGGTACGCAAAGACCTCGGCTTCGTCGGCCAGTTTGGCTATCCCGGAGTTGGCTACCGCTGCGACGAGTTGGTCCAAGCCATGCGGGACATTCTCGGCACCAACCAGCCGTGGCCGGTGGCGATGGTGGGCGTGGGCAATCTCGGCCTGGCGCTGCTTGGCTACCGCGGTTTCGGCCGGCAAAATTTCTCGATCGTCGCGGCCTTCGACGCCGACCCAGCCAAGGTGGGTCAGACGATCCAGGGAATTACGGTCCAGCCCTTGGACCAACTCAGGGCCACCGTGCAGGAGAAGCATGTTCGCCTGGGCATGATCGTCGTGCCGGGCTCACAGGCCCAGGAAGTCGCCGAGCGGCTCGTTGCCGCGGGCGTGGAGGGCGTCGTCAACTTTGCCCCCGTCACGCTGACGCTTCCGCCCCATGTGCAGGTGGTGGGCGTCGATCTCGCGATCGAACTGGAGCAACTCTCCTTCGCCGTCACCAACAAAGGCACACCGTTGGAGAGCCGACCGTAACTGGCGGACCTCATCCGGGCGGCATTCAGGCCGCCCGGCGCACGTCGGTGTTCTCGCGTACCTGACCTCCGGGCAGACCATCGCCGCCGCCGCGAATGTAGGTCGCGTAGATGCCGAGCAACTCGCCTACTGCCTTCACAAAGTCCCCCGATTTCAGCTTCGACCCCGCCACCTCCGACCACTCCTCGACAGGCATTTCGTAGACCTGCGCGATGGCAGCCTCGCGGCCCTGCGCCACAATCAGCCGGGCCAGGATCTCGACGTCGAAAATCCACCGTGATCGAAACGGCTTGGCAAACAGCTGTCGCGTGGTGCCATCAGACCGAAACAGCTTCAGGCCACACTGCGTATCCCGCAGCGGAAGTCCGATCAGGCTGGCCGCCACCGCGGCGAAACACCGCCCCAGGAGGCGGCGAATCCGCCGCCGCCGGATCGCGTGGCCGGCGAGGGAGAGCCGTGAGCCGACGACCACACTCACGTCGGGCCGTCGGTCGAGCACGTCGATCATCCGCGACACCTCATCGAGCGGGACCGCCAAATCGGCATCGATGAAACCGACCGCGTCCGCTCCCGACTCGAGCGCATGCACCAGTCCCTGCCGCACCGCCTCCGCCTTGCCGCTGTTGACGGCCAGCGAGAGCACCGCAAACTGCCGCGGGCGGGCAGCCGCCAGATCGGCCAGGATTTCGGCTGTCCGATCCCGGCTCCCGTCGTTGACCATCACAAACCGGATGGAGGGATGGGCAGCGGCAAACATCCGGAAGGCCCCGACGCGCAGCCGTTCTTCTTCGTTGTAGCAGGGAACAACCAGAGTTGTGTGGTGCATGATGCTCGCTCAGGCGTGCTCAGGAAGGGGAAGACCATGGGCCGCGTTCTCCGCCTCCGAGGCAGAGGGCAGCTCCAAGCAAGCCGATTGCGGCGCCGCAGAAGACGTCGCTGGGATAATGGGCCGATGAAACGAGCCTTTGCAGCATCGCCCCGAGGCAGACCACAGCGAAGAACCAGGCGGCGTGCGGATACCGCGACGCGAGCGCCGCGGCAAACCCGGCCGCCACGGCGGAGTGGCCGGACGGAAAGCTCATGAGGTCGCTACCCGCGGCTCCGGCCGCCTGAGCAGCCGCCTGGCCGAACGTGTCAAACGCCGAATCGACGCTGGCGAGATCAATTGCCCGTGGCCGCACGCGAATGATCGTCGCCTTGAGCATGTTCACGATCACGCCGCCGGCGTAGGTCGCCCCGAGAAATCGCACGAGTGTGGCCGACGGCACCCACCACGGTCCGGTCGCTTTCCGCCACAGCGTCGGGTCGAGGGCCGCCACCCCGACGATCAGGCAGGCCACCCCAAGGCCGTGCGCAGCGACCTCAGGAAAATCGAACAGCCGCCGAAGATCGCCCGGTACAAAACCTCCGCGACACAGCCGTGCCATCGGCAGATCGACCGAAAACGCAAGGCCACCTGCGATGCCGCAGGCGGCGGCCACAAGGAGTAAACGACTGCGAAACCGGGCCGCGCTGCCAAAGCGCGGCGAAGGCACGGGGGTGATGAAGTCTGTCATGCGGTCACCTCAGGCAGCCCCGTAACGCAAGCCCAGGAGCTCCAGCATCATCGACCGCTGCGGCAGCCCGCCGGCTCGCGCCGGCGGCTAGGTGTGGGCGGTGTGTGTGATCTTTCACGCACTCGGTTCCTTGGTGAATCGCAGACCGTACCTGCGTCGGTCTGGCTGCGACAAGACCGATGCTCGCTCAGAAAACCTCCAAATGCCCGAGAAAACCCTGCTCAATTCCACTTTGCCTCGATCGCCGTCCCCCGTATCCTCCGCCGCCCGCCATCCGTCATCTTTCCTGCCAAGCGTTTTCACTCATGAATGTCCGTCATCCAGCTCTTTTCGTCAGCCTCGTATCGATCGCCTTCCTGGCCCTCGGATTTCCATCCAACGCTCTGTGGGATGAAGACGAACCACGATTTGCGGCGATTGCCGAGGCGATGGTCGTCTCGGGTGATTGGGTCGTGCCGCGGTACAACGACACCCTTGCAGTCGACAAGCCCGTGCTCATGCATTGGTGCATGGCCGCCTGCTACACCGTCTTCGGTGTCTCGGAATTTTCAGCCCGCCTCCCGTCCGCGATCGCGACGCTCCTCACGGCCCTGGCGTTGCTGCGCGCCGGCACTCACTGGTTCAACACACCGACGGGCATCATCGCGGCACTGGCCTACGTGGGCTGCCTTCTCGTGGGCATCGAGTCGCATGCCGCCACACCCGATGCCATTCTCACGGCTCTCTGCACCTGGGCCACCCTGCTCGTTGCCGAGGCGATCCTGCCGCTTCCGGGCCGCACCGCACCGATCCGGATGACCGTGTCACGAGCCGCCATTGTGGGCGGCCTGCTCGGCCTCGGGGTGCTCTGCAAGGGCCCCATCGGATTTGTTGGACCGCTCGCCGTGCTGCTGCCCTGGGCCTGGTGGCTGGCCGTCGCCGACCGCATGAGCGGCCGCGGCCAAGCGCAGCCCACGCTGCAGACCCTCCGTGCCGATGCGGTGCCGGCGACACTCCGCGCCCTCACGACCACACGGCTCGGCATCGTTACGCTCACCATGCTCGCCGTCGCGCTGCCTTGGTATGTGCTGGTCGGCATCCGCACTGAGGGCGCCTGGCCAGCAGGCTTTTTCTTCATCCACAACATCGGCCGGGCGGCGGCAGCGATGGAAAGCCATGGCGGCGGCGTGTGGTATCACCCCGTCACGATGCTCGTGGGCTTCTACCCGTGGTCATGCTTCTTGCCATTCTCGATGGTGCTGGTGGGCTGGCGAATCTTCCATCGCACCGCGACAGCCAAACCGGTATTCGTGAACGGTCTGCTGCTGCTCTGGATCACCGTGTGGGTGACCGGGTTTTCCGTCGCCGCCACCAAGCTCCCCAACTACGTGATGCCGGCCTATCCGGCAGCCGCCCTGCTCGTGGCGGCAGTGGCAGTCGACGCGGCGTCGCGGGAACGGTGGCCTCATCCACGCTGGCTCACCGCGGGCCTTGGCT
>CAMCYH010000063.1 GCA_945883745.1 Candidatus Kuenenia stuttgartensis
CGTGTGATGGCGATGTCGCCATACATCCCCACTTCACCGAAAAATGCGACCTGGTTGCCGACAACCGTTTCCGGACCGCCAGGGACGCCGTTGCTGGAGCCACTGGCCCGTTGATAGGCCCGGTTGCCGTAGATCCCCGCCTTGCCGATTCCGTTGAGCCGAAAGCGGCGGCCCGCGTCCCAGAAGAGGAGATCAGCGCCGATCTGGCTGCCGTACAGATCGTTTCCGGTGAGGCTATCGACCGCGAACGGACTGTTCGGGCGCTGCTCGTTCGGACCGCTCAGGCCACTCAGTTGGGCTGTCTGGTTCCATTCCACCCAGCGGAACCCGAGGAGCCACGTGAGCACTTCGTTGTTGCGCCACCGCCAGTTCAGTTCGGCGCTCTTAAACTGACCGCTTGTGAGGAGGGTCGCGGAGTTGACACCCAAGGGCACGGGAGGATTTGGCATCGTGACCGACGTGTAGCTCCCCGGAGGGGCAGTCACCTCCCCACTGAAGCCATCCACCCAAAAGTAGTTGCCTTCGATCGCATGGCACGGGTCGAGGTTGTAGAACAGACCGAATCGAGGCCCGGCGCCCATTTGGGTCTGGGCCTGATTGACGTCGAGTGCTGTAACGCCACCCGATCTCAGCAGCGGCCGGCTGGCGATGTTGCCCTGCCAGAGCATGAGGGCGTCGACCTGGGCAGTCCAGAAGTGGCAGTTCTCATGGCAGCGGCCGAAAATCTGATTGAGCCAGCCCTCGTCTGAATTGCAATGTCCGCAGCCACCGTTGCATCCGGGGGTCCCACAACAGGTCGAGGCCGCGTGCGACCAGTCCATGCCGGTAGGATCACCGTCGGAGATCACCACCTCGCCTTCGGTGTCGAATTCCGGGGAGTGCACAAGCACCGACTCGTGCTCAGTCGCGGTATTGGGAATGACATAGCCGTCAAAATCAGCGGCCCGCAGTCCACAGGCCGTGGCCATAACCGTGAGTGATGCAATAACCCTGCCGAAATGCTTGCACATGTTCATGGCGATCCAGCCCCCAGAAGAATTACCGATGGCAGAAACTTCGGCAGCCGGTCATACCGGTCGTGACTAACGCGCCTGACGTTCGGATCACGAAACTGGGGGGATTTGGCTAAACTTGGTTGGGTGTGCGGGGTCCATTGCCCCGCAGACTCTGCCCATTCTGTTAGCGCCATGCCCGAGAGTTCCCAGCGGATTGTTTCCCTCCTTCCCGCGGCCACGGAGATCGTGGCGGCGTTGGGACTTGCCAACCGCCTCGTGGGCCGCTCCCACGAATGCGATGAACCTGAGGTGGTGACGGGCCTGCCGGCCCTCACGTCGCCACGAATCGATCCCACCGTCTCGAGCCGTGGCATCCACGACCAGGTCTCCCAGGCGAGCGGGCCGCTCTTTGCCTTGAATGTCGACCGTCTCGCCGAACTCGAGCCTGACCTCGTGCTGACGCAGGCCGCCTGTGCTGTATGCGCGATCTCCGAAGACGAGGTGACGGCGGCGGTGCGGAACAGCGGTGTGCCGGCGCGGGTGATCGCCCTCTCGCCGACGACGCTCGACGACGTGTTTCGCGACATCCTCACCGTGGGCGAGGCGACCGGGCGGCTTCGCGAGGCACACGAGGTCGTGGCCGGGCTGAAGCGCCGCTGCGACGCTGTGGCATTGCACGCCACAGCCGGCCCCACATCGGCCATCATCGAATGGCTGGATCCTCCGATGGCGGCGGGCAACTGGGTGCCGGAGATGGTGCGTCTGGCCGGGGGCCGCGATGTGCTTGGCAAGGAAGGTGCCTACTCGCACTGGATCACCTGGGCCGAGGTCACCGCGGCTGATCCCGATGTCGTCGTGCTCATCCCGTGTGGCTTCACGCTCGACCGCGTGGTTACCGAGGCGCGGTCGCCCGCCGTCTGGCCGCACCTCGAAAATCTCCGCGCCGTCCGCGAAGGACGTGCCTGGGCGATCGACGGCCATCATCTTTTCAACCGGCCCGGGCCACGGCTCGTCGATTCGCTCGAGGTGCTGGCGGAGGTGCTGCACCCGGAAGTGTTTTCGTTTGCCGCGACCAAGCGGTTCGCCCAGAGACTGTCGGAACCCCAATAGCCGTGTCAGCCCGCCGGCTTGCGCCTGGCGGCTGAGTGGGGGCGTGTAGCATCCCGTCGGCTATGTGTTCGCTGCCCCAGCCAGCCCCGGGCGCGAGCCCGGGGGCTACTGCAGATCCGCAGGCTTCACGCCCTTTTTGTGGCCGCCGCTCTTGAATGGCGTCGGGTCGAACGTGCCGACAATGTCGACATTCGCTGCCGACGGAATTTTGTCCTCGAAGCCGAGGGCCCAGTAGCAGCCGTTGACGATCAGCCGCCGCGTGCCTGCGGATGCCAGATCGGTCGACGAGCCCATCGTCGTCGTGAACACGCGGCCCCGCGGCCCATCTTCGAGCATGTAGGTCTTCGTCCAGGCGATCGGCATCATTGGCTCGTTCTTCTTGGCATCCTCGCCGGTCACCACCGGCGAATCAGCCGTCATCCCCTCGAGCACCTGCCCCAGCACGAGCGGCTGCGAGTCGCCCAGCAGCGGCAGCCGCACGCCATACACATCGGTCGGCCCCCAGATGTCGCCATCCTTGATGCCGCGAAGGATCGGATGATCGGCCGCCCCGGGAGCGATCAGCCCCCGCGTGCTTTCATGGCCGTGATGCCCGTGGTGGTTGATCCACGTTTCCCCGAGCACTTGGCGGCCGAAGCCCTCTGTAAAGGTCTCCGTCTTGTTGTTCCAGCTGTAGTGGGCATAGGGAGATTCCTTCGGCAGGTTGAAGGCGTGCGTCGCCGTCCGCATCCCGATCACCGGCTTGCCGGCTTTCAGATAATCGTCGATCTCCTTCATCTGCTCGTCGGGCAGATTGCGAAACCGCGTGGCGATCACCATCAGATCTGCCTTGCGGAGTGCCTGGAGGCCGGGGACATTCTTCTGGTTCATCGGGTTGATCTCGCCCGTGTCGGGATCGATCGCGTAGAGCACCGTGCAATCAAACCCGTGGTGCGTTGCCAGAATCTTTGCCAGCTGCGTGAGGCCCTCCTCGCTGCGGTACTCCTCGTCACCGCTGACGAGCACGACGTGCTTCCCCTTCCCAGGACCGTCACTGCCGGCAAGGGTCAGCCAGGAGTCGGCCAAGGCCGGCAAGGCGAGGAGCGCGTATGCAAAAGTGACAAAAAGACGCATCGGAACCTCCGTTTCCCATACCATACCGCCAGTCACCCCCGGTGGAAACCGGCAGGCCCGTCCTCCAGTTGAACTCGGGTTGGTGATTCGACTTCCGGCGGCGGCGAGGGTAGGGTTGCACTCATGAGTGATTTTCCTCGCTTTCCAAACCCACCGCAGTTTCCCCGCGGGCCGCAGCTACCGTCGCTAGGCGGAGGCCTGCCCGTGTCGCTCATCCTGGCGGTCGCCCTCCTGGTCGCCCTGATCGCGGGCCTGTCACGGGCCGTCTATACCGTCGGCCCCGAAAGCGTGGGCGTCGTGCAGCGGTTTGGAAAATTCATCGGCACGGTCGGGCCTGGCCTGCGGTTCAAACTCCCCTTCGGCATTGACACCGTCACGGTCCTGCCGGTGAAGCGGCAGCTGAAAATGGAGTTCGGCTTCGGCACCGCCGGCGCCACGCAACGTGACCAGCTGTCGACCGAGGCGAAACAGGAAAGCGACATGGTCACGGGCGATCTCAACGCGGCCCACGTGGAGTGGGTGGTGCAGTACGAGATCAGCGATCCCGAGCGATACCTCTTCAACCACCGGGAGCCGGGCCCCACCCTCCGCGCTTTTTCGGAGAGCGTGATGCGTGAGGTGATCGGTGACCGCACTATCGACGAGGTGCTCACGATCGGCCGACAGGGCATCGAGACCGAGGCCATTGCCAAGCTCACGGCACTCGTGCAAGACCTCCACATGGGGCTACGGGTGCAGCAGGTGCAGCTCAAGGACGTCCATCCCCCGCGGGCCGTGCAGCAGGCGTTCGAGGAGGTCAACCGCGCCCAGCAGGAGCGGGAGCAGATGATCAACCAGGCCAATGGCGAATACAACAAGGTCGTGCCACGGGCCAGCGGCGAGGCGCAGCGGCAACTGAGCGAGGCGGAGGGCTACTCGCTCAAACGCGTCAACGAAGCCAAAGGTGACGTGGCCCGATTCAGTGCGTTGCTCGAACAGTACGAGAAGGCCCCGGAAGTGACGCGGCAGCGGCTCTACCTCGAAACGATCGGCGAGGTGCTGCCGAAGCTCGGAAACAAGGTGATTCTCGACGCCGATGCCAAGCAGTTTCTGCCGCTGATGAACGTGCAGCCCTTCATGCCCCAGCCCCCGCAGTCCAGAGAGTGACGCCGTGGACCCCCTGCCGATCAACCATCCACTCGTGCAATCCTTGCGTCGGTTCGCCGAGATCGTGTTCTCGCCGCTCGGCGGCCTCCTCGCCGTGCTCTTGGCGATCGCGGTCTTCGGCTGTGCCTACACGGTCGACGAGACCGAGCAGGTGGTGCTCACCCAGTTTGGCCGGCCAATCGGCACGCCGATCAACGACGCCAGCGACTCTTCCGGCGCCGGCCTCCACTTCAAACTTCCCTTCGTCCAGACGGCCAACCGATTCGAGAAGCGAATCCTCGAATGGGATGGCCTGCCGAGCGAGATGACCACTCGCGACAAACTATTTGTCGTCGTCGATACGTTCGGCCGGTGGCGGATCTCCGACCCGCTCAAGTATTTCCAGAGCCTGCGTGATGAACGCAGCGCGCTCTCGCGGCTTGACGACATCATCGACAGCGAGACCCGCAACGTCATCGCCCGCCACGACCTGATCGAGGTGGTGCGTTCCGATGACGACCGCAAGCCGGAGCAGGACGTCGCCCTGGCGGAAGCGGGCGTCGTCCTCGGTGGACTGCCGCCGATCCGCTTCGGCCGCGCTGCCCTGGAGAAGCAGATCCTGGCCGCCGCCTCGCAGAAGGTGGGCATCTGGGGGATCGAACTGCTCGATGTCCGTGTGAAGCGGATCAACTACAAGCAGGAGGTCATCGAAAAGATCTACGATCGCATGCGATCGGAGCGGATGCAGATCGCGGAGCGGTTTCGGTCGGAGGGGGCCGGCGAGGCGGCGAAGATCGAGGGCCGTAAGGAACGAGACCTGCGGCGGATCGAATCCGACGCCTACCGCCAAGTCGAGGAGATCAAGGGCAAGGCCGACGCGACGGCCTCGGAGATCTACGCCGACGCCTACACGTCGAGTCCGGACGCCGCCGATTTCTACGCGTTCGTGAAGACGCTCGAAACGTACAAGGCCACGCTCGATCGTGATGCCACGCTGATCCTCACGACCGACAGCGATCTGTTTCGGCTGCTGAAGCAGGCGCGGTAGCTAGATATACGGAAATGCGGCCATCCATGGCCCGCATTTCCTTGCCCGACCTCCGGTCGGAAGAAAACCGGGCCTCCAGTCCTCGCCGCACTCTGCGGTAATACGGCCATCCATGGCTCATTCCACGGAAAGCTAGCCGAAAAACTCGTCGAGGCCCGATCGCTTCCGGCCGAAGTTCGACAGGATGGCAAACAGGATCGCCGTGTTGAGACCGGCTGCCAGCATGCCGTTCATGGCGGCCAGTGGCTCGAAGACTCGGTAGGGTGGACCGAGCGGCTCCCTGCCCGACCCGAGCGTCGTGTAGGTCGTTCCCGCGAAATAGGCTGCGTCTCGGAATGAGTCGAAGTGGCCGGTCATCCCGCACATGCCTGCCCAGATCATGATCTGTAGCGTGCTCGAAATCGTGATCAGCACGGTCGCCAAGAGAATCGATGGCACCACGAGCCCGATCCCGGTGAGCATGTGAAACCGCCTGCGGAAATACATCTGCGATCGCAAGACGGCGAACATGAAAAGGGCATGGATGCTGAGGCAGAATCCCATCGTGAAGATTCCGGCGATGATGACTTCCCACGTGATGGCATCCATGCAAATCGCTCCTGGCTCCGGCTCTCTGGGCCCCGTGGCACACGGGTCCGACAATAGCCTATAAACAAACCTTTCGGGCCCGTAGCTCAGCGGTTAGAGCAGGGGACTCATAATCCCTTGGTCGTGTGTTCGAATCACACCGGGCCTAGTTGTTTACGACCCGTTGAACTCTCCTGCCACACGACGGCACGACTATTTCAGACCCTCCAGAACGCCGCAATGCACCGCAGTCGGCACGAGCGGACCGGGCTGGAACCCAGCGACCTCGAGCATCGAGCGGTATTCGGCGGCGCTGTAGGCGCGACCTTCGGTCAACGTAAACAAGGCGGCCGAGTAGAGCGCGATCGGCAAGGGACCGTCGAGCGCGTCGTTGAGGAACACGTCGTGAATCCAGAGCCGACCGCCGGGCCGCAAGGCGTCGGCCGCGCGATTCACCAGCGTGCGGCACGCCGGCACGTCCCAATCATGCAAGATGTTCGACAGCAGCACGATATCACTATCGGTGGGAAGCGGATCGACGAACATGTCGCCCGGCAAGAGTTCCACGCGATCGGCCACGCCGTACTGCGCAACCATTTCGGCGGCCACTTTCAACACCTCGGGCCGGTCGAACACGATGGCCCGCAATTCCGGGTTCTGTTGCACGAGCGCTATCGAGTAGATGCCGGTGCCGCCGCCAAGATCCAGAAGCGTTCGTGAGCCCGCGGTGGAGAGGCTTGCAGCGAGCACAGGAGCGACGATCGTGGCTCGGCCAGCCAAGGCGAGCGTCAGATGCCGGGCCTGCGCTTCCTGCTCCATGGCGCTGGGAGTTCCTTCACGATAGATGAAGGCTGCGCCGTCGTCGCTCTCGTCGGAGGCTCCCCACGGTTTATTCGTCCGCAAGCGGTCAACCATGCCGAGCACGCCGGGGCTCTCAGCCGCAAGACCGACGTAGTCGCCGACATAGAGCGCTGCCCCAGGTACGAGATGCTCCCGCGCCAGGCGGGTGAGCAGAAACCGGCCTTCGCCATCGACTGCGAGCAAGCCCATGGCCCGCAGCGCGGTCGTGAGCACCATGAGCGGCCGATCGGCGAGGGCGACCGCATCGCCCAGGGCCTTGCCCGACAGCGGCCCACCGGCCAGTATTTCAAACACCCGCAAGTGGACGACGGCCGCCGTGAGCAGTTCGGTGCCGTAGGCACCGCGGAAGTGCTCGAAGATCGGTGTTGGATCAATCGCTGCGGTCGTGAGTTGTCGTCTCATCCAATCGTCGTCACAACGTTTTTCAGGTATCGCTCAAGGTCGGCGGGCAGGCCCGCCTCGATGGCGTCGTCCACCTGGCGGCGGAGAGCCTCGACGCACTCAGCGGGAGTGGCCTCGTCGGGGAGATCGATCACGGCGTCGAGCGACACGTGGGAGTCGCCGGTCAGAAAGCGAAAGAGTTGTGCGATCGACGCCAGCCGTGGGTCGCCCGTCCGCGCGGCCGTGTCATCGAGCAGCGTGCCCACGAGGGCAGAATTCAACGCCAGCCGCCGCTGCACCTCCGCCGCCGTCGCCGCCCGAAAGCCCGACTCTTGCTTGAGCGACTCAAACCGTGCCCGATCGATCACGATCACATCGAGGCGATTCGGCTCACGGGAAACCACCGTGGCCACGGCCGGCTGCCCCCGCCACATACCGATCTCGCCCAGCACTGTCGGCGGCCGCAGTGTGGCCACGAGCCGGGGCTCCGCGGCCGCCTCGGTGGTCTGAAGCACCACGAGCGGTGCCTTGGCTGAGAGCACGACATACATCTCGCCGACACTCTCGCCCTGCTGGATCAGCGGTTCGCCCGCGGCGAGGTCGATCGACCGCCGCTCGAGCGGCGGCATGGAAGCGCCCGAGTCGAGGGCGTGCAGCATGATCGCCCCGATCAGTCGGGAGGAAACAGCGTCGTCGACGGCCATCACAGCCTCATGGTAGGCCTTGTCGAGCGCAGCAACATCCGAACGCTGCCAGATCGTCTGGCGTTCCTCCGAACGCGATTTGATCCCAGACGTCCGTCCCTCGGGAGCCTGCCGCCGATTCCACTCGATCCGCTGTGTGTCGAGTTCGCCCAGAATCGTGCTGTCTGGAAACAGATACTCCCGCGTCTCGGGATCGATATGACGAGCGATGTGCCGGGGCACCGTTTCATCGGCATACGACGCCGTCACCGGCACGATCCGACGGGCGATCTCCTGAGCCATTCGTCGCACCCGCGACGAAGGCGGCCGCTCCCGGAGGCGTCGATCGAAGGCATCACGGAATCGCTCGTGGGCATCGAGATCGCGGGGCATGCGGGTGAGCCCGGCGAAACCCGCCACCTGATAGAGCACCACGCAGATTGGCCAGGCCAGATCACGGCCCTTCCGGCTGCCAGGCGGCAGGCCGCAGAGTTCCAGACCTCGGCGGATCGACTCGATGAAGGAGGTGGCCACGTAGGCAAACTCCGCCTCGTAGGCGTCGATCACCCGCACCCGATCGTCTTCCTCCGGCTTGCAGACGCCCGCCACGTGGTGCCGCAGATTGACCAGCCGCACGATCTCCCGCACATCGGCCCCCGCCCGAGGCAGGGCGAAGTTGCCGACGAAAAAATCGTTGGTGCCCTTGATCCGCTCCCCGGAGCGGAAGTGGCCTTCGTTGCGGTACGACGTGGTGACGATCGCACTCACGAACAGCGTGCGGTAGATGCCGCCCCAGGCGAAGCCCATGGCATCGCTGGTGAAACGCACCCCATGGACGAGCAGGTTGCGGAACGTGCAAAACTGCCAGGTGAGTTTCCACGCCGCCTGCCGGCGAATCGCATTCCAATCATGCTCGGCAACCGCCGGGATGCTCACGATCTCGTCGGCCGCCAGATACTCGTCGAATGTGCCGCGGCGGGCTGGCGAAAGCATGGCGATCGAGCGTGAGAGGGACCGCGTCGGGTAGACTGGTGATCGGTGTTGGTAAGGGCTGCGGTGATTCGCCGGACGATTGTCGCCCGTCCGCCGCCAACGCACAACCCGAACCCGACCGCAGACCATGGCCGGACTCCTCTCCAGACTCATCGGGGGCGACCTGGCAACGCTCGCCCGTGACCCGCTCGGCGAGTTTTGCCGACGGTCGAGCAAAGGGGCGGTGGTGCCGCTCAAGATCGGCTTCCACCGTGGGCACCTCGTCTCCGACCCCGCCCTCATCCGGCATGTCCTCCTCGACAACATCGGCAACTACGACAAGCACACGCCCGCCTTCGACGCCGTACGGGTCGTGCTCGGCAACGGCCTGCTGACGAGCGGCGGCGCCTTCTGGAAGCGGCAGCGACGGATCGCGCAGCCCGCCTTCCACGGCGAGAGCGTGAAGCGATTTGGTCCAATCATTTCCCGGATGGCGGCCGAGTGTGCCTCCGACTGGGAGGCGGCGGCCCGGCGGGGCGACACGGTCGATGCCTGCGCCGACATGATGAAGGTCACGCTCCGCGCCGTGGCCGAGACGCTCTTCGGCGACGACCTCGCGGAAAGCGCCGACGAGATCAACCGCGTCTTCCCGACGATCCTCGCCTGCCTCGCGGCTCGGGTGTCGTCGCCGGTGCGGCCGCCCCTCTGGCTGCCGACGGCCAACAACCGGCAACTGCGGCCGGCACTCGACTCGCTCGACGCGATCGTGCAGCGGCTGATCGCCGCGCGGCGACAGCGGCTGGCGAGCGGTGACGCCGACGACACTGATCGCGACCTGCTCACGATGCTGATGGCAACGCGGGATGCGGAGACGGGCGAGTCGATGAGCGATGTCCAGCTTCGCGACGAAGTCATGACGATGATGATCGCGGGCCACGAGACCACGGCCAATGCCCTCTCCTGGCTGTGGGTGCTCCTGGATCGGCATCCCGACGAACTCGAACGGCTGCGGGCGGAACTCCTGACCGCCACCGGTGGCAGGACGCCCACCGTGGACGACGTCGGCCGCCTGCCGCGGCTGAAGGCAGTGATCCAGGAGACGCTCCGGCTCTATCCGCCGGTCTGGATGTTCGATCGCCGGGCACTCGGTCCCGACGACCTCGCCGGCACCCGAGTGGCGCAGGGGGATCTCGTGATTTTCTGCCCCTACGCCCTGCACCGCCTGCCGCAGCTCTGGAGCAGCCCTGAGGCGTTTCGGCCGGAGCGGTTCGAGCCGGGCCGCGAGGAGCAGAAGAACAAGTTCGCCTATCTGCCCTTTAGCGCCGGGCCCCGCATCTGCCTGGGTGCGAGCTTCGCCATGATCGAGTCGCAGATCATCGTGGGCACGATCCTCGCCCGGCTCCGCCCGCGGCTGGCTGATCCGACGCCGGTCGAGCCGCAGCCACGGGTGACCCTGCGGACCTCGCGGCCGGTGGTGCTCAGGCTCGACTCAGCACCGCTCGCTTGAGCGGTGCCGATTGACAACGGGTGATGACGGGAGAATCTCCCCCCCATGATGCCTGCTCTTGCCGCAGGGAGACAGGCTTCACAACAGCCCGCACGTGGCTCTCCACCACCTCGAGTCGGCGACCGGGATCCGGAAAAAACCAGTAGCGGACAGGATCACCTCGGAAAACGTTGCCAATCAGCTCGTGGAAACTCCTTGCCCACCCTCGCCATCAGTTTCGCCCAGGCTCCGGCCTGTGGCCTACGGGCATGGCAATCAGCACTATAACTTCGCTCACGGGTCCGTAGGTCAATGGTGAAGGCAAGGGACGCATGCTTGCTGGATAGCGTGTTCGAAACACACCGGGCCTCGTTCCTCTTCGACCCGTTGGCCCCCTTCCCGCAATGGCGGGCGACGCCTTCACACCGACAGACATCATCATGCACATCGGCCTGAACTGCCCGGAGCTCTCCGGGCACCTGAATCCCATGACGACGCTCGGCCGTGAGCTTGCTCGGCGCGGGCATCGAGTCACCGTGGTGGCCCGGCCCGACGGCCAAGGCAAGGCGGCCGCCGCGGGCCTTGGTTTCGCTGCGATCGGCGCGACGGAGTTTCCCCGTGGTTCGATCGCCGCGCAGGCCATGACCCTCGGGGGAATGTCGGCCATTCAGGCGCTCCGTTACACAGTGGGGATGATGCGGCTCGCCGCCGAAGTGACGCTCCGCGACCTGCCGGCGGTGATCCGTGCCGAGGGGTTCGACGCGCTGCTTGTCGATCAGGTGAATCCCGCCGCCGGCACGATCGCCGAGATCGCAGGCGTGCCCTACGTGCAGGTCTGTAATGCGCTGGCGCTGAACCGGGATACCGAATGCCCGCCGGCAGTGCTCCCCTGGCGCTATCAGCCTGGCTTGCTGGGACGACTTCGCAACCGGTTTGGCAACTGGTTTCTCTATCGCGTGACCGAGCCGGTCCGCCGGGAGATCGACGGCTATCGCGCGCGGCACGGCCTCCCAACACTGATGCGTCAGAGCGAGCCAGCCTACCTTGCGGAGATCGCCCAGCAGCCCGCGTTCTTCGACTTCCCACGGGCAAAGCCCGAGCCGCGGCTGCACTTCACCGGCCCCTGGCACGGACCAGCGACGACGGCAGCGGTGCCATTTCCCTGGGACCGCCTCGACGGCCGCCCGCTTGTTTACGCGTCGCTCGGCACACTGCAAAACCGGCTCGTGGGCATGTTTAGCGCGATTGCCTCGGCCGTGGAGCCACTCGACGCGCAGCTTGTGATCTCGCTCGGGTCGGCCGACACGGATCCCGCCGCCGTCGCGGCCCGCTGCCCGGGCGGACCGATCGTCGTGCCGGTGGCGCCGCAGCTAGCGCTCCTCGAGAAGGCGGCCGTCGTGATCACACATGCCGGACTCAACACGGCGCTCGAATCGCTCGCCCATGGCCTGCCGATGGTGGCGATCCCGATTACGAATGACCAACCGGGCGTGGCGCGCAGGCTCGAGTGGCTCGGGGTCGCCGAGGTGGTGCCTCCAAACCGGCTGACCGTGTCACGGCTACGGACGGCGATTTCTCGCGTGACGGATGATCCCGGCTATCGGGAGAGGGCGCACCTGCGCGCCGCTGAGATCAGGGAGCTCGCAGGCGTGCGCCGAGCAGCCGACATCATCGAGGAGGCCTTTCGCACCGGCCAGCCGATCCTCGCTCGGAGCGGCACCTGAGCCAGAGAGGTCGTCGCTGCCCTACGGTCCCCGCCGGGCGACCAGCATGCCGGTATTTACGGAGCGGTCAATCTCGTCACAGCTTTCGTGAATGTGGGTGAAGCCGTGACTGCGGAAGAGGCTCGCCACCTCGGGTCCGCGGGTGTCGAACTGCTCGACCTCGACCACGACCTGCCGGATGATTGGCCAATGGGCGATGGAGATCCCTGCCAGCACGTCCATCTCGGCTCCCTCCACGTCAATCTTGAGGAGATCGATCCTGACGATTCCCCGTTCATCGATCACCTGCGAAAGTGTCCGCACGCGGCAGGTCACATGCTCCCGCTTCGACATCCGCCGCACACCACCGCGCACCACCCAGTCGCGGAGCGGCTTGGGGACGAAGCGCAGCCAGGGCATAACGACACCCCGCTCGACGACAGCCGCCACCCCCTTGGTCATCCGGGCCTGCTCGGCGGCCGCATCGCGATCAGGCCGGTATGCCGAGGACCAGGCGCTGACCGCCGGAAAGTGCGTGAAGGAGATGTCCCCTTCCTGACGGCCCAGGGCGTGGTTGAGCGGCGTGACGGCCGGGCCGCATCCCGCGGCATTCAAGGCGAGCACTGCGAAGGTCTGCGGGATCGGCTCAAAGGCGTAGACGCGAACGTCGCCGCCGGTGATGTGGTGCGCGTAGAGCGTGAACAGCCCGACATTTGCACCGACGTCGAAGACCACCGGAGGCGAACCATCCCGTGACTTTGCGAGTGTGACCCCGTGCCGAAAGTAGCGAGGCATCTCCTGGGCGACAAACCGGGCCTCGGAGGCGTTCAGGCACGAGGCTTGCTGGCCGGAGGGCAGCATGACCCGTGGATACGTCGTGGAAGTGGGCATAGGGACCCCGGGTGGCCAAACGCTGGATTCGTGTAGAGTGCTGGTGCGACACCGAAATTCATTCCACACCGTAGCATGATCGACCAATCGCCAATCCGCCGCCGCTTTCGCTACCGCTGCCTGCAGGGCGGCTTTTGGCTGGCGGAGCGATGCTCGTGGAGGTATCGCCTCGACATCGCGGGAATGGAGCGGCAGGCCCGCGATATCACAGGTCGGCAGTTTCTGGGAACGACCCATCGCCCACGGCTCGAGCGGCTCGTCGCGAGCATCCGTGACGAGGCCGCGCTCAACGCTGTCGGCCGCGTCGCCGCGGTTGGGACAATCGTGCGCATGCTGGTGGCACGGTTGTGCATGGAGGAGATCTGGGGTGGGCCTGAGCCCATGACCGACCATCTGCTCCATCCGGCCCGACCGCCGATTTTTATTGTCGGCCTGCCTCGCACCGGAACGACGGCGCTGCACAAACTGCTGGCGGCAGATCCTCTCGCCCGGGCGCTTTTGCTCTGGGAGGGGGCGTTTCCCGTCATGGTGCCCACTCATGATGCCGGCCGCCGGACAGTGGCCGCGCGGCAGGCGGCGGCCGTTCGCACGGTCGCCCAGATGAAGCAACTGGCACCCCAACTTGCCGGCATCCATGAGCTGGATCCGTTCGGGGCCGAGGAGTGTTACTGGCTGCTCGTCAACACGGTCGCCGACTACATCTTCACGTTCCGCTGGCGGGTGCCGGGTTACGAGCGGTTCCTCGATGGCCTCGACGAGTCGGCATGGGACGGCATCTATCGTGAGTACCTGGGGACGCTCCGCGTGCTCGACGGTGGCCTGACAGATCGGCACTGGGTGTTCAAGTATCCATTTCACGCCCCGCGGATCGGCACACTTGCCCGACTCGCTCCCACTGCGATCTTCGTGCAGACCTATCGGGATGTCGGCGAGGTGGTGGGTTCGTTCTGCAGTCTGATGTCTACCGTGCGGACGATCAGTTCCGACACGGTCGATCCGAAGGAAGACGGCGTCGACACCCTGCGGCTGATCTCACGATTCGCCGGTGAGTCGGAGGCGGCGGCGGCCGGGGTCGAGGATCGCGTGGTCCGCGTGCACTACAAAAAAATGCTCGCCGATCCTCTGGCGGTGATCCGGGAGATTTACGAGCGGGCGGGGATCTCATTGACGTCCGCAGGGTCGGCGGCCATGACCCGCTGGCTGGCGGAGAATCCGCAGGGCCGCCATGGACGCCACCGCTACTCGCTCGAACAGTTTGGTCTCGACACCCGCGGCGTGCGATCGGCTTGTGCGGCGTACGACGCGATGGAGCGAACGCTTGCTGGCAGAGGATCTGCCTGAGGGCAGCCCGGTCTTGACGATCCTCGCCGGCGGCGCCACGGCTCGCACAGGTCATCTGATACTGGCAACGCTCCATCGAGGGCGGACGTCGCGGCTTCGGCCAGCTATGCCTGTTCCCGATTCACCCACGCGGCCACCCGCTCACGAATCTGGTCCCGGATTGTGCGGACGGCCGCCAGCCGGTCATCGTGGGACCCCGTCAGCGTCGATGGGTCGGGGAAGCCCCAGTGCAGCCGCTCGCTCCCCCCGGGAAACGACGGGCAACGCTCGGCGCTCGCCTCATCGCAGACCGTGATGACGGTATCGAACACCGGGCCACGAGCGAGCATCTCCGCGACACTCTTCGTGGTGGCCCGTGAAATGTCGATGCCGACCTCGTGCATGGCCTCCACGACCAGCGGGTTGAGCACGCCCGGCTCGAGACCGGCGCTCTCGGCCTGATACGCGGCCGACCCCAGTGCGTTGAGGAATGCCTCTGCCATTTGGCTGCGGGCGCTGTTGTGGATGCAGACGAAGAGAACCTTCTTCACGAGTGAATCTCCGAGCACGAGGGAAAGGAATGTCAGCCCGCGGTCATGCGGGCCGTGGCTGGTCGCGGAAACCAGTCCTGCGTCCGCAGGCAAAACCGCACGAGCCACAGCATCACCGGCACCTCGATAAGCACGCCCACGACCGTGGCAAGCGCTGCTCCCGACGCGAGTCCGTAGAGCATCGCTGCGGTCGCGATCGCCACCTCGAAGTGATTCGAGGCCCCAATCATGGCCGAGGGTGCGGCATTCTCGTAGGTGAAGCCGAGGGCCTTGGCCAGCGCGTAGGTGATTCCGAAGATGAGTACCGTCTGAACGAACAACGGGATCGCGATCCACAGGATCGTGAGGGGATTGGCCACGATCGTGTCTCCTTTGAACGAGAATAGGAGCACCAGCGTCAGGAGCAGGGCCGTGATCGTGAGCGGCTGCAGCCAGCGGAGAAACCGTTCCTCGAACCATTCCCGACCGAACGACCGCATGAGCACTCGCTGCGACACGAGTCCTGCGGCCAATGGCAGGGCCACGTAGACCCCGATCGAGAGCACCAGTGCCCGCCAGGGCACCGGGAGCCTGCCCATGCCGAGGAGCAGTCCGCCGAGGACCCCGTAGAGAACCAGCATCGTGAGCGAGTTGATGGCGACCATGACGAGCGTGTGCCCGGCGTTGCCTCGCGCAAGATGGCCCCAGACGAGCACCATCGCCGTGCAGGGGGCGATGCCGAGAAGGATGCAGCCGGCGAGGTAGCTCCTCCAGAGCGGCACCTCGAGCATCTTCACCCCCTCGTGGAGCACGACCGTGCCCGATCCGTAGGCCTGCCCCACGTCGAGATTCAAGCCCAGCGGCATCGTCACATGGTCCACGGCATCAGGCCCGATGAAGGGCAGAAAGAGCGTGCCCAGGCAGAAGGTGGCGATCGCATACATCGTGAACGGCTTGATGGCCCAGTTCACGACGAGCGTGAGCAAGACGGGCCGCACTGACTGCCCCGCCCGCAGCACTTCCGCGAAGTCAATCTTCGCCATGATGGGATACATCATGAAGAACAGGCAGATCGCAATCGGGATCGAGATCACCGGTGCCCCGTCGACGGTCACCGCCATCCGGTCAAGCGTGGTGGCGAGCCCGGGAGCGATCCTCCCCAGCGCGATGCCGGCGATGATGCACAGCCCGACCCACACAGTCAGGTACCGCTCGAAGAAGCCGATGCCACCGTTGGGTGGCGACGTGGGTGTGTCGCATGTCATGAAACCATCCTACCGCTTGCCGTTGTAGACTCCCATCTCCTCCGCCGGCGGCAGATGCTCTTCGATCACAAAGTCTGGCCGAGGGTGGCTGGTGACATAGGCGGCGATGTCGAGTGATTCCCGCTCCGTCAGATCGGCCGCATCAAGGGGCATCGCCAGCTTCAGCCATGCGGCGAGCTGGTCGACATGCGACAGCCCAGCTCCCCTGTTGAAACTTCGCGGACCCCAGACCGGTGGGCCGTCGGCAGTGCCATTGCCATCGGTGGCGTGACAGTCACCACACTTTGCAACGTAGAGCTTTTCACCGGCGGCAGCGTCGGCGGTGGTAGGGTCGAGCACGAGCGGTGGCACCCGCCGCGGACCGTGGGGGCTGGCGTCATTCATCTTGATCGGACGGCCCTCCGACAGCGATGTGATGTAGGTCACGATCGCCACGACCGGCTGGCTGCCCTGCGGCGGCCTGATCCCGTTACAGCTCCGCATGAAGCAGTTGAGGACCCGATCCTCCAGCGTGATCACCCGGCCCTCGCGACCCGCCCAGGCCGGATAGGCGGTGGCCACGTCGAGAAAGCTCGCCGCCGTCGGATGGGTGCCGTTGTCGAGATGGCAGGACGTGCAGTTGAGGGCCGCGCCGACATACTGGCGGGTGAGCGGATGCGTGGCGGTCTGCTCGACGAGCACGCGGCCGAGCTCCACGGTTTCGGCAAGCTTGCCGGGCGGTTCCCCGGCTCCTGCTGCCACGATCGACATCAGACAAATGACACAAGAGCCCGCTGCATTTCTCCGCACTGCGGGCCAGAAGTCACTCTCCGCTGGCATGGCTGTGGTCTCCGATGAATTGGTGGAGGCAGGCTATTCGTCGCCATCCGGAGCCGGACGATCCTCGTCCTTGCCGGCCTTGCCACGACGTTGCGGTCGGGCACCATCGTGCCGCCGGAAGACGGCCACCACGTCCTCAATCGGCACCACATAGAGCAGATTATTCTGCTCAAAATCGACCGGGATCGAGTTGCGGGGATGGAAGAGCACCTTGTCGTACTTTTCGATCGGAAAGTCTGCATCCCGCTCCACCTGGAGGCTCACCTCGACGACCCGGCCGGTGATCGTGGGTATCTCCGCCTGATCCGGAAGCACGATTCCTCCCCGCGTGGTGTGGCGGCTCTCGTCCTTGCGGATCAACACCCGCATTCCCAGGGGCTCAACAGACTCGTTCACATCCGCTCCTTGCATGGCCGCGCTGTCCTGTCTTCTTGCCAAGCCCGGCACCGGCTTGCCGAGTTCCTCGCCGCCGTGCGACGATGCCAAAAACAGTACCACATCGGGGTCGGCGTTACATCGCCGTGAGGTTCGCATGCGAGCGACCATTTTGACTGGGATGGTTCTGAGCCTTGCGGCTACAACCAGCCATGCGGCCCCTGCCGATGACCATTGGGGCCATTGGCGCGGGCCACTGGGAAACGGTGTTGCGCCGTCAGCGGTGCCGCCCACGGAATTCAGCGACACGAAGAATGTCCGCTGGAAAGTCGCAATTCCGGGACGCGGCTCTTCATCGCCGGTCATCTGGGGCAACTCGGTATTCGTCACGACTGCCCTCCCTGTGCCCGGCTCTCAGGGCGAACTCGATTTCCAGATCTTCTGTTTCGATCGGCAGTCGGGCGCGGAGCAATGGTCTCGCACCGCCGTTCGCGCCACGCCCCACGAAGGCACCCATGAAACCAATGGCTACGCCTCCGCCTCCCCCTGCACCGACGGCACGCATGTCTATGCCCACTTCGGATCGCAAGGCACCTTCTGCTTCACGATGACAGGCACGCCGGTGTGGCAGCGGGACTTTGGCGACATGCATACCCGCAACGAGTTTGGCGAAGGCAGCTCGCCCACGCTCGCCGGCGATCTGCTCATCGTGCCGTGGGATCACGAAGGGCCCTCGAAACTCATCGCCGTCGACGCCGCGACCGGCCGAACCGTCTGGGAGACTCCGCGAGACGAGCCGACCTGCTGGGCCACGCCACTCATCACGACCGATAGGCGTGGCCGCACGCACGTGGTCATGAATGGCGAAAACGCCGCCCGCGGCTA